>NZ_DAMBFQ010000001.1:0-104510 GCF_032061225.1 Moraxella sp. CTOTU48841
TCTCAAGCTGTCTTTTTTATTTCTATACCAGCATACTTTTCATACCACTACCAAATATTTTTGTCACAATTTAATATGACGTTTTTTGTGAAAGGATTTATGTATATTGTAGCAATACATATTATTTGTATCTGCCACAACATCAACTAGTAATTTAGAAGGATAGGGACATGCGACTAAAACCTAAACTGATTTTAACCAATCTGTCATTGGCTTTAATGTTGGTGATATCACCCATTGCCCAAAGCAAACTATTACCAAAACCCGCCACCAATGCTAGCCAGTTAGCGGCAAATCGCTACGATAGCAGTAATGATATCTTTCATCCTGTCTATGGTAAAAATGGTATGGTGGCTTCCGAGCAAGGGTTAGCAACGCAAGTTGGTTTGGATATATTAAAACAAGGCGGGAATGCTATCGATGCGGCGGTCGCGGTTGGATTTGCCTTAGCAGTCGTCTTGCCAAATGCAGGCAACATTGGTGGTGGTGGTTTTATGGTGTTGCATGATGATAAAACTGGCAAAGATGTTGCGATTGATTTTCGAGAAATTGCGCCAGCCAAAGCTAGCCGTGATATGTACCTTGATAATCAAGGTAATGTTATTGATGGAAAATCATTGTTCACGCATGACGCTTCAGGTGTGCCTGGTACAGTAGCTGGGATGGAATACGCGCTAAAAAAATGGGGTACCATGCCATTATCTAAAGTGCTTGAGCCTGCAATTAAGCTTGCAGACAAAGGGTTTATTGTCAGCGATGTATTGGCACAGACGTTAAAGGAAGAAAAATCAACACTGGGTAAATGGTCAGCTAGCAGAGCGATTTTTTTCAAAAACGGTGAACCGCTGAAATCTGGTGATTTGTTGGTACAAAAAGACTTGGCGAAATCATTGCGTTTGATTGCTAAACAAGGGGCAAAAGCATTTTATCAAGGTGAAATCGCCACAAAAATTGCTAAAGAAATGCAATCACATGGTGGCACAATGACACTTGAAGATTTAAAAGCATATAAAGTTGTTGAGCGTCAGCCAATTATTGGTGATTATCGAGGCTATAAAGTTGTTACCATGCCACCTCCAAGTTCAGGTGGTGTACACTTGATTGAGATATTAAATATGCTTGAGCATTACCCTATCAAAGAAGATGGGGTAAATAGTGCCAAAAATATTCACCACATGGCAGAGAGTATGAAATTAGCCTATGCTGACCGCTCAGAATATTTGGGCGACCCGGATTTTGTCAAAATCCCTGTCACAGGTTTAACATCGAAAGCATATGCTAATGAATTGGTCAAAACGATTGATGATAATAAAGCAAGACTTTCATCAGACATTAAACCTGGTAAACCACAACCTTATGAAAGTGACCAGACTACGCATTTTTCCGTCATGGATAAAGCGGGCAATGCCGTTGCTGTCACCTATACATTAAATCTTAACTTTGGTAGTGGCATTGTTGTAGAAGGCACAGGGATTTTACTCAATAATGAAATGGATGACTTCTCAGTGAAACCCGGTGTGCCAAATGCGTTTGGTCTAGTGGGTGGCACTGCCAATGCGATTGAAGCAAAAAAACGTCCACTTTCTTCAATGACACCAACGATTGTCATGAAGAATAATAAACCTTGGCTGGTGACAGGTAGTCCAGGCGGTGCTCGTATCATCACGACTGTATTACAAAGTGTGGTTAATACGATTGACCATGAAATGAATCCCGCAGAAGCGATAATTACACCACGCGTTCATCACCAATGGTTACCTGATGAGCTTAGAGTTGAAGCAGGCATTAGTCCTGATACGATAAAATTGTTGCAAGACAAAGGTCATAAAGTGGTTACTAAAGCACCAATGGGACGTATTCAAATTATTCAAGCTGATGATTCTGGGTTTTATGGCTATTCTGACCCAAGAAATCCTGATGGCAAAACATTAGGTTTCTAAACTGTTCATTCAACAAAACGTGAGTGATGCTACTCACGTTTTTTTTACTAAAAAAATATATCAAGATTATTTTTGCAATTAGTAGCCCAGTAAATCTTGAATAATTTTATCTACTGTACCACTTTTCGCCAATCTTGCATTTTGCCCTGCCCACAGTGAGCTAAACTCATCACTTCCCATACTTTCGGCTTTGGCTTTAATGGGGTTACTGACAAACGATGCATGGGGAAATGGCGGTGCAGACTCGCTAATATACCCCGTTTCTTGCATAAAGCGATTGACAATCCCGCGTGCTAAGCCGCCACTAAATAGATTGGTTAAAGCGGTGTGTTCGGCTCGCTCACTTTGTAGCGCCTTGCGGTGAAAGTCTTTGGTATCACACTCCTCTGCCAGCAAAAAAGCCGTACCCACCTGTACTGCACTGGCACCCATGGCAAACGCTGCTTGTGCGGTAGCGTTGTCGCTGATACCACCTGCCGCAATCACCGGCAAACTGACAGAGCGGATGATATTGGGCAATAGGCTAAAAGTGCCCGCTTGCAGCGTGACATCTTGGCTTAAAAACATACCCCGATGTCCGCCAGCTTCCAATCCTTGCGCGATAATCATATCCGCCCCATTGGCTTGCAGCCAGCGTGCTTCCGCAGGCGTGGTGGCAGAGGATATCACAATCGCCCCGGATTTTTTGACGATATTTAACAAAGCTTTGTCCGGTAGCCCAAAATGAAAACTCACCACAGGGACTTTTAAATCCGCCAATAGCGCTGCTTGTTCATGGGTAAATGGCTGACGTCCACCGGTCGCAGCTATCTCATCTTGCGTCAAACCAAATTCTTGATAATAAGGTTGTAGGGTATTCAACCATTTTTCTTGCATCGCTTGGGTACAGTCAGGTTGTTGATGCGCAAAAAAATTGACATTAAAAGGGGCATCAGTCGCAGCACGAATAGCCTTAATTTCACTTTCGATTTTTTGTAGGCTGAGCAAGGCGCCAGGTAGTGAGCCGAGTCCGCCTGCTTGGCATACAGCGATAGCAAGTTTGCTGTCTTGGACACCTGCCATCGGCGCTTGGATGATGGGCAATTGAACTTTAACGTAGTCAAGAAAGCGGTTAATCGCCTTGGTATGATGGATCATTTTATGTTCCTTGTTATTATCTTAATGTGTTTGTCTCAATGTTATGGTCTTACAGGGCAAAAATCGAAAACCATTTTAGTGTATCGCCAATAGATGAGATTGAAAAGTACTATATGCCCGTTATAAATCGGCTGAATATAAATAAGCCCCAGTAACATCACTGGGGCTTATTTGACTAGTTAATTTAGGTTGACTTGTTTAGGCGCTAAGTTTAGGTACTGAGCTTAGGTATTAAGTAGCTTAGATATTAGGCGCTTGGAATCGCCATTAACAACGCTTGTCTTGCCTCGGTATTGTTTTTGAATTCGCCCAGTAGTGACATACTGCGGGTATCAGATTTTTGTTTCATCACGCCGCGCATCATCATGCACATATGCGCGGCATCCATCACCACCGCCGCGCCTTTTGCCCCTGTCATATCCATCACCGCTTGCGCGATTTGGCGGGTTAAGTTTTCTTGAATTTGCAAACGTCGAGCGTACATATCCACGATACGTGCCATTTTTGACAGTCCAATCACTTTGCCATCGGGCAGATACGCCACATGCGCCACGCCATAAAAAGGCAACATGTGGTGCTCACACATCGAATAAAACTCGATATTTTTTACCATGACCAATTCATTATTGTCAGTGGGAAAAATCGCGTTATTGGTAATTTCGACCAAGTCTTGATGATAGCCTTGGGTCAAAAAACTAAAGGCTTTAGCGGCACGTTCTGGGGTATTAAGCAGTCCTTCACGTGTTAAGTCTTCCCCTGTTGATGCAATGAGGGTGCGGTAGGCATCACTGTTTTGTTGGATAATCTCGTCAAAATTTGCAGGCATAGTCATGATAACATTTAAGTTTCAAAAAAATAGGCATAGCTTAACGCTTTACCACTATTTGTAAAGCGATTTTTGTCACAAACGCCATGAAAATCACTAAATTTGCTTTGTTTGGGTTTTTTGCTAGAATTAACCCCTAATTTTGAGCTATTATAGTGCATATTCGTTCACTGAAAAATAAGGAAAAACCATGCTATTAACAGGGAAACGTTTCGTTGTTACCGGTATCGCCAGTAAATTATCGATTGCTTGGGGTATCGCAGAAGCGTTACATCGTGAAGGTGCGAGTTTAATTTTGACCTATCCGAATGAAAAAATGAAAAAACGCGTGGATATGGCAGCCGAAACTTTTGGTGCAGAGAAGGTATTGGCCTGTGATGTAGCATCAGATAGCGAAATCGAAGCGTGTTTTGCCCAAGTTGCTGCACACTGGCCAGAGGGCATTGATGGGGTCGTACATGCCATTGGTTTTGCCCCTGCCGATCAGCTAGATGGTGATTTTACTCAAGTGACCACCCGTGAAGGCTTTGCCATTGCCCATGATATTAGTAGCTACAGCTTTGTGGCGCTTGCTAAAGCCAGCCGTGAATTGCTGGCAAAACGCCAAGGCTCGCTGTTAACATTGACGTATGAAGGCAGTATCCATGTGTTGCCAAACTACAATGTCATGGGTCTAGCCAAAGCGAGTCTGGAAGCGAGCATTCGCTACCTTGCCAGCTCTCTGGGTAGCGATGGTATCCGTGTCAATGGGATTTCTGCCGGTCCAATTCGTACCTTGGCGGCAAGCGGTATCAAATCATTTCGTAAAATGCTCGACACCAACGCCAAAATGTCACCGCTACAGCGCAATGTCAATATTGAAGAAGTCGGCAATGCCGCGATGTTCTTGTTATCGCCTTGGGCGTCTGGTATCACCGGCGAGATTTTATTTGTCGATGCTGGGTTTAATACTGTGGCACTCTCTGAACAAGTGATGATGCAGGTAGAAGACTAATTTTTAGGCTACTAGTTGATAAAAGAGCGACCATGGTTGCTCTTTTTTTTGCTTGCTGTTTTTTTGCTTACTTTTTTTGATTGATGTTTGGATAGGGATTGCAAAGCCGTCTGGTTAAGCTTACCATTTTTTGTCAGGCTTAACATGTTTGGCAAGTCAGCTAAAGACTGATAGATGGCGGTAGCTAATGATTAATAAATTACCTAAGTGGATTTTATGGGGTGGCTGCGTGCTGGCGTTTAATGCAGGGTGTATCAATAGCACCGCGTTAGTCGGCTTCACGCACTTATCTGCTTCGCATGTAACGGGCAATGTGACGCTATTTGCCACAGCATTGGCGGAACAGCACTACCAGCAGATGGCGATGGTTTGTATCGTGCTGTTATCGTTTTTATCTGGGGCAGTTATCAGTGGCTTTGTGGTGGGTAGTACGGCATTAAAAGAAGGTAAACGCTATGGCAAAGCTCTGTTAATTGAAGCAAGTTTATTAATCATCAGTTTGATTTTATTTAGCTATCAGTCATTTTGGGGGCAGGTGTTTGCCGCGATGGCTTGCGGACTGCAAAATTCGATGGTCGCGACCTATAGCGGTGCAGTGATTCGCACCACCCATTTGACAGGGTTGACCTCAGATATGGGCTCAGCTTTGGGTAATTGGCTGGCAGGCAGATCGATTAATAAGAAGATGTTCGTGTTTCAAGCGATGATATGGTATAGCTTTTGCGGGGGCGGGGTATTAGGTGCTTTGGGCTATATCCACTACAAATACATGACGCTGATGCTACCCATTGTGATTGTGTTATCATCAGCGCTGGCTTATCAAACATATTTATTAACCCGTAAAAAAACGGCTAAGTAAATACCTTAACCGTTTGATTTTATCTTATTCTTCATCTTCATCTTCATCTTCGAATTTTTTCGCCTCATGTAGCATATCAAGTAGCGATTCATCAGAACCCTTAGAGGTAGGAGTGCTCGCATTATCTTGGTTGATGTCGGTACGATTGATGCCTTCCATCGCTTCATTGGCAACATCAGATTGGGCGTTGTCTAATTGAGATTTGTCGATAGGGTTAGCGTTAGTATTGTCAGTCATGATCGTCTCCTTATTGTTTTCTCTTATACGGTTTTTTCTTTTATGCGTTAGACCTAGTAAGCTTAATATTATAAGTAAAATAAATGGCTTACAACACTTAAAAATGAAACGTAACCAAAAACATACTCATGAGTGACGTAGGGATAAGTTTATCACTTTGTTCGCCGCGTATTGCATATTTTGTATTGTATGACAGCTAAGTGAGTTACAGAGGTTAATAGATTGTAGGCGACACTAGCTGTCGCGACCGTTGCAATTCGGGCGTTTTTTTCATTAAGCGGTGATGGTGAGGTGTTTTTTTTGCTGTATAATTTTTTGAGCGACCCACTTACGATCTATAAAAATTCTTGAGTATTTACTGCATGCTAACGATTATACAAAGCAATAAAGTCGATAAGCTATTTGACCATTTGTTAAACGCCTACAAAAATCCCAGTTATCAAAGCTCAATTTTTGAGCCATTTCAGGTGATTGTGCCATCTAAAGTCATGGGGGAGTGGTTAAAAAAACAAGTCGCAGATAAGGCAGGCATCAGCACCTTAGTGACTACTGAATTTTGGGGTCGCTATTTTTTGGGACTGATGCAGCGAGTTTTAAGAACGTATGCGCGCATCTCGGAGGACGACGATATATTAGACGTGCCAGAAGTGGCAATGCTGTCCAAAAACGTCATGCAGTGGCAAATCTTTGGCTATTTAACCCAGTACCGACAAGCCATTGTGGAGCAGCCGCAACATCCGCTTTATCCATTTTTATCGCCGCTGGTTGAGGACAAAGAAGCGGATAGCCCAAATGCGACTGGTTTTGCATCTGATACACCCGCCACCATTGACAGTTTAAGTTGGGCGAATAACCAATCGCTACTGTCTAATGACGTGATTAGCCAATCTGCTGACTTACAAACCCAAGATCAACGCATCTGGCAGCTAGCCAGTGATATGGCAAATATGCTCAATCGCTATATGACCTATCGTCCGCAGTGGCTTACTCATTGGGGGCAAGACAAACCTGTCGCGGTGAGTGACATGATTGCCAAAAAAGATGCGCTGCATAACCGCTTAAACGGGCGGGATGCGTCCAATGCCATCGAGACACCAGACTGGCTTGTTGAGCATTACGAACAGTTAGAAGCCGCGCAGCGATTTTTATGGCGGCAGCTGTTTGATGATGACTACCGGTTTCGCGAGCAGTTGCATCAGCAGTTTTGGCAAGCATTAAACCATTCAGAGACCCGTATCCGCAACATCAGTCGTAGCAAGTTACCAAAGCACGTGTTTTTATTTACTTTGCAGCAGTTACCACCGACAGAGTTATTGGATTTACAACGCTTAGGGGTGCTAACCGACGTCACGATTTTACACTTTAACCCGTCAGAGCAATTTTGGGCAGATATCGTCGATAAAAACTGGCTCATGCAAATGCAAATGGAAGACGATGCCAGCAAGCATGACGCTTGGTATCTAAAAGATTATGGTCATACCTTGTTGTCACGGTTTGGCAAACAATCGCGTGAAGTGTTTGCCATGCTCGCAAGCTTATCGGGTAATGAATATGAGCATGTGCTATGGCAAGATGACTTTGATAATACCCCGCCCAATACGTTACTCGAATTTATACAACATGACATCTTAATGCTAGAAGAAGTCGCAACCACCGCCAAAATCAATGACATGCTTAAACTGGTGAAAGGCGATGAAACGAAAGCAGCAAAAGCAGCGAGTGAAGATAGCCGCCAAAACCTCGCGCAGCAAACCCAGCTTTTGCAGCAGCAGCTTGCCAATATTCAAAGTAATGGGCTTAAAGATATTGAATCCACGCTTGGTTTATACAAAGCCATTAAAGACAAACTCAAGCAAGAATCCAACAAGCAACTTGAAAACGTGGAAAAATGGCGACCCAAACCACTTGATACCAGTATTGCCATTCATGTCTGTCATAGCATGGTGCGCCAGCTTGAAGTGCTACGCAGTATGATTATCGGGTGGCTAAATTATAGCGACATGCAAGCCACACCCGCGCAGATCCCCACCGATCCTTGGGATAGACGGGCGTTGTCAGATATTTTGGTATTATTGCCCGACATCGAAACCCACCAAAACATCATCGAAGCCACGTTCCCCAAACATGTGGGCGGCGATGGCTATCAGTTGCCCGCCAAAGTGACAGGCGTGGTGGCAAAAGATATCAACCTGCTTTGGCAAGCGATTACAGGTTATTACACGCTGCTCAATCGGGCAGGCGCTCGGTTTCAGCGTAGCGAAGTATTTGATTGGTTGATGCTAGCGCCGCTATATGAAAGCTTTGGGCTTAATTTGGAGCAGATGACCCGTGCTTGTGATTTGCTGACTCAGGCGGGATTTATTCGCGGGTTTGACGAGCTGCATTTGCAGCAAACCTTAAGTGCTGCCGATGATGACTATCGATACACCTTTGCTTACGCGCTTGAGCGCTTGGTTGCTGGCGTGATGATGCCCAAAGCCACGGTGGTCAGTTTTGGCGAGTATACCAATAGCTTTGGCGTGGTAGAGAAGTTTATACCACTGACAAACTTAACCATGGCGGATGCCGACATCGTCGCTGTGCTGTGTGATATTTATCAAACGTTGGATGACAATCGTCACCTAGGTAATGACGTCAAAACCCTGCCTGACTGGCTAAGCCAAATAGAAAAACTCATTCAACAAAAATTTAGCCTATTTAATCAAACCAATGCGTGGCGCGCGATTTTTGCCGCACAAAATGACCTAAAAGAAAATATTGAAGCCAATAGCAAATACCTCGCTACGGTAACAAGCACACCCGCAAAAAACTCCAACCCACCTACCGAGTCAGTGCAACAAATTGACACCGAGAATTTGCCACTTAAACTCACTTTTGTACTCGAAAACATCGCCCAATCGATTATCAATCAGCAAGTAAGTGCCGAGCCGTCTGGGGTGATTACCTTTGCCCGTATCGGTTCAGTGCGCAGCTTGCCGTATAAGTTGGTGGTGATGCTCAATTTAAATTTATCTGAATTTCCAAAGCAAGAGCAGCAAAACCGTTATAACTTGATGCAGGCAGGATTGCCGATTCGCGGTGACAGATTTAGAGAAGATGACGATTTAGGCGCTTTTTTGGATGCGTTGCTGTGCGCCAAGCAAGCGTGCTGGATATTTTACAATGGTAAAAGTACCACAGATACCCACGAGCATTTACCTGCCAGTCCCGTACAGGAATTACTCGACTTTTTGCAAAACCGAATGGCGAATGATGACGCTATTCTTGACCCCAGTAACGACTCAAATAGCCTAAGTAGTAATTCTCAAAATCCCCAGTCAACCAACTTTGAACAATGGGTGAAAGCGTATTTGGTCACCCATCATGCCGCCTTGCCATTTGATAAAAGTTATTTTGAATTGGCGCAAACTGAGCATAACAGCGAGCATAAAGATAAAGGTATTCAAAGTCCCGAGCAAATCAATAACGATAGGGTATCCGCTGATTTACAACAAACCACAGCCAGCCTAAACCAGCAAATCAAGCTGTCAAAAACCGCCCTGTACCCACCTGCCAAAATTTGGCACAATCTTTATACGGCGCTGCAAGATAAAAACGCTACGTCCACTCAGCCAATCGTGCAAGTTTGGGATACAAAGCAACTAACTGACTGGCTATCGCAGTGGCAACAACTAAAACAGCGTTTGTCCGACCTGCCTGAACAGTCGCAGCAGCATTATGTCAACTTGAGCAAAATCGTTGGCAACCTAGCCGATCCTGCCAAAGCCTTTGTGAAGGCACAAAACATTGCTATCCCTGCCCAAGGTGACCATGATAGAAATGACAATGATAACGAGTTTGAATCGTTAACCTTGGATGCGTTAGATGGCTGGTTGTTGCGTAAATCTTTGTTAGACGCTTTTTTTGCCCAAGCCTTGTCCGATAAGGGAGATAATAACCATAATAATCATAATAATCATAACAACGAGATGAAGCTCGCAGCAAATGCGCAAACATCAGTCGCTCAAGAATCGATCGTTCAACAATCAATGAACATCGCTATCAATGAGTTATTACCAGCCGGGGTGAACCGCTACCAATCGTTGCAGCAAAATCAGCAACAACTCAAAAAAGATTTGCAGGACTTTGTTCATCACTTAAAAACCATCAGCCAACAGCTCGATGCTACTGAGGCAAAGTTATTAGGGGATTTTTATTCAGATAAATTTGGGGCGTTAAATGTACAAAACACCGATGAGGTCGTCCACTGGGTGGCAACGGCGTTAACCCCCTGTGAAGAGCAGCGAATCGCCATTAACGCCTTGGCGCTGGATAAACAAGCGGGACTGATAGACAATAAAGAAAGCTGGGTCATCACTGCTAACCTGCCATTATATAAACCTTATCAATCAATTGAAGATAAGGTTGCAGCAGCTGCCAATCCCAGCTATTGGTTAAACTACTTGCCAACCTCTGGCAAAGAAAAATATCTGTTGCAATTTTGGTTGCATCATTTATGTTGGCAAGTGCTTCGCCGCACCACGGCTCAACAAGCACAGCTGAATGATGGCTTTTCGCTATGGCAGTTTAGCAATAAAAAAACCGTGTATTTACCTGCCATCCCTTGTGAGCAAGCCTGTGGTTATTTGCAGGACATTGTGATGGTGTATCAATTCATTGATAGCGTCGTAACCATTGTACCGCCCGCTTTTTGCCTGTCATTTTTACAAAAACAACAAAAGCAGCCAGAGGCACCAGCCAGCCAGCATCTAGGTGATTGGCTAAAAGACAGTAATTTTAATTTTGTGGATGTGAACCAGTTTGACTACCCGATTTGGCAGCATTTAATTGGCGATTATAAACCATCGGTGGTTATTGGGTTTGCACAGACGCTGGGCGCGCTGATTTATGAGCCTATGTTATCTATGGTCAAAGAATTGCATCAACTTATTGAAGCATGACACGCATTTTTATCAAAGAAATCTTATGAAACACGATCTTCATACCCTAAGCATAAAAGTAAGTAGTGAAACAAATATCGAGGCAGACATCGAAACAAACACTCAAACAAACATCGACGAAGCACGCATTAAAGAAGACGCTGAATCTTTACTACCTCCTGCAGTCACTTTGCCATTGACGGGGCGTCATTTGATTGAAGCCTCAGCAGGCACAGGCAAAACATGGACGCTGACGGGCGTGATGTTGCGACTAATCGTGCAAGCGGGGCAGCCGTGTGAAAAAATTATCGCCACGACCTTTACGCGAAGTGCCGCTGCCGAAATGCGCCAGCGGATTCGTGAGCGCTTGCAAGATTTTTATCAATTGCTGCAAATGATTAATCATTCTACATTTACACCGTTAAATGACAGTGAGTTGGATAGCAACAAAGCTATCGCTGTGCAAAAATATGCACATTTTATTGCGCAGGTACAAGCGCTTGCGGCACAAAAAAATTTACTGGGTAAGTACCAAGACCCTATCAATAAACACTTAATTGAGTGGATCGCCAAACAAGTCTTTGGTTTGCCGGTAGATGAAACCCCAGCAGTAAGCCCAAAAGTAAGCCCGGAAGCAAGCCTAAGCACCCCAAAGCCAACCGCCGATGATAGTGAAAACAGCACCCATAAACCTGCCAAAAATACCGTCAATTTTCGTATCGCACTGCAGCGCACCACATTGGCGCTCAACCAGCTTGATCGCTTATTTGTCAGCACTCTCGATAGTTTGTGTCAAAAGTGGCTAAGAGAATACAGTAGCGAAACTGGGTTTTCTGCAGAGGTACAAATCAGTAATGATGTCAGCGGCATCATCAAGGGTATGATTCACGACCAACTTAGGGCATTTATGGCGCAGGTCAATGCCAATATGCCTGAATTGTACCCGATGATGTTTGACAATAACGTGTTTTTACCCGTTGATGATTACTACGAGGCGGTCAATCGCGCGCTGAATTTTTATACCGCTGACATCGATACGGTACCATTGACAGCGTTTGATACCACTACTATCAAGGCACTGATGCAGTCGATTGCAGATGATAATGATAGTGGGTTTGAGGTCTATTTTGATAGTGACTTTCGTAAAGCGCAAGGGTTTAGTGCTGGCAATAAACTTCATAAACACTTTAACGAAATTAAAAATCTGCAAAATTTACTCAGCACGGGTGATATTACCAATGTCTTTGCTATGTATAAAGCTGGCAATATAGTCAAGGTGCTAGAAGGCATTGAAGATTTATACGCCAACGATAAAGGCTTTAACAGCAAAAAAGAACAGCAAAGCGCTACATTCAAATCCTTTGATATCGTGGACAACATTTGGCAGCTTATCCAACAAACGCAAGCCTTGCAAGACTACTTTAAACAAGTAAATTTTTACTTTATCCAGTTTATCAGCCGTTATGTGCGTACCCACCTACCAAAACGCCTTGAATCACAGCGGCTAACTACCTTTGCCTTACAATTGGCGCGCTTAAACGATGCGTTATCGGGCAAAAAAGGTCAGTCGTTAGCGCGTTATATTCGCCATCAGTATCCCATCGCCTTAATTGATGAATCGCAAGATATCAACACCGAACAAGCGTTACTAATTCAAAGGGTTTATTTACAAGACTTTGAGCCAGAGACAGCAGATAAAGCAGAAAAATCAAATACTAAAAAATATCACACCCCTTCACAATTTTTGCTGTTGGTAGGCGATCCCAAACAGGCAATTTATGGATTTCGCGGTGGGGACGTACAAAATTACACCACACTAAAAAAATTATTTCCGGAACAGCCCAAGTCACTCAACCAAAACCATCGCTCATCAGCCGCGCTGATTGATAGCCTCAATCACTGGTATGGCGTTGGCGAGCAAGATATTGATCCAAATGAAGCCGAACAGCTACCCAATATCAACCAACAGCCGTATTTTATGGGGCGTGAAATTTATTATCGTAAAATCTCTGCCACGCGCGAAACCGCAGAGCTAGTTATCGGCAATGCGCTAGACAATGAAGCGGCCAGTTTACCTGCGTTCAATCATATTACTATCGAATATAAAGCGCCCTATAGTCAGCAAGTGGTGGCAGTAGCCGAAAATGAAGCCATATCAAATGATACTGATTCCTCGAATAACACTCACTCCTCGAATGACATCATCTCATCAAGTGATGAAAAAACGGTGGATTATGCCGATGCCATTGCCGCGCAAATTTTTGATTTATTTGATGATGGTAAACCATTAAGCTACCAAAATCGTGGCTTGACGCTAAGTGATATTTGTGTGTTGGCAGTCAAAAACAATGAACTTCATACCATCGAAAAACGCTTACATCATCATGGGATTGCGACGGTCAGAGGTGGTAGTCAAAGTGTCTTTGGCGATAGTATGAGTGTTGATTTGATGACCTTGCAAAGCGTGCTATTGACGCCATTTAGCGAATCAAAATTAAAATCCTTGATGTTGTCTAGTTTTTTTCAGCTGACCCTTGAACAAATCAACCAGTTGTATGATGCGCTTAATCAAACTAACGCTCAAGAGGCGCGGGGACAAGCTCATCCTCATCAAGCGTCAACAAACACCAGTCTGGCTGAGATTCAGCAACTGGTATTGACCGCTAGCGAATTGTGGCAAAAACACAGTTTTTTGGTCGCTATACAATGGCTATTAAATCAACCGCTTACTTTACCCAGCCAAATCACACTCAATTTTTGGCAGCGCCTCGCCAAACATCCAAATGGCGAGCGATTGCTCATCGATTTGCGCCAGTTGTTAGATATTATTAGCGACCAGTTCAATGGGCAGGTAGGCGAGCATCAACTATTTGAGTGGTTCTGCGCCCAAGTGCAACAGCAGCCAAAAGAAGATTGGTCAACGCAGCAGCGCTTGCCATCCGATGAAGGGGTGCAACTGATGACGGTTCACGCGTCTAAAGGCTTGGAATTTCCGATAGTGTTTGTGGTTGGATTTACCGGGGAGAGTAAAGCCAAGTTTTATGGTGCGCCATTATACCTGTATGGTATACAAACCACCCATCAAGCAACGCCCCAATTCACTCAAAAATTGACTCAAAAAAATGATAACCCGCTGTTAAGCCGGCGATTGACCGCATTGCCCAGCCAAATAGCCGATAACAATCCAATCAATTATGTCGCCATTGAAGACCAATCTGCCTATGAGGAACGATTGCGATTATTGTACGTTGCCCTTACCCGTGCAAAAGAACAAGTGTATCTTGTGACTGTCGCCAAAAAATCTGCGGTGAAAAATTCTGCTTTGGCGCCTTTCATGGAGGATTTAGCAAAATTTGCTGTCAAAGAAACATTGACTGAAACGACAAATATCATAAATTCAAATAGCCTAAGCAAATACTATGACTCAAAGCTAAAATTCACACTCAAAAAAAATAGGCAAAATGAGCAAAATGCTACGGTCGCTAAGATTGATTACGACGAAATCATCAAAGTCATCACCATCGATACCTTTAAAGGATGGGCGAATACCAGTTTTACCGCATTGTCTCGTTATATCGATCATACTAGCGTTGACACAGTGGTTAATGCCGAAGACAGGCAAGATGATGATATTTTGTCAGCGGCGCAAACTAGCGTATTAACTATCCCCAATAACAGGATGGCGGGGGAGTCGAGCAACGAGGTTAATTTCATTAGATTTAACTTTGAAAAAGGCACAAACCCGGGTACTTTTTTACATAGTGTTTTAGAGGACATCGCCAATAACTACAATGAAACCCCTGAGTTGGCTGTACCACAACAACAAGATGCGAGAGCAGACAAGTTAAAACGCTGGTCAGTCATGGTGGATCGCACGTTAAGACGCTACCAAATGCCGAGCAATTATTTTTCTACACAAGAGAGTAGTGCAGGGCAGTATGGCAACTGGCACGATATCAACATTGATGATTTGCAGCCTGATTATATTGCGTTGGTGGATTGGCTAGATGACATCATCCATACGCCGTTAGCCGCTTCAACAGTCCCGCTGGTCAATATCAAATACAACCAAAAAGTTGCTGAATTAGGGTTTAATTTACGCTTAAACCAGCATTTGTCATTTAGCGACTTGAATGCGTTGTTTCACCAATTTGATATCCCACTGCAATTGCAGAGCCAAGAAGTCAACACCATGGTTTGGCAGTATCTCAAAGGGGAGGTTGACTTGGTGTATCAGCACGGCACACAGTTTTTTATCGTCGATTATAAAAGCAATTATCTTGGCAATGATTTCGACAGTTATAACCAAGCAGCATTATATGACGCGATGACCACGCATAGTTATTGGTTACAAGCGAGCATCTACCAAGTGGCATTGCATCGCTATCTCAAACTGCGACTACCCAATTATGACATCAATACCCATTTGGGTGCGGTCGAATATGCTTTTTTACGCGGTATGTCACCCAAACATGATACCCGGGGGAAACTAGTAAAGCAGTTTGATAGTGCCTTCATCTTGGCACTCGATGATATGTTCGGCTATCCCAATGGCAATTAAAATTTAACAATGACGCATAAAGAATTTATCATGAAAACAAACACGACTAAGCTAACCGCTACAATTGAAGAAACTGCTAAATTAACCCAATTAGCCAATTTTATTCAATACCGTAAGCAGCAAAAATCACAGCTAACTAATACAGACACTAATAAAAATAGCCTAAGCAGAAAGAATCAAAACAACCACAAAAAAACAAAAGAAAAACCAAAAATCCTGCAAATTTTTGACCAAATCAATGAACAACTGTCAGAAGGACATACTGTGTATGAAATGACGGTCAACAATGAAGATGAAAAATCACTCATTGCAGAGTTGACGGACGATAACTGGGCAAGCGTAATAGGGACGAAAGATGATGAGTTATACAACCATGACACCAATACGCCTATCATTCTTCAAAAGCTCTCCCAATCAGTTGATGGAGTTGGTGAAACGCAAGTTAGCTACATTGTTTGGCTGCATCGGCAATGGTACGCAGAGCAATCGTTAGCCAAGCAGTTGATGAAAATTGCCCATAGAAAAGTGGCGGCATTTAATGGTATATCATCATCACAGGACATCGATAATGGTTTAGCGCCCAATGCGATGCAACAGCTCGCCATCGAAAAATCGAGTCAACACGCGCTGAGTATCATTATCGGTGGCCCTGGTACCGGCAAAACTTTTACCGTGGCGAAGCTGGTAACCAGTTTGCAAAAGGGGCACGAGCATAAAAGAAAACAGGACCCTAATTTACCACCTTTATCTATCACCTTGACTGCACCCACAGGGAAGGCGGCGCAGCGTATGCAAGAATCATTACGTATAAGCTTGCAAAAAAGCTTGCAAGATGAAGAAATCACTTTGGACAATGCAAAAACATTACATCGGCTGTTAGGTATTGGTAGTGATGGCATACCACGCTATCATGCCAAAAATCCATTACCCGATGATTTGATTATTGTAGATGAAGCATCCATGCTAGGTCTTGAGCTTGCCAGTCAGTTGGTTGATGCTATCAAACCCACGGGTCGGTTGATTTTGTTGGGTGATGCAAACCAGCTGGCTGCGGTAGATGCGGGGTCGGTTCTATCAGATTTGTGTGCGGTGACGCGTTTGCAGCCTTATATCACGGAATTGACCGAGTCAAAACGCTTTGATTCAAATTCAGTTGTCGGTCAGTTTGCTCTCGCCATTCAGCAAAATTTGCCTGCGCCTAAAAAAATAAAGCTAATCCATCAATTATTACAACCCATTGATTTGCAAGCAATTAAGCCGTCTCAAAGTGAAAATCCATCAGACCTGGCTGGTAAAACACAGCAAACAGCTAATATTCCTTTTTACCCAATTGATGCGTCTTCGAGTCTGCCTGCTGTTTTCAACCAATTAGCGAAACCTTATCATCCATTTTTTGCGCTTATGCAGCAATGGTACAGCAAGCCCGTCAATATTTTTGAAGCGGATAATCGAAAAGGGTTGTTTGAGGTATTTGATAGTTATCGTATTCTATGTGCAGGTCATCAAGGACAATTGGGCACCCAATCAATCAACCAAAAGATGAGCCTAGCTTTTACCGAGTTTTCCAAGATTACGCGAACCAAAGCTTACTTTTATCACGGTTTACCGATTATCATCCAAAATAATGACTATCAGTTGGGGTTATTCAATGGTGATATTGCGATTTGTCTGTTGTACCAAGGGCAGTTATACGCGTGTTTTGCAGAAAAAGTGATACCTATTCAGCGATTAAGCCGTGAAAGTTGCGACTATGCGTATGCGATGACCATTCACAAGTCACAAGGCTCAGAATTTCATACAGTTGCCATTTGTATTGATAAAGCCCATACAAGACTACTAAGCCAAGCGCTGATTTATACAGCGGTGACGCGCAGTAAATCCGCCTTATCCATATATAGCGCTAAAGAAAATTTTGAGTTAGCGGTGACACAAAAAGCCGTGCGACAAACTGGTTTGCAACTCCAATTTGATCATCTCAACAACACGCCATAAAAGATAGGTCATAAAAACAGACATCATACAAAGATATCTTCTAAAAAAACACGCCATAAAAAAAGGTATCCAACGATACCTTTTTATTTATGACAAGCAGTTTTACACATTTTTTAACGCATAAATCCCTGGCATATGGCGTAGATAGCCGTGATAGTCCATACCGCAGCCATACACATAACGATCTGCCACATCTAGACCCACAAAATCGACTTTAAACTCTTGCACTTTTCGGTCATGGAGTTTATTGAGTAGCACACAGGTGCGGATAGATTTTGGATTTTCTTTTGCCAGCTCATCGACCACTGCTTTTAAGGTAATGCCTTCATCAAAAATATCATCAATCAATAAAATATCTTCACCCGCCAAATCAATATCAGGTTTGAATTTCCATTCAAGTTCATTGGTGCCTTGGTTGTTGCGATAGCGGGTAGCATGGAGATAGTACATACGATGGTAGAAGGTAAACTGGGTAAGCAGTTGACCTGCTGGAATCAACCCACCATTCATCACCACCATCACAATGGGATTTTGACCTGCATAGTGCAGGTTGACACTGGCTGCCAAACGCTCGTAAGCACTACTCACTTCAAAGCTACTGATAAGACATTCAGAATTGCGTAGCGCTTCTTCGATTTGCTGATTGCTAAGTTGATTCATGGTGGACCTATTAATTTAAAAAAATAAGTGGGCTATTGTAACGCAGTTTTATCCAATTGAATAATAACGGTTAGCAATACCTAATTGTTAAATATTAACGCTTGGTAATGTTTAGTAAAACGCTCAAGCGATTCTTGCGGCATTTGGGGGATTAAACGGCGTAGCGCGATATCAATTACTTTGACGATGATGCCATCGGTCACTGGAATTGCCGCGCGTTTGAGCATATTTAAATTGAGCGTTTTGGTAAAGTCAACTAAGAAATGCTGCAAACAGGCTTTGGTCAACTCGCTAAATAACCGAATCAAATTTTGCTGCTCTTCAAGCCCGTTACCTGCTTGGACGTTTTCTATAGTAGCCAGTAAACTTTTTGCTAGCTCGTCACTCAGTGGCACTGAGATACGACGTTCACCCAATCGGGTGTTTTTTAATACTTTTTGGTCAAAAAAATCAAAGCTAGGTAACACATCCTCATTTTTGGTAGGGCTTAACAGTGTGTTAATCAGTTTGTCGCTAGTCGCTTCAATGGTTTCTGCAGTTTTAATCAAATGCGATTTTCGTTCTGAATCATCGGGTAGCGATTCGATTAATTTAATCAGTAGCGCATCCATCAGCTCTTTACTGGTCAACTGGGTGATTTTATCGCGATAAACATCATAACGTTCACTGCTTTTGCTAGCAATCAGCTCATACGCCTTATCAATGGTAGCGCTCAATTCTACGGAAGGGGTAAACCCAAAATAATAGCTCATAATATTTTTTCGTTATCCAATGATTTCTTCAGGGTAATCAATCACTACCCAGCCATTTTCTATCCAATCACAAATTATATCAGTTTCGATATCGGCTGCTTGCAAAATTTGCTCATCGAAGGATTCACCATTGGCAAGCCGTATGAGGAGTGATTGCGCGTTAGCGGGTATATCGTCCGCGTCAATGGCACAGCCATTGACATAAATTTTTACGTGAGTTTTTGAATCCGCTTGGGTTTGGGTAAAAATAATACGGCTAGACATGTCTTGCCTGATGACCGCACCCACTGCCAAAGCGCTTTGTAGCTCATCAATATCGGCATACGCGTCAGGGAGCATCAGCTCATATTGACGCTTGCTTACCGTTTCGCTAATCGCTTGAGTCATTATTTCATCGCCAAGTTCAGAGTTTAGCAGCGCAATCAGCTGCGCTTTGATATCTTGAATACTGGCTATCGACAGCTCGCCTGCAACGGCGGGGGGTTGGTTGATTTTGAGGGGGATGGCTAAATCATCAAAATGGGTAGCGACATCCGCCAAACTATCGAGCAGCTGTAATGGGGTAGGGCGCCTAAATCCAAAGGAAAAAGTTAAACAATCCTCAGCTGCCACTCCATAATGGGAGAGATTGGTCGGCACATACAACACATCGCCTGGCTCAAGCACCTCATCAAATATCAGCTCGCCCATCTCATTCATCAAACGAATCGGTTGACCTGCTTCAAATTGGGTTGTTTGGTCGCAATACTTGCCCAATTGCCAATGGCGTTTGCCGTACCCTTGCGCCAAAAAGACATCGTAATTGTCATAATGTTTGCCAACGCTGCCACCTGAGGGCGCATACGACACCATGATGTCATCACGTTGCCACTGTGGAATAAAATCAAACGCATGCCATAGGTTGCCAAGCGCTGGCGACCATTGTTCCATATTTTGCACCAGCACCGTCCAATGTTTTGGCAGTTTTTGAAAGTCTTTGGCGGTAAGAGGGCTGGTTTTAAGTGACCATTGCTGGTTATTTTCGCTGATGAGTCGGGCAGTGGCGTCCTCATCTTGGGCAAGTCCGATGATATCGTCTGGCTCAAACATACCAACCAATTGCGGCAAGCCCTGCTTGATTAGCAGTGGTTTTTTTTGCCAGTACTCACTCAAAAATTGTTCGGGGCTAATATCGCTAGGCAAACAAAAGTGCTGGGTCATATTTTTTCGTTCAGTGGGATAGGTAACGCGCATTATAGCAAAGGCAGTCTATCAAAATCCTATAATAAAATTTTTTTCACCAAAGTGTAAAAAAAGCGTAAAAATATGAAACATATTGAACTGGAAAGTTTCATATTTTTTGTTGTATTGGTTATAGCGCTC
Source organism: Moraxella sp. CTOTU48841 (assembly GCF_032061225.1). Taxonomy (NCBI): domain Bacteria; kingdom Pseudomonadati; phylum Pseudomonadota; class Gammaproteobacteria; order Moraxellales; family Moraxellaceae; genus Moraxella; species Moraxella sp. CTOTU48841. The sequence continues at coordinate 20,240 of NZ_DAMBFQ010000001.1, forward strand.
GTATATAGTCAATACTCACAGGAAAGTTAGACGGGCAATATTTGATTGACTCGTTGGTTATACCACAACAAAGGAATGTTCTATGACAGCCATTTTAAATCAGCACGAAAACTACCTACAAGCCGACCAAGCTTATGGTTTTCCCTTGCTTATCAAAAATTTATTGTCTCGTGCCAAAGTGGTCTCTGGCGACAAAAAAATCCATTACGCCGACAAAACCAGCTACACCTATCATGAGTTTTTCAAACGTGTCAATCGCTTAGCCAATGTCTTAAAAGGCTTAAACCTACAAAAGGGTGATGTGGTTGCGGTCATGGATTGGGACACACACCGTTATTTGGAGTGTTATTTTGCCATTCCGATGTGTGGCTATATCTTGCAAACCGTCAATGTGCGTTTGTCAGAAGACAAAGTGCTATATACCATCAATCATGCCAAACCAAAAGCGCTACTGTTAAATTCAGAATTTTCGCCGATGATCAAAAGCCACACCCAAGATGCGCCATCGGTCGAGCATGTGATTTGGTTGGATGATAACAACACGCCAATGGCCCCATACGCCCAAGGCGAATATGAAGCCATGCTAGCACAAGCCAGCGATGAGTACGAGTTTGAAGATTTTGATGAAAACACCATTGCCACAACCTTCTATACCAGCGGTACAACCGGCAATCCCAAAGGCGTATTTTTTAGCCATCGTCAAATCGTCCTGCATACGCTCGTCGTCGCAATTGGCTGTGCGCTGAATGTCGAAGGTCAAGGGCTGCGCTATTCAGATGTCTATATGCCAATGACGCCTATGTTCCATGTCCATGCTTGGGGTTTCCCTTTTGTCGCAACCATGCTAGGACTGGAGCAAATCTATCCAGGTCGCTATGTGCCTTCCACTATGGTTGACTTGGTAAAAAAACACAATGTCACCACCACCCATGGCGTACCCACGATTTTGCAAATGCTACTGGGTGAAATCAACAAACGCCAAGAAAAATTCAACGGCTTAAAAATGGTCGTCGGTGGCTCTAAACTTAATCAAGGACTTGCCAAAATGGCTGTAGCCAGCGGCATCGAAGTGTCTACGGGCTATGGCATGTCAGAGACTTGTCCTATTATCAGTATTGTCAACTTTGATGAAACATTCCAACACATGAGTGAAGAGCAACAAATTGAGCATCGCTGCTTGTCAGGCTCACCAGTACCATTGGTCGATTTGCAAATCTGGCACAACGGCAAACGTATGCCAAACGATGGCACATCCACAGGCGAAATCGTGGTGCGTTCACCTTGGTTGACACAGAGTTACTACAAAAACCAGGACGCAGGCAACGAGCTGTGGGAAGGTGGTTACCTGCACACCCAAGACATCGGTTGGATGGACGCAAAAGGCAATGTCAAAATCACCGACCGTCTAAAAGATGTCATCAAATCGGGGGGCGAATGGATCTCTTCGCTTGAAGTAGAAACCATCATGTCATTACACCCAAGCGTTGCCGACATTGCTGTGATTGCGATTCCTGATGCGCGCTGGGGTGAGCGTCCGATGGCGTTGATTGTGCTCAAATCCGATCATCAAGACACCAAAGCCGAGGACATCATCGCGATTGCGCAGCAAGCGTATGAGCGCGGTCATTTGCCAAAATACGGCATTCCGCAGGACGTGAAATTTATCACGGAATTACCAAAAACCAGCGTGGGTAAAATTGACAAAAAAGTCATCCGCGATCAATATGCCCAAGGGTTATTTGCTTAGACTGTTATACCAAACCCAAAATTTAAAGTAGTAGGGAGCGTAATACTTATGCCCTGTTTAAGATTCCACATATTGTGCTTATGCAATAAGTTACTACAATACGATATTTATTGGATTAGGTATTACTTAATCACGATAAAGTAAAAAAGAAAGTAAAAAAGGTAGAATTTTTTCTACCTTTTTTAATACCCAAGCAATCAAATAATCAAGCAATCCATCAAACCAGTAAGCGCTGATTGACCTTTGCCATCGGTAATGGGTAATGTCGGGCTTTGGCAATATCGCGTGCCACTATATTGACCTCATTGACATCAATTTTGTACCAGTTAGGACGCTTGCAAGCAGATTTCTCTATCAAATTAGCGTCAACTAGCGCATTCATGACTTTATCCGCCACATCTAGGGTCGAATTGGCTTTCACATTTTCTGCCACCGCATAACGCAGCTTGGCAAACACCTGTAAATCTGCGACGCGCACGGTAATATCATCACTCGGTACTTGCTGCCCACCATATAACGCATTATTTCCCGCTTGTGCAGTTCGAAAACTTGGCACAAATTCACTGACATAATCTATGGCGTTTTGGGTGCGTTGTTTTAGTGCGTTTGGCTCCCAGCCATTTTCAATATAGTTTAGATATTGTGGATTAATGGGCGGTTGGCTGCTTTCTTGTGTGGCTTTGGTCAAACCATCATTAAATAAGGTGATGTTTTCGGTCATGCCATGCAGCTGAAAAAACCCGTCAGGATAAGGGGTAAACTGCGCCATGCCATTGGGCGTGCCACGCTCACCATGAAAAATAATCTCAGGCAAACGCCCCTTATAATCACGCCATTCACTGATATAAGAAGCTTTAAATTCAACCATGCGCTTAATATGCACGCCTGCTTTGTCATCAATAATACCGGTTCTAAACCCGCAAGCATTGACCACAAAATCGGCATAGATATGCTGAAGCGTGCCATGTTCATCGGTAAATGACACTTGCCAGCCATCCATATGACGTTTTAGATCATCAACTTGGGCATTTAGATGGACTTGAGCGCTCTGTAGGCGCTGCAATTGTAAAAAAGCACTGGCAGAGAGTCTAAAAATATTCCAGCCAAATTCTTGCACCGCAATGATGGGGTATTGCAGTTTTTCCACGTCCATTACTTTAAGAGCCGCCACAACCCACTCATCCGTGGTCATCGGAATGTCTTTAGCTTCTAATTGAATTAGCTGTTGAATTTGCCGCTTGTCATACACTCGGTAATAATCTTCGACATTGCCTAACACTTGGTTGCTAGGGTCAGCATCAACCAATGATTGATAGTAAGCCGTTAACATATCAAGACGTGGCAGTAAGTCAGTGGCGGTATTGTTATCGCGTTTTGGCACCGTGATGAGGGTGGGGCGCACATCAATACTCTCTGGATATAACTTGGCAATGTCAATACATTGTCGCATCAACATGCGGCAATCTTCATCACTGATTTCGCGGTACAAATTGCCACCTGCATGCAGATGACACATGGGTGGCGCGTTGATAAGGCTGGCATTTTTTTCAATCAAATGTACATGAATGCCCGCCATCGCCAGCCGTATAGCAATCGTAGAACCTGCTGAACCACCGCCAATCACTGCTACGGTCGGTGATTGCGTACTTGAATTAACGTACATAATTTTGCCCTTATGCGTTGCCCAAAGTGAAGAAATAAATTGTAGCGGAAAATAATCTAGTTACTGTGACGTTTATGCAGTCATTGTCGCTTTTGTTGTTAATGAATTTTACTTCATAGTATATTAGCGTGAGTCGCTGATTATTGGAAAGCTCAACCATTTATTAGCCCGCAAAGGCTATATTAAAAACAGATACGTCAAAAAGGGCATGCTTATTTTTATAATAAATACAGTCGCTGCCAAAACAGTTTAAAGTGGTAACATATCCAACGAAAGCGAGTTAGCCATATATTATTTAACATAATATACATTATGCGAAATAAAAGCTATCGGCTTTCGGCATTGGGAAATCTGATTTTAGCAGCAAAACCATTTGCATTTATCAATCAATAATGAGTAGTATGCTCACTCAATTATTTATTTATCGTTTGTTCGTTTATCATTAAAATCGCCAAGGATTTATCATGATTGGATTTATTGCCCGTCATAGTACGATTTTTATGCCGTTGTTTGGTGTGCTTGGATTTATATTTCCTGACGTGTCGCATTTTGTACTTGGGCTTCTGCCGCAGATTTTATTTTTCTTAATGTTCTTTACTTTATTGGGCATTGACCAAACCCAGCTGATTAGACGCATGACGACGCAATATGTTTGGGGGTTTGCCATCTTCCAAAGTGCGCTGATGAGCTTGGCGATGACCTTAATTGCTTATTTATTGGGTGTCCGTGGTGATTTGTTGTTGGCTATCGCGGGTCTGTCAGCCACCGCACCGCTATTTGGTACAGGTGCTATTGTGAATGCGGTTGGTTTTGATGCACTATTAGCCATGGCAAAGACCATTACAGCCACGTTGGTCATGCCTGTTAGCTTACTGGTGATATTGTGGTTACTTGGCAGCAAGGACGCCCATTTAGACTTTGTCCTGTATATTAAGCGGTTATTAATTTACATTATCGCCCCCATGATTTTGGCGGTCGCAGCACGCCAATATATTCCCCGTGATAAGCTCAATACTTATTATCCAAAAATTGCCAAGTTTAACATTATTCTACTGATGATGTTTCCGCTTGGATTGATGTCGGGCTTTAGACATACTTTTGACACCAATCCCATGCAGGCGTTAAGCTTGTTTGGTTTGGGCACTGTCTTGTCGTTAGTATTTTACTTTTCTGCCTATTTTTTATACCGCCGCTTTGGCTATGAAAACGCCATTATTTCTGCGCTGGCTTGCGGTGGTCGCAATGTGTTATTGGCGTATACCATCACCACGCCGTTTATGGGTGCGATGTTTTTACCACTGATTGGCGCGTACCAATTGCCTTCGTTTTGCTTGCCGTTATTGGGTAAAAAGATGGTCAAATGGCATGCTATCGACAGCCAAGCCAGCCTAAAATAATGCTGATGTTCAATCCGTTTGATTTATTCGTATGCTAACGTTTCAACTCAATCTACTGCCACAGTTATCATCACAAGACTTGTATGGCATTTTTAAGGCGCGCTGCGAAATATTTGTTGTAGAGCAACACTGCGCCTATCCAGAAATTGATGATACCGACTTGGTGTGTTGGCATTTACAGGGTTTTATTGATAATAATCTGGCGTGTTATGCGCGGATTATCCCACCTGATTATCATTATTTGGGTTATGTCGGGATTGGTCGCGTGTTGACGGTTGGCGATTTTCGCGGTCACCATTATGGGCGTGATTTGATGCAAAAAGCCATTGAAATTTGCCAGCAATACTACCCTAGCCAGCCGATTTTTATCGCCGCTCAAACTTATCTGATCCACTTTTATCAAGCGCTCGGCTTTTGTATACAAGGTGACTGTTACCTTGAAGACGGCATTGAGCATGTCAATATGATATTGGAAGGCAAACATGATGCATAACCGTGCTGATTATCGGCTATATTTGGTCACAGATCGCCATTGCTTGCAACAGCAAACGCTTGAACAAGCTGTTGAACAGGCGATATTGGGCGGCGTCACATTGGTGCAGCTTCGAGAAAAAGCGATTGCTAGCAAAGAGTTCTATGAGCGCGCGCTGCGTATCAAAGCGATTTGCCACCACTATAACGTGCCATTACTGATTAACGATCGTGTCGATATCGCCCTCGCAGTTGATGCAGATGGGGTGCATATCGGTCAAAGTGATTTGCCGTGTGGCGTGGTTCGGCAAATTTTAGGCAAGGATAAAATCATTGGAGTTTCCGCGCGCACTGCCCAGCAAGCCATCCAAGCGCAAGCGGACGGCGCAGACTATCTGGGCGTTGGCGCGATGTTTGCCACATCCACCAAACAAGATGCCCAAACAGTTACCATAGCGAGCTTAATGCAAATACGACAAGCGGTAACGCTTCCGATTGTCGCCATTGGTGGTATCAATCACACCACCCTGCCCGCCTTACAACAAGCACTGCAAGCTGCCGAAACGTCCACTGATGGTGTGATTGACGGCGTGGCAGTCGTTTCTGCAATTTTAGGGCAAAAAGATGTCAAACTCGCCAGTGAACAGCTCAAAAAAATGATTAAATAATAATGAAATCAATAATTAATGCCAAATTTTATCAGGATTCATGATATTGTTTGGGTCAATGGCGTTTTTAATCGCTTTCATAAAATAAATCGCATTGCCATGCTCTTTATCCATATATTTACGTTTGCCCTGCCCAATCCCATGCTCACCTGTACAAGTTCCATCCATGTCAATCGCTCGCTCGGCTAGGCGATGTAAAATGCCTTCAGCGGTTTTTACTTCATTTTCTTCTTTCATATTGATGAGCAGCAACACATGAAAATTGCCATCGCCCACATGACCGACAATCGGGGCAAGCATCCCTGTGCTTTCGATGTCTTTGACCGTTTCGGTGACGCATTCAGCAAGGCGCGAGATTGGCACGCACGCATCGGTCGATAAACTGCCACATTCTGGGCGTAATGCTCGGCTGGCGTGATAGGCATTGTGGCGAGCCGTCCAAAGCTGTTTACGTTTATCTTCGGCAGTATCCCACGCAAAGTCTTGCCCTTGATACTCAGCAATGATACTTGCAAACAATTCGGCTTGTTCTTTTACGCCATTTTCTGTGCCATGAAATTCGACAAATAAGGTTGGCATTTCTTTTAAGGTTAATTGGGAATACGCATTACATGCCTTGATCTGCACCGCATCGAGTAGCTCAATGCGAGCCACTGGCAAGCCGTATTGAATGGTTGTCATCACAGTTTGACACGCCAAGTCAATGCTTGGGAAATGGCAAATCCCAGAGCCTGTGCATTCTGGCACGCCAAACAGTTTCACCGTAATCTCGGTCACAATACCAAGCGTGCCTTCTGAGCCGATAATCAGCCGTGTCAAATCATAGCCTGCCGATGATTTTTTGGCTCGTGTGCCTGTGTGGATGATTTCACCGTTTGGCATGACGACTTCAAGCGACAGCACGACATCTTTCATCGTACCGTAACGCACCGCATTCGTGCCAGACGCCCGAGTGGCGACCATACCGCCAAGCGTGGCATTCGCCCCAGGGTCAATGGGGAAAAATAGCCCAGTCATCCGCAAATGATGATTGAGCTGTTCACGAGTCACGCCAGCCTGTACGGTGGCGGTCAAATCCGCTTCATTGACCTGCAAAATCTCGGTCATCGCAGACATATCAATGCACAATCCGCCATGAGGGGCATTAAGCTGACCTTCTACCGATGAACCAACACCAAAGGCAATCACAGGCATTTTATACTCGTTGCAAATTTTGAGGGCATCGGCGACGTCGTGTTTGTTGTGAGCGGTCAAAACAGCATCGGCAGGCTCATTGGGTAGCCAGCTCATAGTATGGGCGTGCTGTTCACGAGTGGTTAAATTGGTCGATAATTGATTGCCAAAACGTGCTTGTAGCGCATTAATCGCCTGTGAAAAATCATTCATTTGCATAACTTACCTTACCTAGTTTTATCTCTAGTCCATTTGTTTTTTGGATTAATTTAGACTCAAATTACTATTAAAATCCCTTAATTCGTTAGTCAATGGGTCAATAAAAGCGATGGATTTTGCCAGCAATCTTAACGGTTTTGCAAAATCGGTTATACCTTTAGGTTTGACAGTGGGATAAAAATTGTCATTTAACAGCGGCATACCTAAGCTTGCCATATGCACTCGCAATTGGTGTTTTTTGCCTGTCACCGGGGTTAATCGGTATAAGCTAAACGCCCCGTTATTTTCAATCAATTCAATTGTGGTATGCGCATTGGGCTCACCTTGGGCCGTCTTGGTCAAAAAAAACGGCTCGCCACGCTCAAGTCTGGAATGGATGTGAAAGGGATAACATAAATCGCTGCGAGTCGGTGCTATTGCGTGGTAAGTTTTGTGTATGTGTCTATCGGCAAACAGCGCATGATAGCAAGCGCGGCTACTTGGATTAACCGATAATAACATCACGCCTGCCGTGTCTTTGTCCAACCGATGCAAGGGTGAAATATCATTCACGGCGAGCTGCTGTAAGTCTGGATGATTTCTTAATTTGGCTAGCAGGGTTTGGCTGACATAGTGACCTGACGGTGTAACGGGTAAAAAATGCGGTTTATCGACCACCAGTAAATGTTCATCCAAATGAAGAATATTGGGCTCAAATGGAATGATAGGCTCATTTTCAACCTGCCTATAGTACAAGATAGTTTGCCCTGCCAAATAGGGCGAATCTTGTTTGAGCGGCTCGCCACGCTCAAGGCTAATTAAACCGCTGTCAAATCGTCGTTGCCAGTTTGTCAAACTAATATGAGAAAAATGCGCTGCCAAATAATCGATAAGCCGCCCACCCACAAACGACTTATCATGGGGTAAATATAACTTACTGGGTTTTATGCCACGTTCTATCATGTTAACTCTATCATCTTAAAAAACCACTTTATCGATGTCGTTTTACTTTACGCCCATTTATTGGGTTAACAACAACTGCACAGTTATCGCATGATTAATGCTTAGCACATCATTGGGCAGCAAAACATCATGTTGTTTGATGGGTTGACCGTTTCGGGTAATGCTGATATTGGGATCAATCTCATCAATCAGCAGCTGTCCTTGAGATTCGACAATCGCAAAATACACGCCGCTAGCAAGCTTTAGGTCATTGGCGGCAAATAGACGTAAGGCATGCGCGATTTGTGCCTCGCGACTGGCAAACACAATCGGAAACTCGCGTACTTTTTGTTGGCGCTCCCCTAGCCCATCCACAGATTTTATGGTCAAAACAATCTGCTGCAGATTTTGGTTCAACTGCGGCAGTTTGCTTTGCGCTTGGCGTGGCGCAGTACTAGCAGTACTAAACGCGGGAGGGCTTGCTGGGGTATGGTGATTTGAGTTTGGCTGTGCCTGAGTCATGAATTTAACACCCAGTTTAATCTCATTGCTAAATACCTCACCTTTTTGCAAACGTGCGATATCAGTTGGCGTGGCTGGCACTTTGGCTTTTAACCCAAATTGTGCTTCGTCGGACAAAGTTACCCCAATTGTGGCAAGCTTGGGTTTTAATACCTCATAGCCGTAAGATACCAAATCAATGGCATCATGCGGGGTATGGGTGGATTCATGGGCATGATTAAAACTGCTAAATAACTGCGCCACCATCGCGGTTGTCAGTCCATCATTGGATTTTAAGGTGATTTGAGTAATCACTTGGGATTTATCTACCCATTGTTTCGCCGCTGCCATAATCGCATCGGTCAATAAGTCTTGGTACGGCTTGGCGGATTTTTGGATGTTTGGTAACACAGTGACCATCGGCTTGGGCGCAGCTGTTGGCGTTTGCACCGGTGGTTGCACCCTCGTAGGTTGTGGCTTATGTGGCGTAGGCTCGATATTCACCTGCGGCGACTGCATCGGTACAACTGCGGGCACTGGATTGGGGGTTGAAGGCGGTATTGTTGGCTGCACAGGTCTTTGATAAGCTTGAGCAGGCTGTGGTTGTGGCGAAACAGGTTGGGCAGGTTGAGTTGGATACTGCGGCGCTACAGGTATCTGGGCTGAAGGCGCTGGTTGCCCGATAGGTTCAGGCAAGGTGATTGGGGCGCGTTCAGGGTAGTGTCCTGTAGCAGATTTTTCTTCAGCAAATCGTGGTATCAGTCGCCCTAACACACTTCTATATAGACTGGGATACAGACTGGGTTTTTCGTCTTCGTTATCTAGCGCATAGCCGTCAAGCCGTTGAATCAGCAAAATGACCGAATTATCTGCTTCGCTGGCTGTGTCGTCGTCATCCGCTGTTTGGGCGGTATGGGTTTTAATCGGTAAAATATGAATATCAGGAATGGTGTATTTGAGCGATTGGGTAAATTGCCGGTAGTTTTCTGCCATTTTCTTATTGGCAGTGATATCAAAACTCGTCGGCACCGAGAGCTGAACGCTCACACGTTGTAAGTCATCAATGGCGGTGGTGTATAGGCTAAAGAAATTTTCCATTTCATCAAACACATCGCTTGGGTGTTTGTCGTCAATGATAAAACGGTGATTGGTGGTGATGTAAGCCATAATTTACTCTTAATGGTGAATTTTTTTATTGATGGGTTTGTGTTTTTTTACCAGCTTGCGTAGCATCAGTTACTGGACTAACCACTGAATCGGCCCTTGGGTTGGCGCTGTCAGGACGGCTAATCGCCGAGCTTTGATACATGTGTTTGGCTAATATCATGCCTGCCTGTACCGCTCGGTTAATGCCATCACGGGGGTCATCGACCAAGCCACTTTTAGTCCAGTTACGTTCAACCAATACCGCTACTGCTTTATCCCATTTGCCATTTTTATCTTTTAGCCCATAGACAAACCATTTATACGGACGAGCATAACACGCCACCGATGGCTGAGTTTTGCCTGCGCGAATGTCTGCATTGTTACACAGATTTGCCACCATACTGACGGTGACATTGGGGGTATAAAAGCTGCGACCGTTTTGGCGGGTTGGATAGTTAAAGCCGGGTGTGCCTGTTTTACCCACCATCACGCCCTGTGTCCATGCACAGCTGCCAATCGCTTGGTTACAGGCAGCAAAAGCTGTGCCATTGCCGCCGCCCAAACCTGTGCCTGCTAGCAGCGTACCAGATAATAAATTGAGCGCACCACGGGCGTCAGATTGGTTGATACCCAATGGCATGGCGCCGAGTTGGCTGGTAGCTGTGGTCAATGTCTCTTGACTTTGGGCATCGCCTCGCCAGGCTTTAGGACGCAGCGGAATTTGATTGACGCCCCACAAATCTTCAATCAAATGCACGCCACGACGCTGGGTCGCGCCATTATCGGCAATCAGCAGATTGGCAAACATATCCGACACACCCAGTACCGAGGTTTTGGCATTACCTGCGCCAAACACTTGGTTCATGCTGGCATTAAGCATATCGCCCCCTTGACGACACGCCCCATTCATACGTCCGCCATTGGCTTTGACACAGCTTGCCACTTGGCTTTCGGTAAATTGTAATTGTTTGGTGGTGTAATCTTGCTTGCCATCGGTGAGCAGCACACCTGAAAAATAGCGGCTTTGAAGCATCGGGTCGCTATTATAGGCTTTACCAAACAATAAATCTTTAAATCCGCAATTCACGCCCCCTTTATCGGCACAATTCACACTCCAGCCCATGTCATCACTGGCTTTTTTAAAGGCGGGCATACCTTGGCAAACGCCTTGTCGGTCACGTTGCAATGACATCGCACTGGTCGTGCGGTGACAATATAAAAAGTTCGCGACTTTTTCGGTAGATGAGCTTGCTATTACTTGTTTGAGATATTGCGCTTCAGGGGTTTGCATATTTTTAAACCGTGGATTGGCGCGTACCAGTGCCAATGCTTGTACGGTTTTAACGGTCGAACCTGGGTATACGGTTTGGTATAACGCATGGTTCATGAGATTTTGCTTGCTCCAATCTTTTTTCCACAGTATCGGGCAACCTGTGGGCTTAATCGTGGTATCGCCATTATCGGCACGGTAGCAGTTGGAGTCAGCGCTAGCAAGGGCAAGCACGCCTTGGGTTTTGACATCAATCACCGCGATACCTATACTGCGTACCAAGGCGTTCTCATACATGCCATTGGCGACATTCTGCAACGCAGGCGATAGCACGCTATTACAGTCCGCGCCATTGGGGTTATTGGTGACACAATCCGCTACTTGTTGGGCGGTGGTCTGTACGGCGGGATCCAGGGTCAACGCCATGTTGTAGCCGATTTTGATATCCGAGCCATCGACATTGATACTATTGATTGGCGGTGCCGTGAGTTTTTGCCACCAGCTGCGTTGATCATTTTTTTGTTGGTAGCTTTGATAAGCATCCAATAATTGACGGTCAAAATGGCTGGCGTGAATGTTGGACAATTCGCTATACATCAACCCTAGATTGGTCGGTAAAGCAACCTCAGTTTTGCTGGTGGAGGCAATTCGTTTTTTCGGGTCTTGCGTGGGTTTGTCTTGGAGGGTTTGCAGCACGCCATTGGCTTGGTTTTGAATATCGTTTTTGGTTTTATTAAAAGCATTATTTGGGTCAGATGTTGGTGCATTGGGCAAAGTCACCGCCCCTGTCAATGATTTAGCCAACAAGGATTTCACCGACACCGGAATCAATCTAGGGTTGTTACAAAGCTGGGTTAATGGATCAACGTCACCTGTGTCAGTGGTATTGCTACGACTATCGACGTACAGGTAGCCTGTTTGATTGTCCGCCGTTTTGGCGGTTTTGAGGTACACACAGCCCGGCAGCCCATACCAAGGGTTGGTTTGGGTGAGCCAATTGGTTGGCATATGAGCGACATTGGGGTCGTTTTGATTGCGGCGATTGGGCTGTTGTTCTCGCCATTGTAGCTGCAACAATCGCTCAGGGCTGGCAAGCGTTTTGAGGGCAAAGGCTAACGCGTCTTCGTTGATATGTTGCTCACAGGTTTGTTGCCAAAGGCTTGCAGTTTGCAATTGGTATTGGTTGGCTAGACGTTTTTGCTGATACAAGCTCAACAGACTTTGATTGACTCGGTTGATACTGTCGGTAAAACGGGCTTGGTTTTTGGGCTGAGTTAAATCGCACGTTTTGGCAGGCGTGGCGTTGACCGAACTTGATAGATTAGCGTTTGCATTTTGGGTATTAGTATTTTGGCTGTTGGCTTGGTTGACCACATCCGCCATACCTAGATTATCGACGACAAGTGACACGGCGTTTTCATTCGCCTCTGCATTGTACGTGGTATTTGAGGCAGTTAAGGGCGAGAGATACCACGCCAGCCAGCCAATAAGACCGACAACAAACACCACCAAAATCACTTGTAAGTTGGTCAAAATGGTTTTGTAAAGCGCTTGAGAAACCCGAAAACTGGCAACTTTGCCATCGTTTTTGATTTTTTTGTTAGTATTTTTTGTTTCACTTGCTTGCGTATTGTCGGATGTAAGGGCAGGCGTGGCTGTTTCTTCAACCTCTGTGTTTGAATCAATGACATTATTATCTTGTGGTAAGATATTAGAATCTATGTTTTGGACAGTTTCTAAATCGCCACTGTTCATAGTTTCTTGACTGTTTTCGTCTTTCGGGGTTTGGTTTTCGGTCATTTTGAACCTTTAATTTTTGCAAGCCTTACTAAAATTTGACGTTTCTACGATTGGATAAGTTATTGAGCATACGGTTTATTGCCGTCCAACATCAACTTTGGCTGAAACAGCGCCAAACTGAGCATAATACTATTGAGCCATAAATTACTGGTGCCATAACTTAAAAACGGCAACGTCACCCCCGTGAGCGGTAAAATTCCTAAATTCCCCGAAATGGTGACAAGTGCCTGAAACACTGTAATCACCACCCACAGCAAAATCACCCACGCCAGCAAAAAATAACCACCCGACAACAGCCGTGATTTCATCTGTTCACTGGCAAACGCCATCTGCTGACGGGCAATGAGCGCAAGCCACGCAAAATACACCATCATCAGCACCACACTGGCCCCGATACCCACCACTGCCATCACCGAGGTAATGGTATAGTCACTTTGCATCTGTAGCGGCACGCCCTGACAGCCCGACAAATGATACCCACACCACGGAATATCGCCAAACCCATAGCCAATCATCGGCACACTATCGCGAAACCAATGCAAAATCGCCATCTGATCGTTGCTCGCCACAAACGGATTGACCCACGCATTGACCCGCTCGGCAGTACGCGCATCAAACCCGCTTAAATTCACCAACACCATCATCAACACAAGCAAAATCGCGGTACTTGACAACACGCCCAAAATATAACCCCGTCCGCCCATTTGGAAAATTTTGTTGGATAGCGCCACGCCCACCAAAAAGGTAAACAAAAACAAAAATACCAGCATGGTGCCTTTTTCATTGGCAATACCCAGCGCGATAAACGGCAACACCACCGCAAAAGCAAGCAGCAGGGTCATTTTTTTGGAGCGAAAAAACAGATGATTAATCAAGCCGCGTTGGTTAATCGCTAGAAACACGCCCAAAAACACCATCAGCCAAATTTTTGACAGTTCAGCGACTTTCGCGCTGTCATTGTGAATCAGCACCGCCAAGCCCAGATAGCCCACCGCAAAGGTAAGCAGCCACACACGGGCTTTGGTCGTGGCAGATTTGACATTGCCCCAACTGCTGTGTAGTAAGTTATTGGCGACCAAGGTTTTTAGCCCCCAACTCAGCAAACTGCTCAGCGGGCGGGCAAGGCTAATAAACACAAAACACCAAAATAAATCTTTGAAATGATTGAGAAAAATATAACGCAGTGACAGATAACTACGGGTGCTTAAATCAAATAAAATCATCAAGCCAAAGGTGGCAAAGCCTACAAACAACGGATAAATCCACGCGGATGACAGCATGGCACGGTTATCAGGGAATTTTTCCATCAACCGACGCATGGGCGAAAAAATCGTCAATACACTCATTAACACGCCGACGCAAAACAGCACGCCCCCCACCATCATCGGCAAAATCACCGTATGGCTAACACCCGCAATGACCAATCCCCACACGGTGATGGCTATCGGTAATACTTCCAGCCAGTGCTTACGCCGCGACAGCCATAGCAAGCCCCACGTCACCAATGACCAAATAAACACTTGAGCGAGCATTCCCAAATGGGTGGGCGTGCCAATTAACGGCAGTAAATTGTTCGCTTGCAAGGCTTTTTGTTGGTTGTTATTGGCGTCATAGATACTGGCAACATCATTTGCCGATTGATTTAACAGTTTGGCAATGGCAGGCTGATTGCTAAACAGGCGATTGTAGGCAAAACGTCGATTGCCATCGGCAACCGCAAGCAATGACACCGCAAAATTGGCTTGGTCAGCAGGGGATAATTTATCGGTTTTTACCGCCATTAGGTTGTTTAAACTATCGAGTTGCCCACTAGCGTTAAGGTGTAGCCAATCTTGTCGATTGCTGAGTTTATCACCACCCAAATTCACTTCGGTTTCATTTTCAACCAGCTCGGTTTGGCGTTGCTGTTTGCCTTGGGCCTGCCATGCGGCCACTAAAGCTTGTTGGGTTTTAACAAAATGTTGCTTTGCCTCACTCATTAATTGTGTGGGCTGACTGGCTTGGGCACAGGCTTGAGTCATGCCATAATTGGGGTCATTACGGTTGTCATACAGATTAGTAATAACATTGTCACCACAATATTTGCTGAGCAGTTGCGGTTTGGCGATGCCTTCGGTATAGCTCATCAATTCGAGTTGATAACGCTGCAGTTTGGGCGAATGGGCGTAATCTGCCAGTAAAAATGCGCCAATTAACAGGAGCCATACCACCGCTAAAATCATGATTTCGCTCAACGTTTGCGCTTTGGCGTTGGGTTTTTTGCTGGCTTTTGTACGACTCACTATGTTTAGCATGGGGTTTTCCAAATTGATTAACTTTTTTATTGCTATCCCTGTTTAAAAATTAATTGGGGTCATACAACACCACCGTGCGAGCGATTAAATCATGCAGCGTTTGTTTACGGGCGGTAAACCACATTAAAAAACCAAATGGCAGCAAAATCAGTTTGAGCGTTTCTCGAATCAGCGCATGGAAAAAATTAACCCGTTGACCCTGCATACCAAACACCCACATACCCATAATCACCTTGCCCACCGTTGCTTGTCGTCCCAAACAGGTCAATAACGTCATATAGAACAAATAAAATCCATACGCTATCAAGGCAAGCGTTTGATCGGTAAACCCACGAATGCCAATCTTCGGTAAAATCTGCGGCAACAATAATTGATAAGCCAATCCCAATAATAAACTCACTAACGCTAAATCAAATAGATAAGCCAATGCGCGGCGCACAAAACCTGCATACAGCATGGTATAAGCAGGCTTGCGAGTCTGCAGCGCGGTCGAAGGCAGCTGATTGGTAGCAGGCGTTGGGTATTGGCTAGGTTGTTGTGGTTGCACTGCGGGAGCGACATAAGGATTTGCGTAGTCAGTGGGTTGTGCGGGTGGATTTGACGTCTGAGCAATATCAGGCTGTTCATAATTAGACTGGGCATAGATTGGTTGAGCAGGTTGCTGCATAGGTTGACTAGCCTGAACAGCTGGCATATCGGTCGGTTGATAATTGCCTGCAGATGGATTTGGCGTATAACTTTGCCAAGTAGAATGTTCTGGCTGCGGCACCTGAGAGGTCTGAGGCGCGTCATAGGCACTGTCATGGGCATTATAGCCACTTGACTGTACAAACGAATTTGCTTGCTGCGGCTGAGTATGATTATCAGATTGTTGCGCAAACTGACGACTGCCGCAATTTGGGCACATAACCGCAGTTTTTGGTAATTTTTGACCACATTGTTGGCAGACAATAATCATAGATGTTTACTACCCTATTTTCATATTTTCAATTTGATAAACTAATTTGACGATCCAACGAACCAGTTGTATGGCGGCAAACACTCAGCGGGCACAGGATTGGCGCCGCTGCTGTTTTGCTGGTCGATAATGGCTAATACTTTCTCGGCGATGGGTACCAGTTCTGGATAGGTTTGCGGATAATTTAACATGTTTTGGCAACGTTTTTGTTGATCGTCCGTGGTATAAAACTGTGCCAATAACGAACCCACTGCGCCTTTGTCATCACCCGCTTGCAGTGCCATTGCCGCGGCCAATTCAATCATATAAGTATTGGGATATTTGCTGCTATCACGCGGCGTTTGTAGCGCATAAAGCAAAAAAGATTTGCTATAAGGATAGTTATTTTTAAATAAATAATAAGCGAAATTGGCGACATATTCGCCTTGGTTGGGATTGTATTTGACTGCTTGCGCTTGAAGATAAACGGCGGCTTTTGGGTCTTTTTTGCGCCAGTAATAGCTTTTTGCCGCTTCATTGAGTTGTTTGGCGAGCGTTTTATTCGTGGGCTGCTGTTTAAAATAGCCCATATCCGCGTTGCGAAAGGCTTCAAGCGAGTATTGCTTTGTCGCATTGATATCTTGGCTGTAACCGAGCTCTTGCAGCTGTTTGAGCGATGGCTCGGCAAACTCACCCACCTTGACTACGTTATCAAAAAACTCAGGGCTAATACCGAGCGTGTCTTGATACAGCTTGGCTACGCTAGTTTGCGATGAGGAAGAAAAAAAGCCATTTTGCGCTTTAAGCGCTTGCGTCATAGTGGCTTTTGCAGTCGGCAGCGATTTGATGATGGTGCTGTAACTATTTTGGCTTTTTGGTTTTTTTTGTGGATTGTCATCGGTACTTGCCGCTTTGGTATTATCGGACTGATTGGTAGTGGCGGATTGTGACGTTGTGGGTGTTGAGGCGGATTTTAACCTTGATACGCCATAGCCACCGATTGCCACTAGAGCGGCGATCATCGCTATCAGCCACCCTTTAGAGGGCTTTTTGACAGATACCTCACCTGTGGCAGTGGTAGGCGGTTGCGTAGCGGGTGCTGTTATTGAATGAGTCGCCGGTGTTTGGGTTGCGTCGTCAACTGCATCCATTGCATTGACGGGTTGACTCGGCATGACCTTGTGACTGCTAGCCTGAGTATTGAGCGATTGCTCAAGCCGACGATTATTTGCCAATGTTTCATCATCCATCAAACCAGTCAAAGCCGCGCTTGGCTGATGAGTTGGGTGATTTGCGGCAGTGGACGCTACAGAAACATGGGTGGGCGTGGTTTGCCAGACGCTGGTTGTCGCTGCAGCGCTGATTGCGGGTACGGGCGTGGTTAACGGGTTATTGGGTACGGTTAAAAACAGACAGCGATGACAGGGTTTACCGACAAAATGAATGTGGCTGGCATCATTGGGATAATTTTCACACACTTTAAACTGGCGGTGTTGAACCAATCCGCGTAGATGGTTTTCCCACTCGGCGGCACTTGGGCGATCAGTTGGATGGGTCGATAAAAACGCTTTATCAAACATTGCACGGGTTTGGTCATCCCAACACACATGAATGCTATTTTTTAGCGGTGCAATCTCTGGCTGTGACTGCAAGCCATAAGCATATAGCCGCTCTTTGATGAATTGGTCGGTATTGCGATGGGCAGCATTTTTTAATCGGTCTGACACAGGGATAAAATAAAAAGGATGAATACCATTGTTTAAAATTTTAAACAGCTCAATCGCCAGTACAAAACGGTCGTGTTTTTCATCCAACAAACCAATATCTTTGTGTTCATGATACTCAGGACTGGTCATTTCAGGGGAGATGACAGGACTTGGATAAACGCTGCCATCACTGGCAGTAATACGATAGCTATCACAGTCGATAAACCCAACGATAAAGCCTTTATAATCATCATCCATGCCCGTGCTTGGCTCTGGCATCAGGCGCATATTGGCTTCTTTAAAATCAATAAAGGCATGCCCATGACCATGTAAGTCCGCCATCAAGGCGCTAATATTGGCACACAGCTGCACGCGATAATTGAGACTCTGCTGATACGCGGTCAGTTTTGCTGCCTCTCGTGGGTACATAAAAGGATTGAGCGATAACGACCTATCAAAATCCAGCTCTGGCATGGCATAGCCAATGAGCTCATCATGCTCGCCGACAATCAGATGTCTCACCCAAGCAAACTGGGTATATCCTACCCCATTAATCACTTCATAAATATGCTCAGGCGGGCGCGCCATCATGGCTTGTAGTTTGGCAAGGCTGGGGTTTTTGGGATCGGTAGGGTTTTTAAAGATTTTTGCCACCAAATTGCCCGTGCCTAACAGATTACCAAGACGGTAGACAATGCCCATACCGCCAGAGCCGATCTCATGAGAGATAGGCAAATCAATGGTGATACGCTGATTGTTTGCAATTAAATACGGCATGGACTATCTCTTCAGATGGGCAGATGAGGTGGGTAAAGCGGCTAACTCAGTGCTAGCAGTGGCACTCATATGATTTACTGAGTCAGTAATACCCAAATAGTATAGCTGTATTTGCTGATTGCCGCTAGAATCGCTGACCGTGCTAGCAGGCAAACCCGTAACCGATGAGGCGGTAGCTGCGATATTGGTGGTAGAACTAGTTAAAATTTCTGATAACCCTTTGTCAAGCGTCAGACTATCCAAGATTTCCGTCTTTTTGCTTAACCCTGCTATTTGGCTCGTTATTGATTTGATAGGCAAGCTAATTTGGCAGTTGTAGTAATGCATCGTGGGCTGGATGGTGACACCCAAACTTGTCAAATCATGGGTATCAATAACTGGCAAACAGCTTGCTTTAGCGGCAAGTTTGATAGCATGATTGTTAAATTGTGAGTCGGTCAAAGTAGCCTCGGTCTCGGTACGTTGGTTCTGCAACGCTGTACTCGCTGCGCCACTGGAAACTCTGGCAACCGTTGCAGCCGATGGGTTTTTATTAGCGACCACCGTGGTAATAGTGGCGGATAATAATGGCTGATTCACACTATTTTTGTTTTCGTTTTTATTGTCGTTTTTAGTTTTAGCGCTACTTTTTTGTTTAGATTTTTGCTCGATGACATCGATAGACTGACCTTGCGGGCTAGCTATTATTACCTTAAAGATGGGATCATCGCTCGGATTGCCACTTTCGGTAACCGTTGCGGCTTTGGTCAAGTCAATGGCATAGGAATCACCCAGTGCGTGCGCGGTCAGTGGGGGCGTTATAGCCGAGGTGGGCGTTGTGCTCGCCACCGATGCCGCAGTATTGGCATTGTTGACAGTTTGCGTGGGCAGCAATCGATCTTTATTTATCCAGCCTAATATACCTGTGCCAATGAGCATCGCGGCGCCAGCCATGATAGCAGTATTACGCCGCTGTCTGGTTGAGTCACTGACGGACTGTGAAGGGGGCAACACATGCGACGTTGTGGCCGCTGGAGTTGCACAAGCAGTATCTACAACACTGGCGTGCGGCTTTGGGTTAGGCGCTATGTTATTGATGTTATTAAAGGCTAGGTCATCAAGCGTGCTAGTGGCACGGGGATTTTTATGATTGACAGCATCGGTATGCCAGACCGTGGGGTTATTTGGTGCAGTCGCTAGGGTTTCATTTTGCCCCTCAACCATGGGTTCAAGGCTTTGATAATGCTGTTGATTTTTTAACAACACCACCAAGGATTTATCATCACCGGTTAATCGATAGGTCGCAGGGTTGCCAAGCGCCTGTTCAATAATCGCGCTGCCCTGCTGTGAGCTTTGACTTTGGGTTAAATTAAACAGCAAGTTGCCAAAAAAAGGGCGGTAAATTTTGGGCGTAACACTTGCGCCTTCAAATACCAAGTCCGCACAGCCATCCGACATCAGTGCAAGGCAATCCACTTGCGATAAATCAATGGGCTCAACCCTTAAAAAGGATTGCCAATTGTCTTGGGTAATAAAATGCGTCTCATTGACGTATTCATTCTTGCTATCATCCCCGTACACTTGTAAGTTGGTGAAATAATCAATGTGAGGATGGCGCACAACAAATTGGCTAGTGATGAGAGGACTATCACCGATTTGCACCAATAGTGCTTGATGATTAGCATGGATGAGTAGCCCAGTAAAGGTGGTGTGATAATCCCTTAGGCTCGATTCGGCGGTCAGCTGTGACTGCAAGTCAAGGCGTATTTGTGATAATTGCTCGATAATTTGCTGTTTGACTTGCACCAAATCAAACGCAATGCCGCTGATACTGGCACTGTGACTAACACTAAAACTGAGCAGCATTTTTCCAATCGATTGACTAAAAAACGCTGCCCCCGCTTGGCTAAATTTTGCCGAGCCCGCCCCATCACATACCACGGCGACCATACCGTGTTCGGTTTTTTGCAAATAGATACTGTCTTGATTGGGCAGGTTGCTGTCGATATGGGATTTACCAATACTGGATGCGCCATACACTTGCCAAGATGACTGGACTGATGATTGCGATGATTGCGCGAACAAATCCGTGGTTTGGTTCATCATTATCCCCAATTTTTTTAGGTTTTTTTATTATCATGAGCGTTGAAGGTGATTATCTTTGCCATCAACTTTGAATAGTCGCCCACGGTGAGATGCTCCCTAATTGCACGGTTTCTCCAGGCGCAGATTGTGACACGGTCTTAAGACTCGCCGACAACCACACAAAAAATTCGACAAATTTAACGGAGTTGAGATGTACGGGCGGGGTCAAAATCGACAATTGCTTGAGCATCTTCACTTCTTGCACGCCCGCATCAATGGCAATCGGATAAATAATACATTGATTATTTTGCTCGGCTTGGTGACATTGATTGATAGCCGCCTGCCACACATCTTGGCTGTCGGTGGGCAGACCATCCGTCATGGCAATAACCCAAGGACGGGTATAATTGATACCGTTGTCGCGTAGATTGATACGCTCTTGCTCAATCAAATTGAGCGCAAGTAACATACCTTGTCCGAGCGGCGTCATGCCATTTTCACGAAATTTAATGGGGAAAAAATCAATCGCATCCGTCCAATCCATCATCAGCTCTGCAGTGTCATTGACCCCGCCTACGATAACAATGGCCAAACGCACACGGTTGCGGGCTGTTTCATCTTTCATCAAATCATGATAAAACGCCTCAATCCCTTCATTGAGCATATCGATACGGCGTTTGTCGCCATTGCCTGAGCGTATCGCCATTGAGCCTGACAAATCCAACACCAAAACGCATAGGGTACGCTGGGCAACGTTATTGCCGTAGTCGATTTCTCGAAACTGGGGGGTAAGGGCTTGAGGGATGGATGGCGGCGTAGAATCAGTTGGGTTTTGAAAATTGGGTATGGGGTTGTGGGCGACCATAAAAGATATCCTATTTTTATTAAAATTATTGTAATCGGTATCTCAGCAAAAGCCGATACGAAAAGCAAGGTTTTTTGTGGGGATTTAATTAACAACCCTCAAAAATATTTCTACAATCTTACCAAAACGGGCTTAAATACTCCCCCGCCCCGTTAATCATAAGTCATAAACCATCACTTATAACGTAAGCCATACGTCATAAAAAACCCCTAACACGCGGTTAAGGGTTTTGATGATTTAAGCTATCTTAGTTTTTTAACAGGCTTATTTAATAAGCGCATTTAAAAAGCTTAGTCTTTTAACACTTCTGCCATGGCATTGGCTACATAGTCGATATTGCTAGCGTTTAGACCGGCAACCGAGATACGCCCATTAGCGACCATATAGATACCAAAATCTTTGATAATGCGCGCTACTTGCTCAGGGGTGAGACCCGTATAGCTAAACATACCGTTTTGCTTGGTGATATATTCAAAACTGCGACCGGGTAATTTGGCCTCTAAGCTGTCACGCAGTTTTTGGCGCATATCTTTGATACGATCGCGCATCACATACACTTCTTGTACCCATTCATTGAATAACGCTTCGTCATTCATCACGATATCAACCACGTGACCGCCATGCGAAGGTGGGCTTGAGTAAATGCGGCGGATATTGAACTGCAATTGACCTTGTACTGCTTTGGCTTGTGCTTCATCTTTACACACCACAGATAAACCGCCAACGCGTTCGCCATACAGTGATAGATTTTTTGAAAATGAGTTACTGACAAAGAATAACAAGCCCATGTCCACTGCTTTGCGAATCGCATAGACATCTGCATCCATGTCTTCACCAAAGCCTTGATAGGCAATATCCATAAAGGCAAGCAAGTTTTTCGCTTTTACCACTTCAAGCACTTTATCCCATTGCGCTTGGGTCAAGTCAACGCCCGTTGGGTTATGACAACAGGGATGCAGCAACACCACATCATGGGCTTGCAAGGTGTTTAAAAAGGCAATCAGCTCATCAAATTTGATGCCATTGGTCGCTGCATCATAGTAGGGATATTTACCCACCGCAAAACCAGACCCTTCAAAGATACCAATATGGTTCGCCCACGTTGGGTCAGACACATAGCATTTGGCTTGTGGAAACCAAGCATGAATAAAATCAGCCCCGACTTTGAGCGCACCTGAACCACCGATGGTCGCTGTGGTTGCTACACGTTTGTCTTTTAATACTTGTGCATCTTTACCAAACAATAGGTTTTGGCAAGCGGCGCGATAACCTGGCAGACCGTCCATTGGCAAATAGGGACGTGGTTTTGGTGGATTAGCGATTTGTGCTTCAGCTTTTTGCACACAGTTGAGGACGGGTAATTTACCGTCATTATCAAAATATACACCCACACCCAAATTAACTTTGTCGGCACGTGGGTCTTGTTTATGCTTGTCCATCAACCCCAAAATCGGGTCACCCGCATACGGTTCTACATGTGAAAACATGAATAGCTCCTACATTTAATTGATAAGTTTGACTGCTAAAAAATTTACGCTAACGTGGCATTGCCCAAATATTCAATGTCAACGGATAAGGATAAACCTTGTAACCCAATAAAACAACCGTCACGCCTATTTTTTTGCTTGTCTAAGCGCTTTACCGGACAAAGTTTTAAGCCTATCAAAGTGTCCCATTTGATGAGTTAACCTACCCATGCAGTTACATTTTTTCACAGCAGCTATCGCATAAATTGCAAATTTTGCGTGCTATTTACATTTATAACTTATATTTCTATCAACAATATGCGCATAATAATTTTATCAATTCGGTGTATATTTTGACCCCTATTTATTCACAACTGTGTATTTTTGAGGAAACACAACATGATGACTGCTATAAGAAAATCCCAAATCATTGCCGCGACAGTTGCGGTGATTGCCATGAGTGCCGTGGCAACGCCGAGTCATGCGCGCACCGTTAAAGCCGCCGCCAAAAAAACGACAACAGTAACCACGACCCGCGTGGCACCAAAAACCACAACAATTGTCAATCAACATATCGATGGCACGAGCGATACGGTAATGGTTCGACCCAATGGATTTACCATCGTTGACGGTATGCCATTTTACCCGACGCAAATTGTCACCACGCCGACCTATCGCACTGTCTCTACATCTACCTCTACGCCTGTCGTCACTACCACAGCCCCTGTGGTAACAACAGCACCTACTACAACACTGCCTACTACAACTGTAGTATCAACATCGAATGTCAATACCACCACCCCAGTGACGGTACAAACAGGCTCAGGCGCGACAGTAACCGTGTCAAAACCTGCTACGGTTGTTTCTACTACCACGACAACCCCTGTATTGCTACCCGCATCAACGCCCGCGGTAGCGACAATGACCACCGTGCCTGTCACGACCGCACCGGCTATTATCGTTAATCCTTAATCGGTTATTCCATTAAACCGTAAAAAGGACTCGGCACTGATAACTTGGGTATTGGTCATAAGTTGACTAAAAATAGTAGTACAGTAAAAAGTTATGGCTTTGCTAGGGCTTTAGGGTGTCGAGTAATTTTTGCATATCTTCTGGTAGGGGTGCTTGCACTTTAATAGGCTCGCCTGTTTTTGGGTGGATAAAGCCAAGCTCATAAGCATGTAGCGCCTGACGCTGGAACTGTTGTACGATTTGTTTTTGGTCGTCATCCAAGGTTTTTAACAATATTGCATTTTTACGAGCAGCGCCATATAGCGGATCTCCGAGCAATGGAAAACCCAAATTTGATAAGTGTACGCGGATTTGGTGGGTGCGCCCTGTTTCAAGACGGACACTGACTAATGAGACAGCGTCGCTTATCGCTGTGATTTTCTCAAGATGGGTGACAGCAGGTTTACCACTACCCACCACCGCCATTTTGGTGCGCTGGGTCGGATGGCGACCAATGGGCGCATCAATGGTGCGATGGCGGGCAAGCTCAGCCGCGGACGCTAACACAATCGCTTGATAAAGCCGGTACACGGATTTGTCTTTAAGCTGATTAATTAGATGCAGCTGGCTTTGACTGTCTTTGGCAATCACCATTAAGCCCGATGTTTCTTTATCGATGCGATGTACCAATCCTGCTCTAGGTAGCGTGCGGCTGTCAGGATAATGAAAAAGTAGCGCGTTGACTAGCGTACCCGAGCCATTGCCTGCACCAGGATGAACGACCAAGCCTACTGGCTTGTTGATGACCAGCACCGCCTCATCTTCATATAAGATATCAAGTGGGATATTCTCGGGCAAATCTTGCTGTTGAGCGGTCAAACCCGCTTTAAGCATCAGTACATCGTTGGGTTTAAGACGATATTTGGGTTTTTGCGCTGCGCCGTTTACGGTTAGTTCGCCTGACTCAAGCCAATTTTTAATTTGCTCACGCGAATAGTCGCTAAACACCAAGGCAGCAATTTTATCAATGCGCTCCCCTATTTGCTCAGAGTTGACGGTATAATTTTGGACAATTTGATGACTGCCAGCGTCGTGGGTCTGCAGGTTTTGAGTGCTTGGGTGTGGTTGTGACAGGTTTTCCCATTCTTCTTCGAGTTGATTGATGTTGATTTGATTCATAGATTCAGTCATAGATTCAATGTTTGATTCGATTGGATTTGAGTTAATCGGATGTGAGGCGATTGGCGTGGTCATAAACAGTTCAGACTTAGGGTATAGGGATTTGCAAAATTAATATGCGCGGATAGGTCACAAAGTATAACGTTTCGTGATAGACTTAGTGAAATTTTTAATACAATATTTTGCATTCAGTTTTGAACAATAAGTATTATGATGGGCAAATATTTTTGCAATAGATTTGAGGTTCGTATGCATCATCTTTCCAAAGTTGTGGGTGTCACCGCAATTACTCTGGCTTTGACCACTTTATCTGGGTGTCAAACGCTAAAAAATTCAAAATTGTTTGGCGGCAAAGACGAAGTCGTCGCGACTAAAGCTGAAAAAAGCGAACAAGGCTACTACCAAGCGGCGTCTGACAACATCAAAAAAGGCAACCTTGCTAAAGCGATTAGCCAGTTAAACGATTTGCGGACTTTCTATCCTGTGGGTGATTACAGCGAGCAAGCGTTACTTGACTTGATGTATGCGCAGTACCAACATGGTGACTATTTGGATGCGATTGCCAGTGCTGATCGTTTTATCCAGTCTTACCCATCAAACTCGCAAGTTGACTATGCTTACTATGTTCGCGGCATCTCAAATATGCAGGCAGCCTCTGGCGGCGTGATGAAGTACACCAAGCTCAATCCTGCACACCGTGATATGGGCTATTCGCGCATTGCGTTTAACAACTTTCAGCAACTGATCAATCGCTTCCCAAACAGTGCGTATGCCCCAGACGCTGCGCTACGTATGCGTTATATTTATAACCAATTGTCAGAAAGTGAGATGGATGTAGCGCGCTGGTATATTAAACGCAAAGCCTATGTGGCAGCCGCCAACCGTGCTAAATGGGTGTTTCAGTACTATCCACAAAGCGAGGCGATTCCAGAGTCTATTGCAACCATCGCCTATAGCTATGACAAACTGGGAATGACCGATACCGCCAATCAATATAAACAACTCCTTCGTATCAACTATCCTGGTCTGATTGATGCGCGTGGCAACGTCAAACTTGATAATACCCGTACCGGTTCAAACTGGTTAAATAAAGCCACATTAGGCGTGCTGGGTCAAAGCTCACAAAATGCTGCTGTTCAAGGGCTAGCCCAGCAGTCGGGGCAATATTCAGGCAACACCAAGCCGCAAGTGATTCAGACTTCAATTCAGCAAGCTGCGGCAATGCGCCTGCCAAATCCGGCTACCACGGCAAATGATGAAACACCGACAAGACCACGTGAGACTACAATTGGCTTAGGTCTGCCACCTGACAATACCAGTCAAGTCAAATAATCTATAAACCCTGTTAACATTAGCTAGGTTTATCCTAGCTATTTTTTTTCAATCAGCTAATTTTTAACGGGAAATGCGCTTTTTACCATGAGTAACAATGCCATCATTGATCAAATCATTGCCAATGCTGATATCGTTAAGATTATTGGCAAGCATGTGGAGCTCAAACGTTCGGGCAATGAATTCAAAGGTTGTTGCCCTTTTCATGGAGAAAAGACGCCCTCATTTTTTGTCAATCCGCAAAAAGGGCTATATAACTGTTTTGGCTGTGGTGTCGCAGGCAATGCGCTCACCTTTTTAAAAGAGTACGAAAACCTCACCGCGGGTGAAGCGCTCAAAGAACTGTCCCGTCAAACGGGGATTGAGCTGCCCAAAGAACCTGTCAATAAATCGCATACCTATAAAAAAACTCCCGTTCCACCCAAACCTGCTTTATCGCAAGCAAGGGCATCATTGCAGCAAAATTTAGCTCAAAGTCCCGTTCAAGCCCTCTCTGACTCAGATGTTGCCGAGCGTCCGTCTATTGCCAATGCAGAGGCTTTGTGGATAGACGCTTTTGATGACTTTCAAACGTCTGATAACTTAGATGCCAGCTTTATCCCTTTTGGCGAGTATGATGACGCAAGCGTTGGCGAGTTTTCACCCTTTGATGACTTGGGTAATAGCAGCTCGCAGGATAGTTCATCAAGTTTATACGACTTACTGACCCAAATCTGCCAGTTTTATCAACATCAATTACAGCAAAATAGCTTTGCCCAACATTATTTGCTCAAACGTGGTTTGACGCCGCACACTATCGAAGAATTTGCCTTGGGTTTTGCCCCAAACGGTTGGCAACATCTTGAGGAAGCCTTCCCCCAAGACATCGAAGGTTTAAAAATCTTGGGATTGGTGCGCACTTCGCAAAATGGGCGTAATTTTGACTTGCTGCGCAATCGGGTGATTTTCCCCATCCGCGACCAACAAGGGCGCGTGATCGGCTTTGCCGGTCGCACCCTATCCGATGATGAGCAGCCCAAGTATATCAATTCTTCAGATTCACCGGTATTTCATAAACAAGCCGTGTTGTATGGTCTTTTTGAAGGTCGCAAGGCCAAAGCCAAAGACTGGCTGGTGGTTGAAGGTTATATGGATGTCATAAGCCTTCATCAAGCGGGCGTGTATGGTGCAGTTGCCTCCATGGGAACAGCGCTGGCGCAATCACAAATCGAAAGATTACTGCAATTTAATCCCATACTTACTTTAAGTTTTGATGGCGATAGTGCAGGACAAAAAGCCGCTTGGCGTGCCATGGAAGTTGGGTTGCCTGCGCTCACTGATGGCAAGGAACTACACTTTTTGACACTGCCAGATAATCATGATCCTGATAGTTATGTCAAAGCGCATGGTTTGTTAGCGATGCAGCAACAAATCGCCCAAGCGGTTCCCCTATCAGCGTATTTGTACTCAAGTCTGACGCGTCAATATCCTACCAATACCCCTGAAAACCGCAGCAAGATTTTGCAGCAACTCTCTGCGCTGACCCAAAAACTGCCAAAAGGCAGTTATGGCTGGTTACTGCGTGAAGACATCAAGAACAAAATGGGATTGGGGCGAAAAAACCAAGCACGGCAAGCGCAAGATGCCCTGCTCAATTTTGATAGCGAATTGACGGTACAACTGCATCTGCAGTTGTGTTTTTTGTT
Organism: Moraxella sp. CTOTU48841; assembly: GCF_032061225.1. Taxonomy (NCBI): domain Bacteria; kingdom Pseudomonadati; phylum Pseudomonadota; class Gammaproteobacteria; order Moraxellales; family Moraxellaceae; genus Moraxella; species Moraxella sp. CTOTU48841. The sequence goes on from NZ_DAMBFQ010000001.1 coordinate 48,472, forward strand.
TCAACCAGAGCTGTTAGGCAGTCTGGAAAATAACCGTATTAGCCAATCTGTCATCCGCGAGATTTATCAGCGCAGCGAAGCGGCTAACGTTTTTAAGCCCAAACACCCCTCTACCAAACCAACAGCCCCTATTCGATTAGACGAAAATTCAACCGGTGACACTGGTGTTATCACGGATGTCATCATGGATGCGATGAATGCGCCCTGCAAAAACTATGATGAAAGCTGCTGCCTAACTTGGCAAGCCATTGCCGATGAAGAATTATTGAAGTTGATTACTTGGATTCAAACCATTCAGTCAAGATTGCAGGATTTCGATAACCCAAAATGGTCAACTTACGAGCGAATCAATGCCAAAGCACATTTTATACTGGCGGGCTTGACATCAGAGCAGCAAAACAAACTTATCAAACATTGGGCGCGGTTTTTTAAGGAACTGAGTCAGCGCAATATTGATGATATCTCAGACCTGGTGACAGAGTTGGTGGTTCAACTGATGTTAGAAAGCCTACAGCGCCAACAAAAAACCCTAAAAGCAGACTTGAAGGCGCTGAGCCTATGTATCAAACACCACCAAGCGATTTTAACTTGGCTTAGAACATGGCTACAGCGCAAAGAGGATTAATTCATCGTGTGTTTATGCCATTTTAATCCGCGCATCATGAAACATATCCATCTCAGGGGCAAGTACTTTCATAAAACGGTCAAAATATAACAGTTGCTTGGTCAGTAGCGCAAAATCTCTTGGAAAGTGAATGCCATGGCGTTTACCGACTTCCACCATTTCAAGCAACATTTGGTTGATTTCATCAGTATGATCTTTTAATCGGTTTGGCATGGTTTGGTCAATGGTTTTTCCCATAAACAAACTATCATCTGCCAAGATTTTTTTCATCACTGATTCAAGATCTTGGGCAAGGACATCGACATTGACTTGCTCTCGCGCATGGGTCATATCCATTTCAACCATATAATGCGCCATGCCCCGATAGTCTTCTTTAGCAAAACTATCCATCATCCCCATACTGGCTTGCCACGCTTTGGGTTCAAGTTTGCCTACAATCCCAAAATCAATAAAGCCAATACGACCATCGGTCAACAACATCAAATTGCCTGCATGCAAATCGGCATGAAAACTATTGCACAACATCAAGCTAGAAAACCATGTATTTAAAGTATCTGTCATCACCTGTGCGGGATATTTGCAGTATTGACGCATGGCAGCATCATCAATCATCGACACCCCAAAGAACCGTGTCATGACAAGTACTTTTTTGGTGCTGATATCATGATAGACATCGGGTGCGACTACTTTATGATTGTCAGTTTTTTTCAAAAAATCTTGGAAATCATCAATGTTTTTGGCTTCTTGTAAGAAGTCCGTTTCTGCTGCCATGCGCAAACGGATTTCATCAATAATGGGTGAAATACTGGCAAATTTTAGCGACGGTGCGATACTATCAATCAGTTTAGTTAATCCAACCATCATACCTAAATCGGTTTGAATGATGGTATCTACTTCAGGCTTTTGCACTTTTAACACCACATTATCGCCATTTTTTAAAATAGCACTGTGAACTTGGGCGATGGATGCAGATGCTAGCGGTGTGACCTCAATACTTTGAAAAATATCTTCCAGTGTCTGTCCGCCCTTTTCTAGTTCCTCTCTTAAGACGCCTTCAATATAACTGTAAGGCATGGGCGTGGTTTGATCCAGACAGCCTTGAAATACTGTCACATATTCGCGGGGAAAGATGGACGGGGTACTGGCAATAAACTGACCGATTTTAATATAGGTAGTACCCAACTCTTCAAAGCTTTGACGCAGCAGCGCTGGGGTCATTTTTTCGCCTTGGGCAATGCGTAGCCCTGCTTTGCCAGCAACGGTTGCCGTCTTCCCGACCCGCTGAATGACATTTAAGGATTTTTTTAAAAAGTGATTTTTTTGCATGATTGACTCTATTTTAAATTACGTCTGTTATAGCGGATGGTTGGCTACAAATCTCGCAGTTAGCGTCTTTATGATAGTGAAGTTTTTTAAGATTCATGGTTTTGCCGTTCCATAGCAATAACGTTTGCGCTATAGGATTGATGCCCAGTCCCAAAAAACTTAAAGCCGCTTGGGCTTGAAGATTGCCGATGATTTGGGTAGTACTGGCAAGCACGCCGCTAGTGGCACACGTTCGTTCGTCATCCCCTATTCCTTGGAATAAACAATGATAGCAACCCTGCTGCGGCGCAAATAATGCTAATTGCCCGGTTTGCGCTATGGCTGAGGCTGATAATAATGACAAATTTGACTTGACAGCGATGGTATTAATGAGGTCTCGTGTTTTGAAGTTATCTGTACAATCACAGATTAATTTGCTTAGGCTATTTAATTTAGCTTGTTCAACCATTTGTTGATAATTATCTGCTGTCAAACGCGTTTGTATGGCGATAACCTCACAAAATACATTGATTTCATGTAATTTAGCCTTGGCTACCAGCGCTTTAGATTGACCGATGTCGTGAGGGGTAAATAACGACTGCCGCTGCAGATTGCTCTCATCAATCGTATCATCATCAATAATCAGTAGTTTGCCAATGCCAGCACGGCACAAGGTTTCTGCAAGTGGGCAGCCTAGCCCGCCCATCCCAATAATAATCGCACAGCTATTTTTTAGCCGCGTTTGTGCTTCTATATCCCACCCTTCTAGCAATATTTGGCGGGCATAGCGTAGCATTTCTGCATCGGTTAATTCTGTTTGTTTTGACATAGTAGTTAAATTTCACATATTTACTTAGGCTATTTTAGCACATTAATTTAGTACACTAATTTAGTACACCTAGCGTTACCCGTTCATTATCACCATAGTCTTTGACGGTGATTACCTCGTCAAAGCCATTTGACAAAAACACACCCCTAACCTGTTCGCCCTGATCATACCCATGTTCAATGGCTAATAACCCATGAGGCTGTAAAAATTGTGGCGCAGTTTTGACAATATGACAGATATCCGCCATACCTTTATTATCCGCGATTAGCGCACTAATGGGTTCATCGGTTAAGCCTGCCAAGTGGGGATCGTTGGGATCGATATAAGGAGGATTAGATACGATGATATCAAATTTGTTGTTTTCATCTGCATGGGTTGTCATAAAGGGTTCATACCAACTGCCTTCAAAAAACGCGATATTATTAACCCCTAGTCTTTTAGCATTTTGTGCTGCCATCTTCAGTGCATCAGGTGATTTGTCTACTGCACTAACGGATGAATTTTTAAATTCCTCTGCCAGCGTGATGGCAATACAGCCTGACCCCGTGCCTAAATCTAAAATATTCATTATTTTGCTTAGGCTATTTTTATGGTGATTAAGCACCGCTTCTATCAACCTTTCGGTATCAGGACGCGGTATTAAAGTATGCTGGTTGACTAAAAACTCATGCTGCCAAAAACTTTGTTTACCTAGCACATAAGCGAATGGTTTGCCGGCTATCAACTCCTCTAGCGCAGCAAAATATTGAGTGGCTATTGTTGCAGTCACCATTTCGCCATCATGGGTAATAAGATAAGTTTGCCCTACATGAAGATACTCACCCAGCAACTGTTTGCGGATATGTTTTTCAACCGTGCTTGGTACAGCCAACAATGATTGAATAGTGTAAGATGACATTGGGTTATTCATGGGTGATGTTATCGCTTCTTGTCGCATCTTGGCTCATCACATGCTTATCTACCATATAAATCAACAACAGCACAGGCACCCCAATCAATGCAGTAAAAGTGAAAAAAGCAGGATATCCCATGGTCTCTACCATCGCACCTGAGTAGCCACCCAAAATTTTTGGTGTTAACGTCATCAATGAACTAAGCAGTGCATACTGTACCATGCTAAAGCGAATATTGGTCAATACGGATAAAAAGGCGACGAAGATAGCACTTGCTAGACCTGATGCGAGATTATCAAACATCACCGCTGAGTACATGTAAAAAAAATCATGTCCCTTGCCCGCTAAAATCACAAACAATAAATTACTGGCTGAAGCTAAAATAGCACCAATCAACATAGCGTTCATGATTTTAAAACGCTCGGCAAGCAAGCCGCCTAGAATACCACCTACAATTGACATCCCCATCCCAAAGGTTTTGACCGCCAAGGCGATATCGGTTTTGCTAAAGCCTAAATTGACATAAAACAAGTTTGACGTCGTACCTGCCACAATATCTGAAATACGATACAAGCCTATCAATAAAATCAGCCATACGGCTTTTTTACCATAACGAATGAAAAAGTCTTGAATTGGCGCGACCCACATGTCAACCGCGACTTGCTTTTTGATGATTTTGGCTTTTAATAACACTAAAGCGGTGCTAATGGCGATAACAACAGCGCCAATAAATTTAATACTCTCATAAACAAAGCCCAAAAATTTTGACTCAGTCTCTGGAAGCACGTGACCGATGACAATAAAACTGGCAATCAGCGCAATCACTGAAATTAAAAATAGTAAAAACAGTTGAAAATAATCCGACATCGGGCGTTCATGCTGCTCACGGGTGACGGTGGGTTCCTTGATCAAAAGGGTAGTGACAACCCCTATGAGCATCAAACATGCCATAATATAATAGGTTTGTTGCCAAGCAGCGTAGTTGTAAGTGGCTTTGGTCGAGCCAAAATATTCTGCCAAGAACAGCGCCCCTGCCCCTGCAACAATCAGACCGATTCGGTAGCCTGCCATAAACATACCAGAGAGTACGGGCTGCATGGATTTTTCAGCAATTTCAATGCGATAAGCATCAATCACAATGTCTTGTGTCGCCGCTGAAAAACCTAACAACACGGCAAAAAATGCCATGTAATCAAGTACAACATCACTGGTGGGATTGAAACTACCAAGCATAAAAATTGCAAAGGCGACCACAATTTGTGCCACAATTAGCCAACTACGGCGTTGTCCCAGCATTTTAGTAAACAATGGAATCGGCACAGCATTGACGAGTGGCGACCAAACAAACTTAAACGAGTACCCCAGCATCGCCCAACTAAACATGGTGATAATTTTGATATCAAACCCTGCTTCTTTGAGCCAAATTGATAAACTAGAAAATATCAATAGATAAGGCAACCCTGAAGAAAAACCCAATAGCAACATCACCCAAGCGCGCTTGTCCATATAGGCTTTGATGGCTTCGCCCCAAGACTTTTTTGTGCCTGTTGAGCTTTCGCTTGGTAGCGCCGCTTGGTCGTTTGACACAGGTTGTTTTGATATTTCCATGTTACCTCTCACTCATCGCGCACGATTTACCACAAAACTTCATTAAAATCTTGCTATTGTAGCGGTTTTCTAGGTGTAGACAAACTAAAATTATTATAGATGTCTGAAACGTTGATATCTGAAACAAGGCGGCACTGCAATCAAGTCGATAACTGAGCCAATGTTTGCAGACTTGTCACATTAATCAATTTTTTAAATTTTAACCCTATTTAATAAGCCTGACATAAGCAGCTAGGTTTTGAACCTGCTATTTTATGGTAATATGCTATACTTGACACCCTGCGGTGACTTTTAACCTTTTTGTTAGCGGCTTTGAGGCAAATTATGCAATACCCGATTGCTATCTATCAGCAAAATAATGCCTATCATGTCACGGTACCTGATATTGAAAGCATATTTGTAATTGATAGTAGCATGGCAGGCGCAGTGTCTAATACACGTATGGCGGTAATGCCTAGTTTTGTTAATTTTTAAGTTCAACCAAGCTCCTATAGCGAGCATTTTATTTCGTTTTTTTATTAAGGTCATTTTATGGCAATCAATGTTGTCATCAATCAACGTTATTTACAAATCCAACTCAAACAACTTGAAACCGTTTGGCAGACTGTGATTAATAATTACAATCTGAGCCAAGCTGCCAAAGTATTACATACCAGTCAATCCAGTCTTAGTAAGCATATTGCCGCGCTCGAAAGTCAGCTTCGGGCGGAAGTGTTTGTGCGTCAGGGTAAACGATTGGTGGGTCTATCCCCTATCGGTGAGCTGCTACTGCCGCATATTGAGAAAATCTTTGTGGAAGTAAGGTCGATTGAAAATTTAACCTTAGATTTTCAAAATCCCCATCAGGGTGAATTATCAATTGCCACGACGCATACCCAAGCACGTTATGTGTTGCCTTGGGTGATACAGCGCTTTAAACAACAATTTCCCAATGTCCATCTGATTTTACATCAAGCTGACCCTGAGTCGATTGCCAATATGGTGGCACAAGGTCAAGCCGACATTGGCATCGCAACTGAATCGCTGCTTGCGCACGATAATCTACACTGTATTCGCTATTATGATTGGTATCATCATGTGATTGTGCCCGTGGGACATGAGCTTGAGAATCGCACCGAAATTGATATCCAGACCTTAGCGAAATATCCGATTATCACTTATCACGGCGGTTTTACGGGTCGTGGTGCGATTGATAGAGCCTTTAGCGCGGCAGAACTGACGCCCAATATTGTACTTACTGCTTTGGATGCCGATGTGATTAGTACCTATGTCGGTATTGGTATGGGCGTGGGCACGATTGCTGAAATGGCATTTGAAGGTCAAAATTATCGCAATCTTGTCAAAATTCCAACGAAAATTTTTGGAAAACATGTGACGTGGATAGCCACCCGTGTCGATGGGGATATCCGTAATTTTGGCAAAGCTTTCATTGATATTTGTCAGCAACAATTTGGGTGATTGATTTTTTTGGATTCGCCATTATAAAGGGACTACTATTCTTTTTATGATGACTACAATGATGACAAAGATGACCAAACAAATCCCTATTTCATTTTTAGACCTTGTTCCTGTACCTGAAGGGAGCGACGCTAAAAACGCGCTTAAGCAAGCGGTGACTGTTGCCCAAACTGCCGAACAAGTAGGTTTTAATCGCTATTGGCTGGCTGAACACCATAACATGCGCGGCATTGCCAGTACTGCAACCAGTGTGTTGCTAGCTCACATTGGCGCTCACACTTCAACAATACGAATTGGCTCAGGCGGTATCATGCTGCCTAACCATGCACCCTTAGTGGTCGCAGAACAGTTTGGTACGTTAGCCACTTTGTATGGCGAACGTATCGATCTGGGCGTGGGTCGTGCCCCGGGTACGGATGGAGCAACGTTCCGTGCCTTGCGCCGCACCATGAATGATGCCGAAAACTTCCCGCAAGATGTGCAAGAGCTGATGCATTATTTTGACCCGCTCGATGGTCAGACAGTGACCGCTATGCCGGCTAATGGCTTGAATGTCCCTGTTTGGATTTTAGGGTCGTCTTTATTTGGCGCCAGTCTTGCCGCTGCATTAGGGTTGCCTTATGTGTTTGCTTCGCATTTTGCGCCGCAGATGTTATCGCAAGCGGTGACATTGTACCGTGAGAATTTCAAGCCGTCTCGCTACTTGCAACAACCTTATGTAATGGTAGCAAGTAACTTGCTATTGGCCGATACCGATGAGGAAGCCGCTTACCAATTCACCTCAGCGCAGCAAAGTTTTGTCAATTTGCGCCGTGGTAAACCCTCACAAATGCCAAAACCGATTGAGAATATTGATGCTTTTTGGACATCTGCAGAAAAATACATGGTTGAATCATCGTTGGCAATTTCGTTTGTCGGTACACCTGACAGTGTCAAACCAAAACTTGACCATTTCCTTGAGACTATCCGTCCTGATGAATTGATTGTCACTTGTAATATTTATGACCAACAAGCCCGCCTCAACTCCTTATCTTTGGTGAAAGCGCTTGATTTATTTAGCTTAAAAAGCTAATCAAAACCCTAAAAACGCAAACTACAAAAAAGCCCAAGATTAACTTGGGCTTTTTTATTATTTCAATAATTCTGATAACGCCAACTCATTGAGCCGATCCAAATCCTCTTGCGTGTCTACACCGGGCGGCAACAATTCTGAAGCAGCATCAATGGCGATACGCATGCCTTGCTCCAAAATACGCAATTGTTCCAATGATTCAAGCTGCTCTAGCTCGCCTTGCTGCCAAACACTAAATTGTTGTAACAAACTAACCCGGTAAGCATAAATACCTAGATGTCGGTAAGCGTTTTTTGGCGCACTATTTTCCCCACTGATTGGCGGGTCAGTCAACAATGCTGTATGGCGATCGTAAGGAATTGGCGCTCGGCTAAAATACAAGGCTTCCTGGTGAGCATTTTTAACGACTTTGACCACCGATGGCCGTAAAAACTCTTCAACGCTTTGGATGGGTTCAGCCAAAGTCGCCATCACGCAATCTTTTTTTTGTAGCAGAAGCTCAGTCACTTGTTTGATGAGTCCTGCAGGCACGAGTGGTTCATCGCCTTGCATATTAATCACGATATCTTCAGTTGACCACTGCTGACATCTAGCTACCTCAGCAAGCCTATCAGTGCCAGACGCATGATTGGGGTCAGTCATGATGACAGCTGCCCCATAGTCTTGACACAGTTGAGCGATGCTATCATCATCTGTTGCCACAAAAATATCATCGGCAATGCCCGCCGATTTCACCGCATTGGCACGATCAATCACCCATAGAATCATCGGTTTGCCATGAATTTCTAACAGCGGTTTGTTGGGTAGTCGGGTACTTTTTAGACGGGCTGGTATGACCAAATGTTTTAACATATTGTATTTCCTACGAGTTTTTTAATTGTCAGCGTTGTCAGCCAGGGTAACCAATTTACCGATTTGTCGGTCGATTAACGCATAAAAGGCGGCTGATAATTCAGCTTCTACCGGTAACACCCAGATGTTTATTGCAATGTCATTTTTCTCATGAACTTGGGCGAACAAGACACGCAATTTGACCGCATCCTTATCGGTGACGATAATCGGTAACTTTGGCAAGTTGGCAAAATCTTGCAAACTATAAGTGTGATGGTCATTCAATGGCATCGGTATGATGTTAAATCCTAATTGGCTTAGGCTATTGAAAAAACGCTGCGGCAATCCAATCCCCGTCATAGCAATGACTTGTTGGGGAGGTAGACTATCTTGCGAAGGCGTTTTAAATAAAGGTTCTAATGGTTTTTGTAGCAAATGCATACGAATATCTGGGGACACGCTATGACAATTTTTGCTTAGGCTATTTGAAAAATGGGTTAAAGTCTGCGTATCCTGCCAATCACTTTGGTGAAATATGACGGTGGTATTGGGCTGATACAGCCGTTTAATCGGTTCGCGTAGAAAGCCTGTGGGCAATAGCTGGCGGTTACCAAAGCCGCGATCGGCATCGACGACAATCCAGTTTTCATCCCTATCTAAGGCAAAATGTTGTAGTCCATCATCCGCCAAAATAAGTTGAATGCTTGGGAATTGCTTAAGCAATAACTCAATTGCTTGACCACGGTTTGGACAGACTGCCATTGGCACACCTGTACGCTGCACAATCAGACACGGCTCATCACCAACCTCACTGGGCTTTGAATTTGCTGTCACGATACAAGGCATGAGCTTGGGTTGTCCGCCATAGCCACGACTGATGACGCCGACTGTCAGCCCTTTTTGCTGCAGGTAGGTTACCACCGCAATGATTAGCGGTGTCTTGCCGCTACCGCCAACCGTGATATTGCCCACTACAATGACGGGCACGTTGGGATAATAAACTGGTTTTAGTCCTAATCGATAAATAGTTTTATTGATCCAAAAAACCAATCCATACAACCAAGAAACGGGTAATAACAACCATAGCCAGAGGGATTTGTTGCGCCACGCCTGTAGTAGTGTCTGTTGCATTAGCTTGACAATATGTCCTCTTCAAAATGACGCTCATACAACTTGGCATACGTACCTTGCACTGCTAGCAAACTGTCGTGGGTACCGACTTCAATAATTTCACCTTTATCCATAACCACGATTTTATCGGCATTTTGGATGGTGGTTAATCGGTGCGCGATAACGATGGTGGTTCTGCCATGCATGACTCGCTCCAGCGCTTTTTGGATATAAAATTCTGATTCGTTATCTAGCGCGCTTGTGGCTTCATCCAAAATCAAGATAGGCGCATCCTTTAGCAAGGCACGTGCAATGGATAAGCGTTGGCGTTGTCCGCCAGATAACTGCAGACCCTGTGAGCCTATCTTTGATTGGTAACCCTGCGGCAACTGCATGATAAAATCGTGCGCAAAGGCTGATTTTGCGGCATCAATCACTTGCTCCGAAGTTCGGTTAGATAATTCACCATAGGCGATATTGTTGTGGATAGAGGTATCAAACAGTACCACTTGTTGGTTGACGCTGGCAATCTGACTACGCAGTGAATGTAATGTCAAATCTTCGATAGCGATATCGTCAAGATAAATATTGCCCTTTGTGGGTTCTAGCGCGCGCATCAGACAGTTGACCAGGGTAGTTTTACCGGCGCCACTTCGACCGATTAACGCCACGGTTTCGCCGGGATTGACCACCAAATTTACGTTGTTGAGCGCTTGTTTGCCATCCTCAAAAGTGACGCTTAGGTTGTTAAGTACTATTTTACCACTCAGGGTTTTTTCAACCTTGCCTGTGTCTTTTTCTTCAGCTTCATCGAGCATCTCAAATATAGAATCCGCCGCCGCCAAACCTTTTTGTAAGCCTTGATTAATATCGGTCAACGAGCGCACGGGTTTACTCAGTAGCCCTGCTGCACTGATATAAGCAATAAACTCGCCTGCGGTGGTGTCGCCTAAGACATTGGGTCTTAACGCAATCCATACCACCACCGCCATGGCGCACGCCATCAATAATTGAATTAATGGCGTATTGATGCTATTGGTCACCACCACCTTTAGACCTTGTTTCAGATTGGTTAAAGAGGCGTTATTAAACCGCGTCAGCTCATTTTGCTGACCGCCATAATTTTTGACCACTTGGTAGCCTGTGATGACTTCATTGGTAATATGGCTGACTTCACCCATGGATTTTTGAATACCGCGCGACAGCTTGCGAAAGCGTTTACTGGCTTTACCGACTAAGAATAAAATCGGCGGCAATACCACAAACAACGACAGGCTTAATTTCCAATTACTGTAAAGCAAAAACGCTAACAATCCAATCACGGTCAAGCCATCGCGTAACAAGGTTTTGAGCGTATCGGTACCCGCCGCAGTCACTTGCTCGACATCAAAGATTAATTTTGCAGAAATCTGACCGGCATTGTGGTTGAGATAAAATTGGCTGGGTAATCTGAGCAATTTTGAAAACACTTGCATACGCAGCTGATAGACGACATTGCGTGAAATCACTGCGCTAAAGTAATTACCCAAAAATGAGCTAAGTCCTCGCAGTACAAACAACAATACAATTAAGGCTGGAAAAAGATTGATATGCGCTTGATCACGTTCATTAATTGCATCAATAATGAATTTGACCAGCTTGGCAATGCCCACTTCGGTGCCTGCATTTAAGGTAAAGCCAATAACTACGAAGGTCATCGCCCACCAATACGGCTTGAGATAACCTAGCAATCTTCGATAGGTCTGCCAACGTGGGTGAGCATTGGAAGGTTTTGAAACGGTCATGGCATCTCAATATATAAAAGAACGACTTAACAGCTATTGTATCAGTAAATTAAACAATAAAAATTATTTGGCATCTGGCGCTGGGATAATATTACTATTGAGCGAAGTGGCGGGTATCACAGTACTGATATTTAAATTCATAAAGCCCATTTTACCCGCTATATCCATCACTTTAACCACCGATTGGTGACTGGTATCGGCATCAGCAGAGATAACAAATAGCTGCTTTCGGTCTTCACCTGCTTCTTGACGGATCATCGCCGTCAATTCAGCTTCACCATTACCAGATAAGGCAATGCCATTGACGAGATAGCTACCATCTTTTTGCACCGCGACTTCAATACGTTTGCTTTTCTCAGTAATCGGTACGCCCTCTGCTTGCGGCAAAATGATATTGAGTTTACTAAAATGGTTAAAGGTGGTCGACAGCAGCAAAAAAACAATCAAGAACAATAAGCAATCAATCATCGGGGTCAGATTGATTTCTAAGGGTTCGACCGTGGGTTTACGAAATCGCATGGTTTGACTCTTTTACGCAGCTATACGCCATTAACGAGGCGTGATTAGACCATTGTCCAGTAATTCTTGCATCATCAAACCCGCTTCTTGTTCAAACGCGGCATTAATATCAATAATACGGCGCTGAAAAATACGGTACGCCATCACCGCAGGTATCGCAACCAGCATACCCCCTGCTGTGGTAATCAGCGCTTGGGATACGCCAGCTGCCAGCATGGTCGGATCTTGCATTGCGCCTTCGGTAATGGCTAAGAAGGATGAAATAATCCCCAGTACCGTACCTAAAAGACCCAATAATGGCGCGATAGCACCGATGGTACCCAACATATTGATATGTTTTTCTAATTGATGGATGGTAATACTGGCGCGGTTTTCCATATGCATGGTCATTGAATCAATCCCATGCTGGCGATTCATGAGTCCTGCAGCAAGGATATCACCCAAAGGCGAATTGAGTTTGACATTCTCAAGCGATTCACGATCAATATCGCCCTGCTCAATCAAATGCTGCATCAATTGTTCACGCAGATGGGCGGGTGTCACTGTACTGACTTTGAGTTTTATCGCGCGCTCAATAATGATAATCAACATCAAAATCGAACATAGGACAATGGGCCACATCAACCAACCGCCTGCTTTAACTAATTCCCACATCCGTTATACTGCCTTTGCATGTCAATGACTAATAAATTGAGAAAACTAAACTAAATGCGCAAGATTAATGCTCAAGTTGCGACTGGAATTGCACAATCAAAGCTTGTAGTTCCTCTTCATTGTGAAAAAATATCTCAATACTCCCCTTGCCTTTTGAGGAGCCTTTGATTTTTACCACGGCACCGAGTTGTTCAGAGAGGTGTTGGTTCAGTCGCAGCCTATCATAATCAATTTCTTGGCTTTGTGTCGGCGCTTTTGGATTTAAAATGTCTTTGACTAACGCTTCAGTCTGACGAACGGTCAATTGACCCTGTATAATTTTTTTGGCAATAACAGGCTGCTGTTTGGGTGACAGCGCCAATAATGCCCTGGCATGCCCCATATCCATTTGCCCTTCATTTAACGCTTGTTTGACATCGTCATGTAATTGGTTCAAACGCAGCAAATTAGAAACCGTTGTTCTCGCCTTACCCACAACATCCGCAATTTGCGAATGACTCATACCAAATTCATCATGAAAGCGCTGCAATGCGGCAGCCTGTTCCATAACGCTCAAATCTTCCCGTTGGATGTTTTCAATCAACGCCAAGGCGATTGCCAAGTCGTCTGACATTGGGCGCATGATGGCGGGTATATGGGTTAAACCTGCAATTTGCGCCGCACGCCAGCGACGTTCACCCGCGATAATTTCATGGGTAATCGAGGAATTGGGCAATACTTTGGTTAAAGGTCGAATCACAATGGGCTGCATCACGCCATGCTGCTTGATAGACGTTGCCAACTCTTGCAAGCCATCTTCGTCCAAATCAATGCGCGGCTGATACTTGCCACGCTGCAAATACGCGACGTTGATATGCATCAAATTTAACCCAGCCACATTACTATTATCATTATCGTTATTTATGGGTGCGTTATGGCTACTGGACTTTAGTGTTTTGGTGGGTTTTGGAGTGAATGGTTTTGGGGTTATCGCAGCTGTAGGCGATTTTTTGGCTACGGCTATCGTGTCGCGAGCTCCGGCCGATTCGTCATCCGAGACATTTTGCCATTCATCGGTTGACTTGGCATTTATTTTTTCAGCGCTTTTCGCGTCATCGACAGCGGCTCGAACACTCGCATCGATTAGATTACCGGTAATCAATTTTTCTGTTTTGATTGAGCCGAGTAACGCATCAAGTCCTCGATTTGATGCCAATCCACGCTTTTTAACCATGTCGAAATTCCCAATGCCATTAAATAGTTAAAAATGACTGATAAAAAATTAAACCAATGCCGCCATTTTTGAACTGGCTATTTTAGCAGATTCGCTATAGCTTGAAAAATATTTTCATTGCTTTTGCCAGTGCGCACTTGCCAACAAGTTAACAAAAAAAAGTGCCTAAACAGCTTAATTTAGGCAAGTTGGAATTGGCGACTTTGTTTGATAATTTCATTGGCAAGGCGGATATACGCTTGTGAGCCTTTTGAATTCATCTCATAATCAAGCGCAGGGATGCCGTGCGCGGGTGCTTCTGCTAGACGAATATTACGGGGAATGATGGTATTAAATAAAATCGGACCAAAATGCTCAATCAATTCCATAGAAACATCATTTGCCAAGGTATTGCGCGGGTCAAACATGGTTCTTAACACACCGCGGATATGCAAGTTTGGGTTTAGCGACTTCAAACGCTCAATGGTTTGCGACAAATCCGCCAATCCTTCTAATGCAAAATATTCACATTGCATCGGGATAATCACCCCTGATGTGGCACACATCGCATTGATGGTAAGTAAACTTAAACTCGGGGCGCAGTCAATCACGATAAAATCATAAGGTTTCGGCGCGCGGCCGTTTTTGGCAGGCATATCAGCGAGCTGCTGTATGGCTTTTGACAAAATTGCATGGTTTTCAGGCTTTTGACTTAAATGCAAATCACTACCTGACAATTCATTGTTCGCACCGACAATATCGAACCCATTCGGGGTTTTGACAATCGCCTCATGGATTGGCAAATCATCTAATAGCACATCAGCAATGCTGTACTCTAACTCGCGTTTATCCTGCCCTGATGCCGTGGTCGCATTGCCTTGGGCATCCAAATCAATCAGTAAAACTTTTTTGCGGCGATGTGCCAGTGCACTTGCCAAATTAACCGCGGTGGTGGTTTTTCCCACCCCACCTTTTTGATTAGCAATGGCTAAAATATCCATGAACTGTCTCGCAATGTGTTGATAAAAAGGTTGAAAATTGTAGTCAAAAACAGCCAGTTTTTCAAACCCTAATACCGGTAAAACTGGCTGAAATGATAGTATGTTTATCTTTGCAAATAAATCAAATGGCGTGATTCATGCAATTCTGGTACGGTTAACACTTGGGTGTTAATTTTCCACTCATTTTGAAGCGCTTGAATCTCGTCAACAGGTTCAACCCCCTTCATGGCACAAATGATACCATTGTCTGCCAATTTGCTTTGACTATGGGTGACGAAATCCACCAGCGATGCAAACGCCCTTGAGGTAATCACTTGATAAGTACCTACATGTGCTTCAATACGACTGGCAACCGGTGTTAGATTTTTTAACCCCAATTCACTGGCGACTTGTTTGATAAAGCGAATTTTCTTTTGGTTACTATCGAGTGCTGTCACCGTACGTTGTGGCTGACAAATGGCAACTATCACTGCTGGCAAACCCGCGCCCGTCCCAATATCTAGCAAATCACCGGCTGGCAAAAATGGCACAATCGACAAACTATCAAAAATATGTTTGATTAACGCTTGTTGGTCATCTTTGATAGCGGTCAGATTATACGCTTTATTCCAAAATAACAGCTGCTGTAGATAGTACAGTAGCTGTAATTGCTGCTCATCCGATAGCTGCAACTTTAACTCAGAGAGTGCTTGTTGCAACTGAGGTTGTAATTTTACGTACTGGGGTTGTAGCTTTACATTAATCTGCGCCATTAAAACACCCGATTAAGACCATTGAGTGCAGCAACGCGATAGGCTTCTGCCATCGTTGGGTAGTTAAAGGTAGTATTGACAAAGTATTCTAGCGTATTGCTGCCCTTACTTTCCATCACGGCTTGTCCGATATGAATAATCTCAGAGGCGTGATTGCCATAACAATGGATACCTAAAACCTCTAAGGTTTCACGGTGGAATAGTATTTTTAACACCCCACTACGCTCACCGATGATTTGTGCGCGAGCAAGGTGTTTGAAGAAGGCTTGCCCCACTTCATACGGCACTTTTTCGGCGGTTAATTCTTGTTCGTTTTTACCAATACTTGAAATTTCAGGAATGGTATAAATACCCGTTGGCACACTACGAACAGGTTGTGCATTTTCATCGCCTACCATATAGGCAGCGGCGCAGCGTCCTTGGTCATAAGCTGCCGATGCAAGCGATGGCCAGCCAATCACATCCCCTGCTGCATAAATATTTGGGATATCGGTTTGGTAATGCTCATTGACTTTGAGTTGACCACGGCTGTTTGCGGTGAGCCCGATGGCGGCAAGGTTGAGACTGTCGGTATTACCTGAGCGACCATTTGACCATAAAATAGCATCTGATTTGATGCGTTTACCACTTTTTAGATATAAAATCACGCAGTCATCATAAGTTTCTAGCCGTTCGATTTCTTCTTTATTGCGAATCAACACGCCAAATTGTCTAAAGTCATGCGACAACGCGTCAGAAATCTCATCATCTAAATAGCTAAGCAACTGCTCTTGGGTATTAATCAAATCTACTTTATAGCCAAGCCCGGTAAAAATAGACGCATATTCACAGCCAATCACGCCCGCACCATAAATAATAATGCGCTGTACCACATAATCCATTTGCAGGATTTTATCGGAATCAAACACGCGAGGATGGCTAAAATCTAACAAATCAGGGCGATAAGGACGGCTACCTACGGTAATAATGGCTTGTTCAAAGGTAATGTCTTGCTCGGTACCATCACTCATATCAACATGAATGGTATGGGTATCTTTAAAACTTGCCCAGCCATTGATTAAGTCAATTTGATTGCGCTCATAAAAACGGGTATGGGTTTCTACCTGGTTACGTACCACTTCACGGGCTTTGGTTAATACTTTATTGAGTGGGATTTGGTGATAGTCGATGCCTTGGTTTAAGATAGGATCGCGGCGATTACCGATAATATTAAACACCGACTGACGCAATGCTTTACTTGGAATCGTGCCTACGTGCGTACAGTTACCGCCCACTTGTTTACGTGGATCAATCACGGCAACTTTTTGCCCAGATTTGGCGATTTTCATCGCTGCTGCTTCACCCGCGGGTCCTGCGCCAATCACGACAGCATCATAATCATAGGCATGGCTAACGGCATCTTGACGCTTATAACGCTTTAAATTGATACGGGTATTATCCAGCGGGCTAATTAAATCAAAATGGACCGATGCATCATCAAAATGTTTTACCTTATCGTCATCTTCACTGATACTGACGGTATTGGCTTTTTTATCAGAATCCGAAATTTCAGTTTTGGTTGGTTTTGCCAAAATTTCGGTAATATTTTCTTGGGGTTCAATAATTGACTGCGTATTGGAATCACAGATGTTTTCATTGTCATTGTTTGTCGGGGGAATTTGAGTGACTTTGTCATTAATCCGTTTTTTTGGCATATTAGCTCCCATATTTTAAGCCTTGATAATGAATAAAAATTTTTAAATTAAATATAAAATACGATAAATCAACCGTATGTTAAGAGATTAAATTAACCAATTCGACGTTTTAACCCCGTCATTTGTAAAATACGCGTCGCGATTTCTTCGATCGACATCGTTGATACATCAATATTTGGAATCCCTTGAGAAATATAAATACCTTGAATGGCGCGCAATTCCTGCTGACATTGCTGGTAACTTGCATAGCGGCTACCTGCACGGCGCTCGTTACGAATTTTTACCAGTCGATCGGTATCAATCACCAAACCAAACAGTTTGTCACGGTAGGGCTTCAACGCTTTGGGCAACGAATTTTCATATAAATCATCTTCAGTCAATGGATAATTCGCCGCACGAATACCAAATTGCAACGCTAAGTATAAAGAGGTGGGCGTTTTGCCCGAACGTGACACGCCAATCAAAATAATATTTGCTGCATCATAATGGGTGGTACGCGCGCCATCATCATTGTCTAAAGCAAAATGCACCGCATCAATACGCGATTTATAGTTCTCAGAATCGACATCCCCATGGGCATGACCGGTATGCGGTGCAGGTTGTACTTTGATTTCATCGGCAATTTTACTAATTAAACCTTCATAAATATCCAAGTTAAAGGCATCTGCGCCGTTGATTCGCTCACGAATCACAGGATCAACGATGGTATCAAAGACTAGCGGCTTTACCCCATCACGCTGGTGAGCAAGATTGATTTGATTGACCGCTTCATCGGCGCGATCTAGGGTATCAACATAAGGAATAACCCGGGTCTCAAATGGTACCGTGGGAAATTGGCTTAAAATAGAGCGACCTAGGGTTTCAGACGTAATCGCGGTACCATCAGAGATAAAAAACACACTTCGCAACGACTGCGAATTTGCAAAATTTAAGGCGTCTTTATTTTGAATCGTGGCTTTGATTTGCTCAATGGTCATGAAAAATTATCCAAAAAAATGACAAGAAGCGTCCATACTAATTTAAATTAACACTGGTTTAAACTGACACTGAGGAGTAACCTCACTCATTCACCGCGTTTTTGGCAGTGAATGTCATCTATTAATGTCGTTATCAGTGCAGACACTATCGTTTGTCTTACAGGCATTTGTCTTACAGGTCGAGAGTTTGTTATTATACGTGACTTGTAGGCTTTAATCTAACAAATCGATGCTTAATTTGCCTTAATTAGCCGTTAGTTATTGTCATTGAAGGCTTATCTACGTTTTTTATCCCCTTAAACTCAAAGATATCCAAGCAAAATTTTAGTTGGATTGTTGATCGCTGACAGTTTTTTTAAAATTATAAATTTTTTGCTAGAAAATCATTTTTTAAGATGAATTTTCTACGAAATACCGTTATAATCTTTTCAAAATAATCTTTATTTCACGGAGTTATCACCTTGAACGCACAAGTTATCTCACTCGACAAGTTAGGCAAAAACGACATTGACAAAGTAGGCGGTAAAAACGCTTCATTAGGTGAAATGATTAGTCACCTAACAGATTTAGGGGTAAGCGTACCAGGTGGTTTTGCAACAACGTCTGAAGCTTTTAACAAATTCTTAATCGGTACAGGTCTTCAAGACAAAATCAAAGACGCGCTTCAAGGTCTGGATGTGGATGACGTTGCGGCATTGACTGCCACGGGTAAAAAAATCCGTGACATGATTATTGAGCAAGAGTTGCCTAAAGATTTGGAGCAAGAAATCCGTGATGCCTTTGCCGAGATGAGCCAAGGCGAGGACATCGCTGTTGCGGTTCGTTCATCAGCGACTGCCGAAGATTTACCAGACGCCTCCTTTGCTGGTCAACAAGAAACTTTCCTCAATATCCGTGGTATTGACAATATCTTGATTGCTATTAAAGAAGTCTTTGCTTCATTATACAATGACCGTGCCATCGCTTACCGCGTTCACAAAGGTTTTGAGCACGCAGGTGTTGCGCTATCAGCTGGCGTACAACGCATGGTACGTTCAGAGACAGGCACTTCAGGGGTGATGTTCACCATTGATACCGAAAGTGGTTTTAACGACGTGGTATTTATCACCGCAAGCTATGGCTTGGGTGAAATGGTGGTGCAAGGTGCGGTGAACCCTGACGAATTCTACATTTCAAAAGCCTTATTAAATGCCGGCAAACCCGCGGTTATTCGTCGCAACCTCGGCAGCAAACAACAAAAAATGGTTTATGCAGACGAGCACTCAGCCGGTAAATCAGTCAAAATAGTCCCAGTAGACAAAGCAGAACGCAACCAATTTTCACTGAGCAATGAAGAGTTGGTTGAACTTGCCAAACAAGCATTAATTATCGAAAAACATTATGGTCATGCGATGGATATCGAATGGGCAAAAGATGGTGATAGTAACAAATTATTCATTGTGCAAGCGCGTCCAGAGACCGTAAAAAGCCGTGAAAGTCAAAATGTCATGGAGCGTTACATCCTTAAAGAAAAAGGCGATGTCATCTGTGAAGGTCGTTCAATTGGTCAACGTATCGGCGCAGGTACTGTACGCGTGGTCAATTCAATCCATGAAATGGATAAAGTACAAGAGGGTGACGTCCTTGTGTCTGATATGACTGATCCAGACTGGGAACCCGTCATGAAACGTGCCGCTGCTATCATCACTAATCGTGGTGGTCGTACCTGTCACGCGGCAATTATCGCGCGTGAATTGGGCGTCCCAGCCATCGTGGGTTGTGGTAACGCCACTGACCTATTGACCGATGGTCAAGCAGTTACTGTATCTTGTGCAGAAGGTGATACCGGTTATATCTACGAAAGTCAATTGGACTTTGAAATCCAAAATAACTCAATTGAGTCAATGCCAGACTTGGCATTTAAAATCATGATGAACGTGGGTAACCCTGACCGCGCATTTGGATTTGCACAAATCCCTAATGAAGGAGTGGGTCTGGCGCGGTTAGAATTCATCATCAACCGTATGATTGGCGTGCATCCAAAGGCCCTGCTTAACATGAACACCCTACCACGCGAAATCGTACAAGCGATTCAAGAGCGCATGGCAGGCTATGCTTCACCGGTTGACTTCTACGTTGATAAATTGGTTGAAGGTATTTCAACCCTAGCCGTCGCATTCAAAGATAAGAAAGTTATCGTACGTATGTCTGACTTTAAATCAAATGAATATGCAAATTTAATCGGCGGTAAACTATACGAGCCCTCTGAAGAAAACCCAATGCTCGGTTTCCGTGGTGCCAGCCGTTATGTGTCAGAAAACTTCCGTGACTGCTTTGAATTAGAATGTCGTGCATTAAAACGCGTTCGTGATGAAATGGGCTTAACCAACGTTGAGATTATGATTCCATTCGTACGTACGACAGAAGAAGCGCGTAAGGTACTAGAACTGCTTGAGAAAAATGGTCTTAAACGTGGTGAAAACGGTTTACGCGTCATCATGATGTGTGAGTTGCCAACCAATGCCTTGTTGGCAGAAGAGTTTTTACAATACTTCGATGGTTTCTCAATCGGCTCAAACGATTTAACTCAGTTAACGCTTGGTCTTGACCGTGATTCGGGTATTGTATCTCAATCATTTGATGAACGTGACCCAGCGGTTAAAAAACTATTGAAAATGGCTATCGATGCCTGTAACGCACAAGGTAAGTATATCGGTATCTGTGGACAAGGTCCTTCTGACCATCCAGACCTAGCGATGTGGTTAATGGAACAAGGCATTACTTCTGTTTCATTGAATCCCGATTCGGTATTAGATACTTGGTTTTTCTTAGCAAAAACCGAAAAATAAGCTGTTTGGCATTCATAAAGCCCTTGGTTTTGACTAAGGGCTTTTTTTGGTGTCAAAAAAAACCTAGCATGGAGATGACCCGCTAGGTTTTTTTGACGCTGCAATTTATAACAACATGCGTTATAACAACATGCGTTATAACAACACGCGGCGTGGATCTGCTAATAATTTTGCAATATAGCGGGTAAATACCGCAGCGTCCGCACCATTGATCACACGGTGGTCATACGATAATGACAACGGTAGCATTAAGCGTGGCTCAAACTCGCCTTTAGTCTCATTCCAACGTGGCTGAATGCTAGATTCACTCACGCCTAAAATCGCAACTTGTGGCCAATTGACCAGCGGCGTAAAGTAAGTACCGCCAAGATTGCCTTGACTTGAAATCGTAAATGACGCGCCGGTTAACTCTTTAGCAGATAGTTTTTTATCACGCGCTTTTTTGGCAAGCTCACCGATTTCAATCGCTAGTTGCTTGATGCCTTTTTGCTCTACACGTTGAATGACAGGGACTGTCAAACCATCCTCCGTTGCTACGGCAAAGCCTAAATTCACAGATTTACGGATGATAATTTGGGTATTGTCATCACTTAAATGGCTGTTAAATTTTGGATGTTGCATCAACGCATAAGCAGTTACTTTCATGATAAAAGCCAGAATAGTTAGACTCACCCCTTCTTTTTTCATCTCATCTTTTAAGTCACCACGCAATTTTTCAACATCGGTAATATCTGCCAAATCAAACTGGGTGACTTGTGGCAAATAGGTATTGTAATTAAGCTGCGGAATTGAGACTTTTTGTAGACGGGTCAAATCTTGGCGCTCAATTTCTCCCCAAATTTCCGTTTTACTCATATCGGGTAAATTAGGTAATCCTGAGCGAGCCGCTGATGGCGCAGATATATTATTTGCTGCTGCGGGTGTACTAACTGATTTTATTGTATTTTTGACATAAGCAAACACGTCTTCTTTGACAATACGCCCATTAGCGCCCGTGCCAGTCACCTCACTGATATCAACACCCAATTGGCGCGTAAGTTTGCGCACCGCAGGACCTGCATAAACCGCGGCATTTTTGGCATTGATTTGCGCTTCAGACAGTTTTGACTGTGAATTTGACTGGCTAGCTGTTGTGGTAGCGCTACTAGTTGAAGTTGACCCGGTATTTTGCGTTTTAGCCACTTCTTGCTGAGCGGTATGGGTGGTCGCTTGCGGCTGTGAAGCTGAACTTGATGCGGATTGCACTGATCCCGCCGCTTCAATCACAATAAAGTCTTGACCATTGGTGACGGTATCACCAGGGTTAACTAGTAATTCAACTACTTTACCTGCAACTGGCGAAGGGACTTCAACCGATGCTTTATCAGATTCTACTAATACTAGCGGTTGTTCGGCTGTGACCTCATCGCCTACTTTGACCATCCACTCACTAATCTGTGCTGACTCTACCCCAAGATCAGGCAAACCAAAGGTTTGTTTACCAGCGGGTGTGGATGATTGAGCGGATGATACCGTTTGAGCAGGTGGTTCATTCTGGTTTGCAGCTGAATTGGCTTGACTGGCGGCTTGTTCTGATGAGTCACTGGCTAATGGCTGTTGCGTAGCTGATTGGGATGTCATCACGATAAAGTCTTGACCATTGGTGACCGTATCACCTGCATTGACTAAAAATTTGACAATCTTTCCGCTGACAGGTGCCGGTACTTCGACCGATGCTTTATCGGATTCGACCAATACCAACGGTTGTTCAGCAGTGACAGTATCGCCTTCTTTGACCAACCATTCACTAATTTCTGCGGTATCGACACCCAAATCTGGCAATGTATAGGTTGCTTCAGCTGATGTGGGCTGTGATTGATTTGGCGCAGCCATAGACGGCGCTTGCGATGAGGTCGCGTTAGCGTCTTTAGCTCCTTTAATTTCTCCAGCTTCGTGAGATTGGGCTACTTGTTGGTCTGTCTGTTGCGCAGATTGCTCTACGGGTGTAGTGTTGGATTGGCTATTGCCTGCACTGTCGATGGTGAGAATGACATCGCCTTCTTTGACCTTATCGCCGATTTGAAGACTAATCGCTGTGATAGTCCCTGCTGATGTCGCAGGTACTTCTACAGAGGCTTTGTCAGATTCTAATAAGACAATGTTATCGTCCACATTGATGACATCGCCGACTTTGACCATAATTTCGCTGACTTCGGCGCTATCAACGCCTAAGTCGGGAACTTTGATTTCCATGGGTTTATCCTTAAATTTTTATTTTTACTAAGTAGGCAATCAACCGCTAATACGTGGCTGATTACCTACTATTGATTTCTATTATTCAGGTTTGTCGTTAAGCATTGGCGCATCGGCTTTATCTTCTGCTTTGCCGTCTGCTGAAATCGCTTCATCATCCTCTTCAACCAAGGTTGGTACAGGTTTTGGATGCGCGCCTAAAATCGCTGGGGCATCTGGGGAGTGGTCGATTTGTACTTGAGGATACCAAGCCGGTGAGGCATCGGCATCAATACCCAAGCTACTAATCGCATCTTTGACCAAACGCGCATCAACCTCACCTTCATCTGCCAATAGTTTGAGAGTTGCTACCACAATATGGGCGGCATCTACTTTGAAGTAACTACGTAATTGGCGACGACTATCCGAACGACCAAAACCATCGGTACCTAAGGTGGCATACGGACGACTGTCTGGTAGGTAGGCGCGGATTTGTTCAGAGAATATGCGCATATAGTCAGTGGCGGCGACTACAATGCCTTCATGCTGCGCAAGTTGTTCAGTAACCCATGGCGTACGTTGTTCATCTAGTGGGTGCAGACGATTGTACTCATCACATGCCATGCCTTCACGAGTGAGTTCATTAAAGCTTGTGACACTCCACACGTTGGCATTGATGTTAAATTCTTCAGCTAGAATTTGTGCGGCTTTTTCAACCTCACGTAAGATCACGCCTGAACCTAGCAATTGCACTTGTTTTGAGCCATTATTTTTGAGCAAGTACATGCCTTTTTTGATGCCTTCTTCTACCCCTGCTGGCATGGCTGGTTGCTCGTAGTTTTCATTCATTAAGGTGATATAATAGAAAACCCGTTCGCCTTCACCATACATACGGCGCAGACCATCTTGTACGACCACCGCTAGCTCATAACCATAACATGGGTCATAAGTGACACAGTTTGGCACCGTGTTAAATAAAATCAACTGATGACCATCTTGGTGCTGTAAGCCTTCGCCATTGAGTGTGGTACGACCTGCAGTACCGCCAAGCAAGAACCCTTGCGCCTGCATATCGCCTGCCGCCCAAACTAAATCACCGACGCGTTGGAAACCAAACATCGAATAATAGATATAAAAAGGAATCATCGGTAACGCATTGGTTGAATAACTGGTCGCTAACGCAATCCAAGCACTCATCGCACCCGCTTCATTAATGCCTTCTTCCAGCATGTGACCGTCTTTGGCTTCTTTGTAACCCATCAAGGCTTCATGGTCTTCAGGGGTATAATTTTGGCCCGATGCCGAGTAGATACCCAATTGGCGGAACATACCTTCAAGACCAAAAGTACGCGCTTCATCAGGAACAATCGGTACTACACGCTCTTGCAGCGCTTTATTTTTTAGCAGTGCCGCTAGCAAGCGTACAAATACCATGGTAGTAGACTGTTCTTTGCCTGCACTACCTTGTAGTAATTTGTCAAAAATCTCCAATCCTGGGACATCGAGTGGAATATGACCACTACGGCGATTGGGTAAATGTCCGCCCAGTGCCTGACGGCGACCTTTGAGGTATTGGATTTCAGCAGAATTTTCATCAGGACGATAAAACGGCAATTCTTCAAGCTGCGTATCGGTAAATGGCAAATCAAAACGGTCACGGAAATATTTTAATGAATCAATTTCGAGTTTTTTGATTTGGTGGGTTTTGTTGACCGCTTGGCTTTGGTTAGATAAGCCATAACCTTTAACGGTTTTAACCAAAATCACTGTCGGCTGACCTTTGGCTTTCATGGCTTCACTAAATGCGGCATACACCTTCATCGGGTCATGGCCACCACGGTCTAAATTTTGGATTTCTTCGTCAGTCCAATCTTTCACCATTTCGGCAAGTTCTGGGTATTTACCAAAGAAATAGTCACGGACGAATTTACCATCACGCGCTTTATACACTTGGTATTCACCATCGAGGGTCTCAAGCATACGGTGTTTGAGCGCGCCCGTATGGTCTTTATCTAGCAGCGTATCCCATTTACCACCCCAAATGACTTTAATCACTCGCCAGCCTGCACCGCGAAACACGGATTCAAGCTCTTGGATGATTTTACCGTTACCACGTACCGGACCATCTAGACGCTGTAAGTTACAGTTAATCACCCAAATCAGATTTTCTAGATTCTCGCGACCGGCTAGTGAGATAGCACCTAAGCTCTCTGGCTCATCGGTTTCACCATCGCCCAAGAATGCCCAAATCTTGCGACCTTCTTTTGGAATCAAGCCACGATTTTCAAGATATTGATGCACATGCGCATGATAAATCGACATGATTGGGCCTAAACCCATTGACACGGTTGGGAACTGCCAATAGTCAGGCATCAAATAAGGGTGTGGGTAGCTAGATAGCCCTTTGCCGCCTACTTCACGGCGAAAATTTGTTAGCTGCTCTTCAGTCAATCGACCTTCTAAAAATGAGCGAGCATACATCCCTGGCGAACCGTGGCCTTGATAATAAATCATATCACCGCCAAAGCTTTCACTCGCTGCGCGCCAAAAATGGTTAAAACCTGTTTCGTATAACGTTGCGCTTGAGGCAAACGTCGCTAAATGACCGCCTAAGTCGTCGTCATTTTTGTTGGCACGCATCACCATCGCCACCGCATTGTAACGAATGATAGCGCGAATTTTACGCTCGAGAGTTAAATTACCGGGATACGAAGGTTGATCTTCTACAGGAATAGTGTTGATGTAAGCGGTGTCAAGGCGGTTAACACGTAACCCTTCTTGTACCGCCTTATCATAGATGGCTTTTAGTAAAAAAGTGGCACGTTTTTTTCCCACTGACTTGATCACCGAATCAAAGGCGTCAAGCCATTCTTGGGTCTCTTGACTATCAGGGTCTTTAAAATACTGATATTGCATTTTTCGTTCCTTCTGGCAATGGCATCCATCCATGGAAATAACCTAGAATGGAGCTAGGTTGTAAACGACTCAAAGTATTCAACTATTAGACACAAAACATTGTTATAAATAGCGATAGCAATATTTTACATAAAAAAGAATGTTTCAGTATTTCCGCTAATTTTTGATAGGTATTTAGTTATGAAATAAAGGTGAAAAAAACAACTGTTTTTTCTGACCGTATAGTAAATTTATCGACAAAGTAAAGCTTTTAACTGTGTTGACAGTCAATCATCAACACTTATCAACCGCTTTTTGATACGCTGGGCGAGCTTGACATTTCTTTAACCAATTGTGAATGTTGGCGTATTTTGCCTCTAAACTATGGGTTTCTTGCATGGCGTTTATGCCAAATTCAAGCTGTATATCAGCGCCGCTAAATTGGTTGCCAGCAAGCCATTCATTGCTACCCAAATGCTTATCTAACATTTTGAGCTGCTCGGTTAGTGAATGATTCAGATAAGATTTGTCTATCCCCGATTTGAGTAATTTTGCCACTTGTTTGATACCTATCGGTGATTTTTCTATCATGGTAGCAAATATTAGTCGGATAATAAGCAAGGGCATCAACGAGCTTTCGGTAAAATGCAGCCAATATCGATACTGTTCATACGCCTCACTGCCATAATCTGGGCGAAATTTTTTATTCAGCACCAGCTGTGAGATTGGCTGTGCATGTTGCGGGTCGCTTGACTGGTCATAGTTATCAATCAAATACTCAATGATATTGGCCGATTCAATCAGCGTTTTTCCATTATCTTGCAGGATAGGGGCCTTACCCATCGGGTGAATTTTTTGCAAAGATTTGGGCGCCAAACCATGATGGCGTTCATACTTGGTTAACTGGTAAGGCAGTCCTAATTCCTCTAATAGCCAAAGAATTCGAAACGAACGTGATTTTTCAAGGTGATGTAGATGCAGTTTTGACATGGGTATACTCGTCTTTTAATGTAATAGGATTGTTGGAACAAAGTAATTTTAAATTTTATAAGGCTTTAAACTTGCTGGCTGTTGCGAAATTGTAGAATTCAGCGAAAAAAAACCAGCTTATTGATTGATAAGCTGGTTTGATAAAGCGAGGTTACAAATAGCAAGGCTACAAATTAGTTATCTAGCTGTTGTGCATCGGCTTCTAGTAAACCATCTTGTTGCAGCGCTTCAGACAACTCGATTTCTTGCAAATCCGCACTGTCTCGTAAATCAGTACCATCTTGCGCGATATGGTCAGCCAATTCTGACGCTACAATATCTTCGCCCAACTCGTCTTCGCTACCGCCTTCAACCAAAGCAATAGATACCAATGATTCATCTTGTGAAATACGAATCAGAGTGACGCCTTGTGCGTTCCGACCTGTTTGCGCGATTTGTCCGACAGGTGTACGCACCAGCGTGCCGGCATCAGAAATCAGCACAATATCATCGGCATCGGTTACCGCTAACGCCTGCACTAGCTCGCCATTACGCGCCGTGGTTTTGATGGCGATAATGCCTTTACCACCCCGACCTTTGACAGGGAAATCAGAGACAGGTGTGCGTTTACCAAAGCCCCGCTCACAAGCACATAAAATCTCGCCTTGTTGTGGGGCAACAACCAACGACACCACACGGCTAACCGCAACGACACTGTCATTGTCTTGGTCATCTTGGCTATCGTCTTCAAGCTCGGTGTCCTCGTCTTCCATACTTTGATTCGCCAGTAGCGTCACCCGCATACCGCGTACCCCTTTTGCGGTACGACCCATCGCACGGATTTTACTTTCATTAAAGCGAATGGCTTTACCTTCATTGGAAAATAACATGATATCTTGCTCGCCATCGGTAATGGCAACGCCAATCAAGTTATCGCCGTCATTGAGGTCGACAGCGCGAAGTCCGTTGGCACGAAGGTTTTTAAATTGTGACAATTGGACGCGTTTTACCATACCCGATGCGGTTGCAAAGAACACATAGCTATTGTCATTTTGCTTGTCGTCTTCGGTCACAGGCAAGATGGCGGTGACTTTTTCATCGCCATCCAATGCAATTAAATTGACCATCGGACGGCCACGCGAACCACGGCTAGCAATAGGCACTTCAAACACTTGTAACCCAAACACACGACCCCGATCGGTAAAAATCATCACATTGTTGTGTGTCGATGTGACCACCATATGGTCAATGACGTCGTCTGCTTTCATGGCAGTGGCTGACTTGCCTTTACCACCGCGTTTTTGGGCGATATAGTCGCTGATAGGCTGGGTTTTGGCATAACCCGTACGTGAAACCGTCAATACAACGGTTTGCTCTGGAATCAAGTCTGCACGGCTAAAGTCACTGCGGCTATCGACGATTTGGGTTTTGCGTGCATCGCCAAAATCATCACGGATTTGGATTAATTCGTCTTTGATTACTTGCATTAATTGGTCAAAGTTATCCAAAATGCTTTGTAATTGGGCAATGAGTGCCAAGATTTCTTTGAATTCTTGCTGTAGCTTGTCTTGCTCTAGCCCTGTTAAACGGTGCAGCTGCATATCCAAAATAGCATTGACTTGGTCAGGCGATAGACGATAATGTTGGTTGTCATCAATCAGTCCATATGGGGCGTTTAGGTCTTCGCCTTCAATTACATCAGGGCGAATCGAATGACTGCCTGCTGCCTCTAACATGGCAATCACGCCACCTGACTGCCAAGTATTGGTTAGTAAGTTATCGCGGGCTTCTTGGCGGTTTGCCGATGCCTTGATGGTGTCAATAATGCGATCAATGTTGGCAAGGGCAATCGTTAGTCCTTCGAGCAAATGACCACGCGCCTGCGCTTTTTTGAGTTCAAAAATAGTACGGCGAGTGACGACTTCTTGACGGTGACGCACAAAAGCGGCAATCAAATCACGCAACGTCATGATTTTAGGTTGACCTTCATCTAAGGCAACCATGTTAATGCTAAAACTCGATTCTAAAGGCGTTTGGATAAATAGATTGTTAACGATGACTTCCGCGTTTTCACCACGTCTTAAGTCAATGGCGATACGCATGCCGTCTTTATCTGACTCATCGCGAATCTCGCTAATGCCTTCAAGTTTTTTATCGCGTACCAATTCTGCGATTTTTTCAATCAATTTTGCTTTATTGGTTTGATACGGAATCTCGGTAAATACAATGCGCTCACGCTCTTTATTGGCGCCCGTTTCACTCATCGGTTCGATGTGATATTTGCCGCGCAAATGCAAGCGACCTTTACCGGTGCGATAAGCATCGACAATGCCTGAACGACCATAAATGATACCGCCTGTTGGGAAATCAGGGCCGGTGATGTACTGCATAAGCATTTCACCAGAGATGTGCGGATCATCGGCATACGCCAAACAGGCATTAATCACTTCCGTCAGATTATGTGGCGCCATATTGGTCGCCATACCCACTGCAATGCCTGTGGCACCATTGACGAGTAAATTTGGAATACGGGCTGGCATGACGCTTGGCATTTGCTCAGAGCCATCATAGTTTGGCTCCCAATCCACGGTGTCTTTATCCAAATCACCCAGCATTTGGTGAGTGAGTTTTTGCATGCGCACTTCGGTATAACGCATCGCTGCGGCAGGGTCATCATCCACTGAGCCAAAATTACCTTGACCATCGATGAGCATATAGCGCATTGAGAACGGCTGCGCCAAACGCACAATTGCGTCATAAACTGCAGTATCGCCATGCGGGTGGTATTTACCGATAACATCACCGACCACACGCGCCGATTTTTTGTAAGGTTTGTTAAAGTCGTTTGATAATTCATGCATCGCGTATAACACACGGCGATGAACAGGTTTCAGCCCATCACGCACATCAGGTAAAGCACGGGAGACAATTACGCTCATGGCATAGTCGAGATAAGATTGTTTTAATTCATCGACGATGCCAATGGGGCTAACGGAATCGGTGGACATGCACGCTCCTTTTATCAAGCTACTTAAATATATGAGTCATCTTATTTATTTTACTTTTTAAGGCGATGGCTAAGTTAACAACCATGCGTTTAAAAGCAATGCGCAATTTTGACCAAAAGTTGCAAAAAAACCCAATCAAGAACTTCAGAAAAGTAACACAGATGACGTTATATTTTTAGGATAGTAAAAAGGAATAATTATAGCATAAAACGCATGATTTAGCAGTTAACTCACCGCCAAATGTCGACGGTAATGTCAAAATATCATGCTTTGACGGGTGTTATTTTACCCCCATAGTAAACTGCCCAAACTTTACCAGCTATCTTAATCAACTATTGTAATAATCTATAAAATAAACTGTCTAATGACAAAGCCTGTTAATAAACAGGCTTTGTTAAATGGGTATCAGTTAAGTGCGTGTTGGTTAATTGGCTATAGCTTCAGGCTATCGCAAATTTAGAACTGGCTAAACTTAGAACTGGCTAAACAATGTCTGTGCCAC
The DNA here is from genome assembly GCF_032061225.1 of Moraxella sp. CTOTU48841. Lineage (NCBI taxonomy): Bacteria > Pseudomonadati > Pseudomonadota > Gammaproteobacteria > Moraxellales > Moraxellaceae > Moraxella > Moraxella sp. CTOTU48841. The sequence goes on from NZ_DAMBFQ010000001.1 coordinate 79,189, forward strand.
ACCCATACAATACGGCGTGACTAAACCATGATATTGCATAGCAACGGCTTGTGATGGATTGCCCCCGTTGGCAGCGGCAATATTTTGCACTTTGCTAGCAAATCCTGCCTGCATTTTTTCTGATTGAGATTGGATGCTATTATTGTTGACGGTATCAAAACCTAACGTTTGATAAACTGGTTTTTGACGCGTTGCACGATTGGTGATATCAATATCAATAATTCCCAACTTGGTCGCGCTAGTTTTATTAGCGTCAGTGTCCCATAGCGTTTTCATTAAACTAGTATTGACGTCAAAGAACACCATCGGATCTTGGTTACCACCACACATAATGACAGGCATTGTTGGTAAATAGCCACGCAAGTCATTGGCTTTCAACGCTTTACGCAGGGGATGTTCAGGCAGTGTGGCAGGCACTGGGCTATAGTTGGTATAGCCTTGTAAATAAGGCACTGCCCAATCGACATTTTTTTGGGCATCCGCCAAGTACCCTAATCGGTAGTCATTTTTGACTAAATACTGCGTCGTATCAAAACCAAAACTAAATGCTGGGTCAGACGGTGATATCGCATCGAGCGTTGAATTGCCGGTGGGCGCTTTTTGAAACATCGCTGAGGCAGGCAATTTGCCACTTAAAATGAGCTGCATATCAGTCATGCTGGCGCTAGGCAGTAGCGAGGGGATTTCATCGGCATTGGCTGGCGCAAACATGTCACTGGGTTTGGCATAAATATTGCCATACTGCTCTTGATAGTTGCGAGCCATCAGCGGAGCAAAAAACGTCGCACCGAGCATGACTTTGCCACCAAATACCACATCACCAAAGGCTTTCATAGCATAGGGTCCAGAAATTGGCAGTGCTGCTGTCACAGGTTCTTTAAGCGTTTCAAGATAGCGTGTGGTTGCCATGGTGACATAGCCACCTTGAGAATAACCTGTAACAAACAATTTGCCATTGTCAGCAACATTGGTTGCACTGCCCGTGCGGCGTATCACTTCCCTGCCTGCTTTTAACGCATCTGCCATCTCGTGTGACTGCTGCTGGGCATTGAGGTACGGATGATAAGCTAGGCTTGATTTGTCATAACCTGCATAATTGGGTGAAATAACCACATAGCCTTGCCCTGCAAATAGAGCCGCTAACAATGTCGCGGCTGGACCTGCTTCATTGTTGGCATTACCGATTTCTGCAAAATTATAGGCTTTGGTCGTTGCTGTACCGTGTGCATTGAGTACAATGGGTCGATTGCCACTACAGCTTGCATCCGTGCCTGTTGGAATAAACACAGCACCCGTCGCATCGGTCTTATTACCTTTGACATCGACGGTATCATATTGCATGTATTCTACACGCACACCGCACTTGGGCGTGGCTACAACTTGGCTAAAATCGGGATCTGTGGTATTAAATAACTGGGTTAAGGCGCTGGCGGTGAGATTTTTGGTCGTTAATGGATCTTTGATTAAATTACCTGTGGGCAGTGAAGCAACGCCTGTTTTGGCAGGTGGCGTTGTAACGGAATCATTATCGCTACCACAAGCGGCTAAGGTTGAAGCCAACCACACCGAGATAAAAATTTTGGTTAGGCTAAAAGTAGGGTGGATTAAATCAGACTGACGGTGCATCTCATACTCCTTATGAGGGAATTAATGGTTCATATCCTTGAACAACGCATCATGTTACCCAAAAAAAACGGGCATGAAAGCGATACACTCATCATGCCAGTTTTTGTACTATTTGAACATCCGTTTCTAAAAAAATTTGCTACTAAAACAAAAAAACCTAAAGTAGCTCTAAACAGGTTTGCGTTTAAGCTTGCTCCAAACCGCAGTTACTGGGCCCGATAAGGCGTAAATCACGCTAATCGCCAGCAATCCTGCAGGAATATTATACAGCACGATACCGAGCGCAAACACAATCAAAATCAATGCCACAAATGGGACACGCTTTTTATCAAATTCTTTAAAGCTATAGTATTTTAAATTACTAACCATCAAAAAGCCGGCAATGACCACCCAAACGGCTGCCAAGATTTGAAAAGCGGGACTGGTCGCCGGCAATTCAACTTGCCAATCCATATGCACCATCACGAACGTCGTGACTAAAATAGCGGCTAACGGACTTGCTACCCCAACAAAGTATTTTTTATCAACGACACCAATTTGTACATTAAAACGCGCCAGTCTCAGCGCCGCACAGGCAGCATACCCAAAGGCGCAAGCGATACCAATACGCCCCAACGGCTCTAACGCATAATGATAAATCAATAACGCAGGCGCCAGTCCAAACGCGATGCAGTCAGCTAGCGAATCTAGCTGCTCGCCAAAGGGACTTTGTGCATTGAACAACCTTGCCGCCCGACCATCTAACCCATCTAGCAATGCCGAGATAAAAATCGCCACACAGGCACGCATATAATGCCCTTCCCCCAACGCGCTTTGGGTAATCGAATAAAATGCCGCAAGCAGCGACAATAGCGTAAATGAATTGGGAATTAAATAAACGCCTTTTTGCGCAATCGTTTTATCAGCGACACGCGCATTTTCAATGACTTCAAAAGTGAGCCCATCGTAGTCATCAGTTTCTGCCAATTCACGGTTACGCTGATGCTCAAGCTGAATTGGATTGATATCCTGAGCCGGTGGCGGCTGTTGGGAGGGGTCGATGGGCGTCTTGATAAGGGTTGGTTGGTTATTATTATCGTTATTCATTGATTATCCTTGCAGGTTGTCTCTCGCAGGTCGTCTGTAATAAATCGTCTGTTGCTAGGTGCATCGAGCTCGGTAACAAATTGCGAAATTTGGCGGGTTTTGTGACCGCTTAGCCCGCCAAGTGTGAAATTATTCGCCAACCAACCATTGTACTTTGGTGCGCTGCTCCACACTCATTTGTGGGCTTTCAGGATGCTGCAGAATTGGCTGTAGATATTGCAAAATCTCTTCGGCTTTAGCATCAAATTGCCAAGGTGGGTTAATCACCAACATGCCCGTCCCATTTAAGCCCATCGGCAAATCGGGTGGGAAAATATTCAGCTCAAGTACCAACTGACGGCGGATTTCGGTGCGTTTCATTTTTTTATAAAACAGCTCAACCGCATCGTTGTTTTTGATGGGGTACCAAAGAGCCAACACCCCGGTTGACCATTTTTTATGCGCTTTGACCAATAAATCTACCAATGCGCTAAAATCGCGGTGTTCCTGTTCAAAAGGGGGATCGATTAAAATCAATCCACGTTTTTCTTGGGGTGGTAGCACCGCCAAAATTCCTTCATAGGCGTTGCGATGTTGCACGCCAATGGGCAATTGGTGCAGTTGGTAGTTGAGCGCGTCAAACTCGTTGGCTTTCCATTCAAACGCTTCGGCGCGATTGCTAATCTCTGGGTGAGCGTCTTGTTGTTTTTCGATGTGATGGGCAATAAACCAAGGCGAACCTGGATACACATGCTTATCATAGAATTTTTTGGCGTAGCCAATATCTTGTAAATAGGTTTGCACCGCCTGTGGCGCTTGGCTGTTATCTTGCGCTAGCAGTTTGGTAATACCATGGATGGCTTCACCCGTTTTTTTGGCTTCATCACTGGCAAGTGAATACAAACCGCGCCCACCATACGCATCCAAAATATAATAAGGTTTTGGCTTGGCGCTCATCATCTCAAGTAATTGGAGTAATAAAACGTGTTTTACCACATCAGCGAAGTTGCCCGCGTGGTAGCTGTGTTGATAATTCATAATAAATTTTTCGTAAACAAATTAGCAGGTATGGTAGCATAGCTATCAAAAATTGGCGAAGTTTTTGCTAGAAGTTTTTGCTAAAAATTGCCCAGTTAAATGTTTAAACAATGCTGGAGGAAACACAGCGCATATGCCAGAGTTGAATTTTATCCTGCCCAACTGGTTTGAAAAAATAAACGATGCACAGCTTGACGGTCTGGTTAATGACGGATTTATCGTGCTAGATGACTGTTTTGACGTCAATTTTTTTCAGGCGTTACAAAAAGAGAGTGGCTTGATTGATTACCAAGCCGCCAATTTGACGCAGGGTGAGCGAATCACTAGCATTCGCGGGGATAGCACCCGCTGGATTGATGAGCGCTGTCCGATTGGCATGCAGTATCTACAAGCGATTAATGAGCTGGCGCAATTTTTTAATCAAACCTTATACACTGGTATTCGCCGTAGTGAGGCTCATTATGCCCGCTACCCTGCAGGGTTTGGTTATCAGTGGCATTCAGACAACCCGCAAGGGCGTGATGAACGTGTGTTATCAGCGGTTTTTTATCTCAATGAGGGTTGGGGCGCGCACGATGGCGGTGAAATTGTCGTCATCGACCAGCATGACAGACAGCAACAATTACAGCCCCAAGGTAACAGATTGGTGATTTTTAACAGTAACTTAGTCCATCAAGTCGCAATCACCCATCGTGAACGCTTCTCCATTGCCACTTGGATGCGAAAAGATGGGTTAATTAGCCAGTAATAAACTTGCCGCAATCCCCCACATCACAATCCCGATGAGGATATCAAGAATTTTCCAAGACAGTGGTTTGGCAAATAGCGGCTGCAGCACACGCGCACCATAACCCAAACCAAAAAAGAAAATAAACGAAGATAAAATTGCACCCAAGGCAAACGCCAGTTTATCGGTAACCTGTGACGCAATCGTGCCAAGCAAAATCACTGTATCTAAATACACATGGGGATTGAGCCAAGTAAACGCCAAGCACATGGCAATCACTTGTTTTAAATTACCCACCTCTTCACCCTGCGCCACGAGCGATTGGTTTGATTGATAAGCCGCAATAAAACTTCGGGCGCCATACACAATTAAAAACAACGCCCCTGCATATTTGGCAATGGTAATAATCAGTGGAAATTGCGAAATCAGCTTGCCAAAACCAAACACGCCACCCGTAATCAACACCGCATCGGATAACGCGCAAATCAAACACACGATAAACACAAATTGTTGTTTTAGCCCTTGTTTAAGCACAAACGCATTCTGCGCCCCAATCGCCAAAATTAACGAAAAGCACACGCTCATGCCCATTAAAAAAGTAGAGATATTCATCGGTACCACATGTCCCTAGTAACATTCGCAAAAAACACAAAAAGCACAGTGAAAAAAAAGCGTATTGTAGCCAAAATGCTGAGCGATTGCGAACAATGCGACCCGCTAAGGCGCTAATTTATGCTAATATGCAGCGTAAATAAGCGAGCTTTTTGAGAGATTTTTGAGAGATTTTAAGGAAACGACAATGACTGATTATGCCAGTAACGCCACTGATTTAGACCACCTTCAAGCGCAAACCTTAGCACTGAGTTTACAGCTGATGCGCGAGCCATCAGTGACGCCAACTGACCTTGACTGTCAAAATATACTGGCTGAGCGGCTTAACCACCTTGGCTTTGATTGTGAATTTTTATACTTTGGTGAAAAAGGCGCGACAGGACGCGAAGCAGAAGTCAAAAATTTATGGGCAATCCGTCAAGGTCGTGGGCAGGCGCAGGCGCCCGTTTTATGTTTTGCAGGCCATACCGATGTCGTGCCCACGGGCGATGTCAGTCAATGGACTTATCCGCCATTTGAACCTACTATCAAAGATGGCATACTGTATGGGCGTGGTGCCGCAGATATGAAAACAGCGATTGCGGCATTTACTATCGCTGTTGAAAACTTTGTCGCCAAGCACCCCAATCATCACGGCTCAATTGCTTTCTTAATTACCGCTGATGAAGAAGGTCCTTCGGTTAACGGTACAATCAAAGTCGTTGAAACATTGCAATCTCGCAACCAACCCATAACCTATTGCTTGATTGGCGAACCCTCTAGCACTCACACCTTGGGCGATATCATCAAAAATGGTCGCCGTGGCTCGCTCGGCGCCGTTTTGACGGTCACCGGCAAACAAGGCCATGTTGCCTACCCGCATTTGGCAGTGAACCCCATTCATTATGCTTTGCCAGCCCTATCCGAGCTTTGCAGCCAAACTTGGGACAATGGCAATGCGTATTTTCCTGCCACCACCCTGCAAATCTCAAACCTTAATGCAGGCACTGGGGCTAACAATGTGATTCCTGCAACTTTAAGCGCCGAATTTAATTTTCGTTTTTCAACCGAGACCAATGATGAGAAACTTAAAGCGACTACCCATGCGATTTTTGACAAGCATTTTCAAGACGGTGCAGCCAGTTATCACATCAACTGGAAACTATCGGGCAACCCATTTTTGACGCCACAAGGCAACCTCGTGGGCGCCTGTCAATCCGCGATTAAAGCCGTGACGGGGACAGATACAGAGCTGTCAACCACAGGCGGTACCTCAGATGGTCGTTTTATTGCAACGTTGAATGTTGAAAATAGGTCGCCTGAAGTGGTTGAGCTTGGCGTGCGTAATGCGACCATCCACCAAATTGATGAATGTGTAGCAGTTGAAGATTTGGGCAAACTTGCCGCAATTTATGAGCAAATATTACAAAACTTGCTGTTAAACTAAATACTGTTAACCTACTTATAGCATGCTAACAGCCCAGTGATAATGCTAATTTTGCTGGGGTTGGCAATCTTCGTGGGCGTGGCAAATGATTATTTACCCAAGTCAAATGATGTCAAAAACCGTTATTTTTTGGCTGACGGATTAAGCAAACGCGGGTCATTTTTCATGGGTAAATTAATTTAGCTACTGCTGATTAACAATCTAGCATGAAGAAGAATCTAGCATTCAGCTTAATCTAGTTCGTCTAGCCAAGCCATTTGAATCGCTTCTAGTTGTTTTTCGGTCGATTTGGTTGGGTCATCGCTAAATTCTTCTAACTGCGTCACATACCGATGCAAATCGGTAAAACGAATATATTGCACGTCTTCATCAGGGTATTTTTCAGAAAGTTGAATGGCAATTTCCAACGTGTCGTTCCATTTAAGGGACATATTTTTTCTCCAGTTACTTGATGGGGGTGAGTTTTTTGATTTCGTTAAGATTGTCTTGCCAGGTTTTGATGACAGGATGATTTTGTTCATCTTGCTGTACAATGACGCTGGTCGGTTGCACTTGCTGGTCTAACATCAATACAATTTTGGTCAGTGCCACCACATTTAAGTCATTTTTCACCCAAAACTCGTGGCGAAAATACAGGTATTTTTTATCCCAAGCCAATAGTTGACTGCGAAGCGTCAATTTATCAAACAAAAAGCTTTCTTTGATGTAGGTTAATTGTTGCGATGCAATCACCCAACCTAGCTTGTCCATCGGGCGTTGCTGCATCAGCCACTGCTGGATGTTGAGCTCAATAAAGCTTAAATAGCGATAATTAGGCACATGGTGACGAAACCCCATATCATGTGGCAAAATCCGGTAGTGGCGGATGATCGAATCGCTATAGCTTGGTTTAGATGACTTTGCTTTATCGGATTTTAGCATCAAGCATAAGATAAGGTAACGAAGTAATAAATTCATGAATTTTCCTTGTGATATCCGCCTGATTATAGCAAATAAAAAACCCTGACTAAACTGGTTAGTCAGGGTTGATTGAAGTTACAAAAACTTAGTGACCTGTACCATTGATATGGCGAATCATGTCTTCTACCACTTTTTTGGCATCGCCAAAGATCATCATGGTTTTGTCCATGTAGAACAAGCTATTATCAAGACCTGCGTAGCCGGCACTCATTGAGCGTTTGATGACCATCACGGTTTGCGCTTTGTTTGCTTCAAGAATTGGCATACCAAAGATCGGTGAGTTTGGATCGTCTTTTGCCGCTGGGTTGACCACGTCATTGGCACCGATAATCAGCACAACGTCAGTACCTGCAAAGTCGGAGTTGATTTCATCCATTTCTAAGATGTCTTCATACGGTACATCCGCTTCAGCCAATAGTACGTTCATATGACCTGGCATACGACCTGCCACGGGATGAATCGCAAAACGCACATCCACGCCTTCTTCTTTAAGCATTTCATAAAGCTCTTTTACTGCATTTTGGGCACGGCCTTGCGCCATACCATAACCTGGCACAATGACGACACTGCTAGAGTTTTCCATCATAAAGGCGGCATCTTCAGGTGAGCCTGTACGGTAAGTTTTGGGTCCCGTATCTTCTTCTGTCGCGGCGGCTGAGCTGCTTGACATACCGCCAAACAATACGTTGAGCAGTGAACGGTTCATGGCTTTACACATAATGTAGGACAAAATCGCCCCAGATGAACCCACCAGCGACCCTGCGATAATCAGCATTGAGTTACCTAGGGTAAAACCGATACCGGCTGCCGCCCACCCAGAAAATGAGTTGAGTAGCGATACCACCACAGGCATATCACCGCCACCAATCGGCGCAATCCACATCCAGCCAAAAATAATAGCCAGAATGGTCATGGCATAAAACGCTGGCATGGATTGGGTGGTAAAATACATAATACCAAATGCTAACATCGCGATGAACAATAACGCTTGGACAGGTTTTACCCAAGTGCCTTTAAGCGTCTTTGCCCAGCTTTTTGCCGCCAATTTACCAAAAGCAAACATTGACGCTGAGAAGGTAATTGCACCAATAAAACAGCCCACAAACAACTCAAACCGCGCGATGGTGCTATGCTCGACGCCTGTATGCAACACGCTCGCTAGTGCAATGGCAACTGCCGATAGACCGACTAAAGAGTGCATCAAAGCCACGGTTTCTGGCATTTGCGTCATGGCAACAGTGCGTGCTTTCCAAGTGCCGACCACAGCGCCTAGCACCATCGCGCCAACAATTAATACAAATACCGGACTGGGTGCTAAAAAAAAGGTAGTGATAATAGCAATCGCCATACCTATCATACCGAATCGGTTACCACGGATGGCGGTTTTTGGGCTTGATAAACCCCGTAAGGTTAAAATAAATAGCACCGCACCAATCAAATAAAACCAATCCGCATGTTGGGCGACCCAATTCAAATTCTCATTCATCAAGCATTTCCTTCTTTGTTTGGCTCAGCTTTGGCTTTTTTATCTTTTGATTTAAACATCGCAAGCATACGTTCCGTCACCGCAAAACCACCAAAAATGTTGATGCTAGCTAAAAATACCGCGAAAGCACCCAATAAGCTAGTTGGGGTAAACATATTGCCATCGATGCTGACGGTCTGTAGCATGGCACCGACGATGACGATACTAGATAATGCATTAGTCACTGCCATGAGTGGGGTATGCAGTGCAGGCGTGACACCCCAAACCACGTAATAACCCACAAAAATAGCCAAAATAAAGATACTAAAGATTGCCACAAATGGGGTGGCAGATGTCGCAGACGCTAATAGGGTCAATAACATAAAACCTCCTAACCTCGATAGGTAAAATTAAATGAAAATTAGGTTAGCGACTGGCTAACAATACTTGACCTTGGCTAGTAACCAGCAAGGCTTTTTGGATTTCATCTTCTGGATTGAGCGCAAACGCTTTATTGTCATCCATCAAGGTTGCAAAAAAGTTATACAAGTTGTTGGCATACAATGCCGATGACTGTGCCGCCAAGGTCGATGGAATATTGGGCACACCCATGATGGTGACACCATTTGGGGTGATGATATTTTGTCCGACCACTGAGCCTTCCACGTTACCGCCTGTTTCTACGGCCATATCGAGTAAAATTGAGCCAGATTTCATTTTATCGATGGTAGCTTGGTGTATCAAACGCGGGGCATTGCGACCAGGAATTTGAGCCGTGGTAATCACGATATCTGCTTGGCTGACTGCTTTATCGACAACCGCGGCTTGGTCTTTGATATACTGCTCAGACGGTGTCCAGGCATAGCCGCCTGTGTCTTTGGCTTTGGCTTTTTCTTCATCACTCATGGGGACATCGAGCCATTTACCACCGACTGACTCCACTTGATCACGCACGGTGGGACGTAAGTCACTGGCTTCTACAACGGCACCCAAACGACGGGCGGTGGCAATCGCTTGCAGACCCGCGACGCCCACGCCTAGGATGACAATACGAGCAGGTTTCACCGTACCTGCCGATGTCATAAACATGGGGAAAGGACGACCAAACTGGTTGGCAGCCAAAATCACCGCTTTATAACCTGCCAAGTTGGCTTGGGATGACAGCACATCCATGTTCTGTGCCCGCGACAAAGTTCGCGGCAATAGCTCCATGGCATACACTTTGGCATGGCGATTGGCATAGTCCTGCAAATTGGCATTACGATACGGATTCATCATGCCGATAACAATCGCTTCTTGTTTTAGCTGGTTGATTTTTTCAATCGGTAAGCTATTGACCGTGAGCACCACATCACTTGTTGAGATCGCATCATCAACAATTTGCGCCCCTGCTTGTTCCAACGCATCATTGGTAATAAACGAACCTTTACCCGCATCACGTTCGACCACAATACTGTGACCCAACTTGATGAACTTTTTGATGGTATCGGGGGTAATCGCAATCCGATTTTCATATAATGCAGTTTCCTTTGGTACACCAATTTGCATACACTCTCCTCAAGCGGTTCGGTTGAATTCTCAATCCACAACTGACGATTGGCTAAGACAGTTATAAATTAAAAAAATGATAATTAAATTACCATAAATATAATTAATTATGCAAAACAATTCTAGGCGGGATAACAAGTAAATTTGACTGGTGCGTATAAAAAAAAGTTATCAATAAAACTTTTTACAAAATTTTCTTTTAATACGATGGCTTATTGAAGGTTAATCTAGCTGTCTATTGCGCTTTTTAACCTTGCCGTTATTGATTTCAAATTCATCAAAATCTTGCGCAAGCCAGAAGTTACCTTGATAATTTGCAGCCACTTCCGCCCGAATATGTGACATATTCAAAGTTTTGCTACTAGGTTTATCAACAGGTTGAAAGCGTGCGCTAAAATGGGTCAAAATCAGGTTTTTTAACTGTGACAGCTGCGCAAACTCAGCTACTTGCTTAGCGGTTGAATGCATGGGGTCAAAATAGTTAGGGCCTAATTTTCTTTTATCAGCTATTGCTTGTGTATAAGTCGCCTCGTGTACTAGCACATCGGTATCTGATATGGCATTTGCTAATAGCTCAGGTGAGTCATTATCGCCTGCGACTATCAGCACGGTTTTATGCAGCGTGGTGGTGACAAAATCCGCGGATTTTAGCAAGGTGTTATCATCTAGATTGACGTCAATACCGGACTTAAGTTTGCCCCATAGCCGTTTATCTACCACGTTAAGCTCGGTGAGTTTTTGGGTCAATAAGGTTTTTTTGGACAGTCGCTGGGTGAATTTGAAGGCATGGCTAGGGATACGGTGTGATAGCGCAATCACGTCAACTTGTAGCTGATGGTCGTCTGTCAAATCCAGCGTGATGGGTTGGTAACTATCCCCCTGCGCTCTATTTTCAATAGCGATAAAATGAATGTCAAAACTTATCATCAGTGCTGTCGTCGCTTGCACGGCGGCAAGATAATCGGCAATGGCTTGCGGGGCGATAAGGGTTAATGGGTGCTTGCGTCCACTCATCGCCATACTTGCCAGTAAACCTGGCAAACCATAACAGTGGTCGCCATGTACATGGGTGATGCAAATCAATTCTAGCTGCATCACGGACAACGGGGTTTTGAGTAATTGATGCTGGGTGGCTTCTCCACAGTCTACCAATATCCAAGGGACATTTTTTGCTTTGCTATAAGGATTGATGAGTGATACAGCAAGCGCGGTGACGTTGCGGTGTTTGGTGGGTATCCCTGCAGATGTGCCCAAAAAAGTGAGTGTTAACATGATTGCCTCATTGTCAAACGTATTACCTATCTTTATATTGAATTTTTCATAAATTTAACTATAAAATGCGCTAACAAATTTCACAACAACTTTTGATTGGGCTATGACATTGACTTCAACGCATCTTTTTAACCCTTAGCCTTTAACCATTAGCCTTTAGCTTTTGTCTTTTATCTACTACCCTTATATGGTGTCTGGCGAATTGGGCGAATCTGCTTTAAGCCTCGGCCTTGTACTTGTTGATAGGCGGATTTGGGGCGTGCTTTATTACGGGTCCAACGGCTGGCTGCCTGCTTAAGTTTTAAAGATTTGGTAACAGATAATAGCAATAATAATTTGGCAAGTGGGTTATTATTGGGGATGATTTCACTGAGTTTTGGTATACTCAGTGCGGCTTGTATTACCTACTGAACCACAATAAGGAAATGCTATGTTCAAGTTTTTTACCCCATTATGCTTCTCATTAAGTTTATTTGGCTGCCAAGCTGTTAGCTCAGATCAGCAAAACCCCCAACCTATGCCTCAGCCCATCAAGAAACCTGAGATGATGTGCACCATGCAATATGATCCTGTCTGCGTCAAAACTATCAATAATGGCATCGTCCGCTATCAAACCTATGGCAACGCTTGTATGGCAAATAATGGCGTCAATGCTATGGACAAGACTATGAGTGTCACCAAAGGTGCTTGTGAGTCAGAGACTAGCAAGTGAATGAGTTAGTAAGTGACTGAGCTAGCAAATAGCTGGGCTATCATAAGTTAGCCCGCTATAACGTCTGCACTAGCTTGTTTTGCCATAGCTGACTGACGATAAAACAAGCGAAGAGCTATAATCCCTCTAATTACTTTGTGTTAAAGGTTTTGCATCTGTATGTCATTAGCATTGATTATTGATGATGAAGTAGATTTGTGTCGCTTGATGCAGATGACACTCAAAAAAATGGGCATTGAATCCAAAGTCGCTTATGACTATGCCACTGGCATCAGCCATCTTCAAGCGTATAATTTTGATTTTTGCTTAACCGATCTCAAACTTCCTGATGGCACAGGACTAGATATCGTTAAATTTATCAGTAAAAATTATGCCAAGACCCCAGTAGCAGTGATTACCGCTCACGGTAGTATGGATTTGGCGATTGAAGCGTTAAAATTGGGCGCCTTTGATTTTGTCAATAAACCGCTTGAGCTGTCACGGCTACGCCAACTGGTCGAAAATGCCTTAAAGGTGGCGCAAAATGCCAATCCACTCAATTGTAAAGAAGTCTATGATCCTTTTAGCAATCGCCTAATCGGACAATCTAACGCCATTGCCCAGCTCAAAACCACCATCCAAAAATTGGCGCGTAGCCAAGCGCCCGTATTTTTGTGGGGTGAGTCTGGTACTGGTAAAGAAGTCGTTGCCAAGCTTATTCATGATTTAAGCCCACGCTGCGCTGCCAATTTTGTGCCTGTTAACTGCGGCGCCATCCCATCAGAGTTGATGGAAAGCGAGTTTTTTGGGCACAAAAAAGGCAGCTTTACGGGCGCTACCGCAGATAAAGAAGGGTTATTCCAACAAGCAAATGGCGGTACGCTATTTTTGGATGAAGTAGCGGATTTGCCGATTTCCATGCAAGTCAAATTATTACGCGCCATTCAAGAAAAGAAAATCCGCCCCATTGGGAGCACCCAAGAGATTGCCGTGGATGTGCGCCTTTTATCCGCTACCCATAAAAATTTGGCTAAGCTTGTCGAAACGGGTGAATTTAGACAAGATTTATATTATCGCATCAACGTGATTGAAGTAAAATTACCCAGTCTCAATGAACGGCGTGATGATATTTTACTGTTAGCCAATCATTTTATCGCTTTGATTGCAGACGATTGGGGACTAACGCAGCCACTGACACTATCAAATGAAGCCGCGGTTCAATTGGCAAACCATCACTTTGCAGGCAACGTGCGTGAATTAAGAAATATCTTAGAGCGGGCGATTACCCTAGCTGATGGTAATGTGATTGGAGCCAATCATTTGAATTTGCCATTATCTGCCGCTAACGTATCGCCTGACACTCATAGAATCCATAAAATCCATGAAATCACAGAAACCCCCAATCAATCCGTATTATCAACACCGAGTAAACCGAGCACGTCAAAAGTTGAGCCCTTAGCTGAAGCTAAATCCGCTTCCAACAGCCCCATCAATACTTCCTATAGCAGCAACTTGTTTGCAAGTGGTTATAAAGTCAAACCCAATATTCAACTTACGCCCACGCCCACACCGACCCAATCCAACCATGAAGCGTTAACCCATGAATCGTTAACTTTAGATGCGCCGATAGGGAGTATCAATGCGCCCAATTTAGCCCATCTGACTGCCCAAGAAGATCAACTGCCTGAAGAAGGGCTTGAAGAATATTTGATGAATCAAGAACGCAAAGTCATTATCGCAGCACTCAACCACAGTGGTTGGAATCGCACCCAAGCTGCTAAACTGTTAAATACAACGTTTCGCTCACTGCGCTACCGTATGAAAAAATTGGGCATTGATAGTGACAGTGATATTCATAGTGATAGCGATGAGGATTAAAAACTTCGGATAAAGGACAAATCGATATTTTTTGATAAATCTACTATCCCTACTTGGTCATAACAAGCTAGTGGAAAACGCCGGTGGATGCCTAACCACTGGTTTGCTGATTTAGCAAATAGCACGAATCGATTGCCTTTTTCATCGAGGCTTTGGTCGATATTGTCAATTTGATGCAGGCATTTTACCGCAATGATATCAATGTCTAATGTAACAGCGGGTTTTTGGTACAGAAGTCTGTCTTGTTGCTGTTCAAACTTCTTGGTGAGTTGTAACCACTGCCAATAATCTATGGGCTGCGCAAATGCTAAATAAGCCACTTGGTTAAAATAAACCGGTGTATTGGATGTTTGCTTGTTTAAATCGTCGTTTAAATTGTTATCACTACAAGTATCTTCACTACTATGAATCACGCTGAGGGTCAAAGTGCCAAAGTTTTGCAGCCAGTCTTTGGCTTTTTGTAAATAATAAGGCTGTTTGACATTACTGGCTAACGACAAAACACAGGCTTCGATGACTATGACATCACGCGGTGGTACACTCATACTCAAATGCTCAAATAAACATATTTTTTGCTTAGGCTAATTAATTTTGCTGAAAACGGGTAATTTTAACCCCAACACTATCGGCTTGTTTGATGGCGGTTGGTTTGTGAATCGTCACTGTGACTTTTTCTGGGGCAAATTCTGCCAAAATCATCTCAGCGACCAATTGCGCTAACCGCTCTAACAGCGCGACCTTATTGGCAATGCTCACTTCAGCCACGCGCTCACTGACACTTTTATAGTTGATAGCATCTTGAATATTATCAGTCTGCGACGCTTGGTATTGACAGCCCACCATTTCAATATCAAAAATCAGCGGTTGGGTTATTTGCTGCTCCCACTCATACACGCCAATCACGGCATCGACTTTGAGCCCCTTGACAAATACCGTGTCCGTTGAATTGCCGGTCAGTTTGATTGGCTGATTATTGGACTTTTCGTTTGCTATCGCGTGCAAGGCATCCGCCGCTGAATATAGCGATTCATGCATGGTTTTTTGTGTGGTAGCTTGCGTGGTATCATGGGGCGTTTCAAGCTTAGTTTGTTGGGGGGTTTCTGGTGTGGTCATTTTTACTCTCGTTAGGTATTTCGTTGTTTGATTAAATCATAACTAAAAAATACCAACCCTGTCCAAATAAAGGCAAAGGTAATCAATTTATAAATGTTAAAAGGCTCATGATACAAGAATATCGCCAATAAAAAAATCATGGACGGGGTCAAATAATTTAAAAAGCTCAATAAACTAAAGTTGACCATTTTGGTAGCTTTATTAAACATCAATAGCGGTATCAAGGTCACAGGCCCTGCAAGCATCAATAAAAAAATTGATGGCGACAGCCAAAAATCTAGCTGACTACTAGCAACATCATGCATAGCAAACCAGCCAATAAATACCGGCACCAACAATGCCGTTTCGATAAACATCGCAGACAGCGCATCAACCGGCGTATGGCGATGCATCAAACCATACACAGAAAAGCTACTCGCCAACAATAACGATACCCACGGCAATTTACCCAGCACGACCAACTGAATCGCCACGCCTATCGCTGCCAAAATCACTGCCATCCATTGCAAAGGACGCAGTTTCTCTTTGATGACCACTAGCGATAGTAAAATACCCATCAACGGACCAATATAATAGCCCAAACTGGCTTCCAAAATCTGATCATGATTGATCGCCCACACGTACACCAGCCAATTGACTGAGATAATCGTCCCTGAAACGGCAGTATAAAGTAGCCATTTTGGGTTGGCTTGAATCACTTTCACCCAGTGCCAGTTTTTGGTCACTGTCATGATCAGTAAAATCGTGACAAACGTCCAAATAATTCGATGCCCAATGATTTCAATCGCATCATAATCTTTGAGTAGCTTAAAATACAGGGGGAAAAACCCCCAAATCAAAAAAGCAGCCAGTGCGGTCAATACCCCTTTGGGCGTGGTCACTATGGTTGGTTTTTCATGGTCAGTCATATCAACGGCACGGGTCGGAATGTCACTATTGATGATATCAATGGTTTGATTTTCGGGGATTTGACTCTTAAGGATTTGATTTTGGGGGATTTGATTTTTCATTAACACAACGATAAATGTTATTTTTTATAAAAAAGTAAAAACTAAGAAAGTCATAGTCTATCTTAGTTTTCATGTCATCCATGTAAAGACTTGCGACAGTGATACAAGTTTAGCTCACCTAGGGTTTAGTCAGTCACCACTTTAACTTGCAACCCTGCACTATTGACCAGTTCAGCAAAGTTAGGGAAACTGGTATTGACCGTTTCGGTACCATGAATGGTAATCGTATCGCTTGCGCGCAAACTTGCCACAGTAAAACTCATGGCAATGCGATGGTCATGGTGACATTCAATGTCTCCACCGCCAAACACCTGTGCCACATCACCGCGACCTTCAATTTCAATGCCATCATCGAGTACAGTACAGGCAATTCCTAAAGTTTTTAGCCCATCTGCCATGACTTGAATACGGTCAGATTCTTTAACGCGTAATTCAGCTGCGCCATGTAGCACGGTTTTACCCGTGGCACAACTTGCTGCCACAAACAGAACAGGGAACTCATCAATGGCGAGTGGCACCAAGTGCTCAGGAATCTCAATACCTTGCAATTTCGAAGATTTCACCACGATATCGGCAACTGGCTCACCGCCAACGGTGGTTTCATTGGTCAATGTCAAATCAGCACCCATCAGCTTTAAGATATCAATCACGCCGGTACGCGTGGGATTGATGCCCACTTTGTTGATGGTCACATTGCCTTGTTGGGCGATGGCGCCTGCCACCATAAAAAATGCCGCAGATGAAATATCAGCAGGCACTGCGATATCACATGCCGTTAATTCGCCGCCCCCTGTCACACTAATTTGATTGCCATTGTGCACTTTTGACACTGTCACAGGATAACCAAATGCCGTCAGCATGCGCTCGGTATGATCGCGCGTCACTTCTGGCTCAATCACCGTGGTAGTGCCTTGTGCCCATAGCCCTGCTAGTAGCAGACACGATTTGACCTGTGCTGATGCCATCGGCATTTCATAGCTGATACCTGTTAACGTTTGATTACCGGTGATGCTAATCGGCGGCGTGCCTTTTTCGCCCGTGGTTTGGATTTTGGCACCCATCTCACGCAGAGGCTTGGCGACCCGCTCCATGGGACGTTTGGATAAACTCGGGTCGCCCGTCATTACCGAATCAAATTTTTGTGCTGATAAAATACCTGATAACAAGCGCATACTGGTGCCTGAATTACCCATGTATAGCGGATCATGCGAGGGTTTTAACCCATGTAATCCAACCCCATGAATCACTACCCTGCCTTGGTTTGGACCTTCAATCACTACGCCCATATCACGAAAGGCTTGCAAAGTAGCGAGTGCGTCTTCACCTTCCAAAAACCCTGTCACCGTGGTGGTACCTTTGGCTAACGAACCAAACATAATCGAACGGTGAGAGATAGACTTGTCACCTGCGACGGTGTGACTGCCTTCAAATTGTTGCGCTGGGGCGATAACGTAAGTTTGCTTCATGGCTTGTTTTTCCAAATAAGGCGTTTTATTTAACATATGTCCAAAATGTTGTCGGGCGGCTTGGGCTTGGGTTAATATACCTAGCATCTGCTCAGAATCATTAGTCTCGATAATTGCTTTCAACTGGCTTAACTGCTCACTAAACTCATCAATGGCATCGAGGAGCGCGGTTTTATTGGCATAAAAAATATCATGCCACATGGTCGGGTCGCTGGCGGCGATACGGGTAAAATCCCGAAAGCCCCCCGCCGCAAAACGAAAAATATCCATATTGTCGTTATGCTTGGCTAGTTGAGCAACTAGATTGTAGGCGAGCAAGTGGGGTAAATGACTGGTACGCGCGAGCACCTTATCATGATAATCCGCTGGCATGGTTACCACTTCTGCGCCAGTCTGCGCCCATAGTGCAACCACTTTTTTAACGGCTTGTTTGCTCGTGGTATCTAGCGGCGTTAAGATAATTTTATGGTTATCAAATAATTTGGCATTACGCGCATCAATCCCTGATTTTTCTGCGCCCGCAATTGGATGGGCTGGCACAAAACCTTTGGGCATATCATCACCAAACACCGCGCTGGCGTCTGCGATGATATTGCCTTTGGTACTGCCCACATCCATGATAATGGTTTTTTCGGTAATAAAGGGTTTGATTTGTTCAAAAATCTTTTTGACCGCCTGTACCGGCGTGGCTATCACCACCAAATCTGCCCCTTGCACCGCAAGCGTAGCATCATCAAATCCTGCATCAAGCAGTCCGTAGTTGATACCTTTATCAATGGTTGATTGTGAACGGCTGACCGCCACAATTGATTTGGCCAATTTTTTATCACGCATGGCTTGTGCCAAACTTGCGCCGATGAGCCCTAGCCCAATAAAACACACTTTTTCAAACATTTAACTTACCGATTTTTTATAATTTGCTAAAAAGACTGCCAATGCAATCAAAATCCCACCGAAAATAGTGCTGATAGTTATTGTTTCGCCCAATAAAACCACACCCAACAATACCGCAATGAAGGGAATAAAATAAATATACAGTGAGGTTTTTACCACGCCCAAATGCTTATTGGCATTGGTCCACAACACAAAACACAAAGCGGAAGCGATACCCCCTAAAAACAGCAAATTTGCCAGATTAATGGGTGTAAACGCATGAAGGTTGATAAAGGCTTCACCTGTCACAAGCATATACAGCGACGCGGTGATTATGCCATACAAAAACACTTTACGCATGCGCACCATCGGGTTGAGCGCATCTTTAATGGCACTGTTAGCAAACCCAAAAAATGACCATGCCAACCCACTTAATAGCGCCAAAATATTACCTAGCATGCCATTGGTTAAATTCATCGGCTGATTCGCCAATACCAACGCCACGCCAACCAACGCCATCACACAGGCAATCAACAGCAACTTGCTAAAGGCATGGGTTTTAATGATAAAACTGGCAATCAGCACCGTAAACAAGGGGGATGCTGTGACTAGCAGCGCCGCGTTACTGCTATAGGTATATAGCAATGCGGTATTTTCTAGCAAAAAATACAAGGTGATGCCGCATAGTCCCGATAAGAAATACAACACTTCGTTTTTTACACTGCTAAAGGTTTGCAGTCTAGGTGACATGGCAAACAATAACCCATAGGCAAATACCGACCGATACAGCAAAATCTGAATGGGTGACATATCCGCCAACAGTACCTTAGTGCTTGCTAAGGTCGTGCCCCAAACGATGACCACAAATAACGCTAAAAAATGCCAAAATACTTCACGATTTTTTTCTAACATTTTTTCTAACATTGGCTTAGCTCAATACCTGCGCCAACGTATCTAAAAAACGGTTAATTTCTTCAGGCAAACCCACACTCACGCGTATCCAGGCTGGCAGACCGTAGCCAACCATCGGTCGCACTACCACACCTTGCTCAATTAAAGTTTGGTAGATGTCCATACCATCGCCGACATTGACCATCACAAAGTTGGTGGCTGATTTGACATAGACGACACCTAAGCTATCCAATCCATCATATAAGGCTTGTTTTTGTTCATGGTTAAACGCCAAATATTGGTTAATAAAATGTTGGTCTTTAATTGCCGCTGTGGCGGCGGCATGCGCCAATGTACTGGTATTAAACGACTGGCGCGTATAATTTAAAATCTCGGCAATGCTTGCGCTGCTTACTGCATAACCAATGCGTAAGGATGCCAGTCCATAAGCTTTGGAAAAGCTACGTAGCACAATGACATTGTCATACTCTTGGGTCAAATCTACACAGCTGAGCGTTGGCACAAATTCGATGTAAGCCTCATCAATCACCACCAACACCTCCGATGGCACTTTTTTGATGAATTTAATCAAGTCATCTTTGGCGAGCACGGTGCCTATGGGGTTATTGGGATTGGTGATAATCACCATTTTACAATTGGCGGTTTGATTGACCGTCTCAAGCATCGCAGGCAAATCATGAGCAAAATTTTTGGCAGCGACTTGTTGGGTTCGCTCACTAATACCCAAAGACGCCAACTCGTAATCCGAAAACGCGTATTGAGAATACACAATCACATCATCGCCATCGGCAAAGCTTGCGGTAATGTTATTAAGTAACTCATTAGAGCCATTACCCAACACAATTTGTTTTGTTTCGCAGCCCAAAAAATCAGCTAAGGCTTGTTTAAGCCCCTGCCCTGCGCCATCGGGATAACGCGACAATTCCCCCAGTTTTGACGTGATTGCCAAGGTCACATGCGGTGAGCAGCCCGTTGGGTTTTCATTGCTCGCCAATTTGACGATGTCACCCAAGCCATACTCACGGGTCAGATCTTCATTGGATTTATCCATTTCATAAGCTTTTAACTGCTCAATACTGTGATTGACCGATTGGATCGTCATATCAAAACCTTTAGTTGATGATTGATACTGATAAAATTTTATTGCCAAAAACGGTTAAATCACCGCTTTTGGATAAGCGCCTAATACCCGTAAATCTTTGACTTGCGGGCGAATCTCAGCGAGCGCTGCCTGCATGTTGGCATCGTCAATATGACCGAGCATATCAATAAAGAACACATACGCCCATTTGTTTGGACGCTCTGGGCGGGTTTCGATACTGGTCATCGATACGCCATGTTTTGCGAGTGGCTGCAATATTTGAATCAGCGCGCCTGCCTGATCTTTGGCTGCCACTAAAATCGAGGTCTTATCTTGACCTGACGGCGCTACTGCTTCGCGGCCAATGATTAAAAAACGTGTGGTATTGGACGGCGTATCTTCGATATTTTCAAATAGTTTGTGCAAATTATATTCGCTTGCTGCCACTTCCCCTGCAATGGCGGCTGAGTGCCACTCATTTTTGATACGGCGCGCCGCTTCACCATTGCTAGAGACTGCGACACGCTCGACATTGGGATAATGGGTATCTAACCATTGGCGGCATTGGGCAAGCGCTTGGCTGTGGGCATAAATTTTTGAAATTGCGCCCACTTTGGTATGCTCACCCACCAAAAATTGATGATGCACCGGTAATTCCACCTCGCCAATGATTTTCAGATCGGAGGATAAAAAACCATCAAGGGTATGATTGACCACGCCTTCTGACGAATTTTCCACAGGGACGACGCCATACATGGCAGAGCCGGCTTCCACTTCACGAAACACATCAGCAATGGTCGATAGCGGCACTGTCGTGGCGGCTTTACCAAAATGCTTCAGCGCTGCCATGTGAGTAAAGGTACCTGCAGGACCCAAATAAGCAATTTTTTGTGGCGCTTCTAAGTCTAAACACACTGACATGATTTCGCGGAATAAACGTGCCATTTTATCGGCAGGGAGTGGACCCTCATTACGCGCCATCACTTTTTTTAGCACCTGCGCTTCCCGCTCTGGGCGATAAAAAATCGGATTGTCTTCTTGCGTCTTTTTGGCTTTGGCTACTTGCACCGCATAGCCTGCTCGCTCGTTGATTAATCGCTGGATTTTTTCATCCACTTCATCAATTTTTTGGCGAAGTCCCATTAATTCATCATTGCTCATCGTTTGTTCATTCATAAAATTACAACTCAACAGTCAACACTGACCTGCGCGATAGGATTGAGGGTCATAAGTCACAGGCAGCCTAGCTTGAAATATACCTTGAAATATACAAAGTTACCAAATGGCTTTATAGCAGAAATTGCCTAATACTAGCACAAATCACGCCTGTTAATCGAGTTTCGCTCGGCGCTTTTTCATCACAAATAGTGATATAGACACAATATTTTTGGCATACCCTAAAAAAAATTGGATTTTTCTGCTTGGTGCTTAACAAATACTTGCAAAATAGAAAAAAAACTAGCGATTGTCACAATGTTTGTGATAGCTTTTAAGGTAAGTTAACTAACATTGAATGAAACCATACCATTTTGTCCCTGAACCATTTTGTCCCCGATAGGTTATCAGAGACATGCAGCAATTTGAAATTTAGGAAAGTACATGACTAGCAGCTTAAACCAACTAAAAATGATGACAACCATTGTAGCAGATACTGGGGATTTGCAAGCGATTGCCCGCTTAAAACCAGTCGATGCGACCACCAACCCAAGCTTGATTACCAAGGCATTGTCAGCGCCACAAATGCAGCCTATTTTAATTGAGACCTTAAAAAAATACCCCAATGATATCGATGCGGTGATTGATGAGCTCACCATTTATATCGGCACCGAAATTTTAAAACTGATTGATGGTCGTGTTTCCACTGAAGTGGATGCAAGGTTGTCTTACGATACCGATGGCACAATTGTCAAAGCACAGCAATTTATCAAAGCGTATGAAGCCGCTGGGATTGATAAAAAACGCGTACTCATCAAAATCGCTGGTACATGGGAAGGCATCCAAGCCGCCAAAGCGCTAGAGCAACAAGGTATCCATTGTAATGTAACGCTGCTATTTGGCTTGCACCAAGCTAAAGCCTGTGCCGATGCTGATGTTACCTTGATTTCGCCATTTGTCGGACGGATTTTGGATTGGCAGAAAAAAGATGAAGGAATCGATAGCATCGAAATCAGCCGTGATAAAGGCGTGAACTCAGTCAAAACTATCTATCATTACTTCAAACAACATGGCTACACCACCCAAATCATGGGCGCGAGTTTTCGCAGCATTGAGCAAATATTGGCATTGGCAGGTTGTGATTTATTAACGATTGCGCCTGATTTGCTAGACCAACTTGCCACGATGGACGTCAAAGTCGAGCGTCAGCTATTCCCCGACATGAAATTTATTGACCTCAAAAAACAAACCCTCGATGAGACCCAATTTGCTGAGCAACATGCGCTTGATCCTATCAGCCAAGAATTATTATCTGCTGGTATTGAAGGCTTTATCCAAGCTCGAGAAGCGTTAGAGCAAACCTTGAGAGGCTTGGTTAACTAAGCTTTATTCATTAAAACTTTGATGAATAAAGCTTGGTTCATTAAATTTTTGTTAGCGGCTAATCATGTCCTTTAATCATGATTAGCCCCATGCCAACCTACTAACCTTTAGCTTGCAACACAGTATAAAGTGGTATATCTAGCGGTTGATGCAAATCCACCAAATCAAGTAACACAAGTGCGCCTAATACTTGATGTCCTGCGGCTTCACAAAGCCCCACCGCAGCGCTCAAGGTACCGCCTGTCGCCAATATATCATCCACCAACAACACATTCGCGGGCGCAAGTCCCGCCTGCATCTCTAAAGTATCACTACCATACTCTAGCGCATAGCTTTTATTCGCCACAGGCGGTGGCAGCTTGCCTTCTTTGCGTACCAATACCATGCCCTTGCCTGTTCGACCCGCCAACAGGCTAGCAAAAATAAACCCCCGTGCTTCAATGGCGCCAAAGCAATCGACCGCATCGAATACTGGCTGTGGTATCGCTGCCAGTAACGCATCAATTACCGTATTGACGTGAGCGCGCAATAATGGCGTGATATCATAAAACGCAATGCCTGGTTTGGGAAAATCAGGTACCACTCTGATGATTTGCCAAAATGGGTGTGGTGAATCAGGGGTGCTAGTCGATTGCATAGGATTGACCGAGTTCAGAAAAAATAAGTGTTAAGTAAAAATTAAGTGTTAAGTAAAAATTAAGTAAAAAATTGCTAAAGCGTGCCTTATTTTAGCAATTTTTTCATGCTGAGCCAATCAAGGTCATGGATGGCGTTAAGCCATTACTTTAGCCATGATTAATAGGCTGTGATTGGGCGAACTGATTTAAAGATTTGCAGTATGAGGTTGAATGTTGCCTGTCATTGGCTTGCTTGTTTCAGTGCATACTTGTAAACTATCGCAAGTTAAATTTTTAGGTGATTGCGTGAGTTTTGCATGGTTAACATACTGCTCGGCATTGTAATTGCAATTTTTATCCTTATCTTCAATAGCAAAAGTTACCACTAATATAGGGAAAGTTATCAATGAAAAAATATCAATGTATCGTGTGTGGTTGGGTGTATGATGAGGCACTGGGCTGCCCAGAAGAAGGCATCCTTCCGGGTACACGCTGGGAAGATATTCCCGAAGATTGGACTTGCCCTGAATGTGGGGTTGGTAAAGTGGACTTTGAAATGATTGAACTATAATAAATATAATAAGGTTTTATCATGCAATCAACTAACAATGCCAATAGTGCGAGTGTCGATATTGCCAGTGACAATAGTGTAAGCTTAGACAGTATCATGTCAAATGATGCGCCTATTGCGCAACTGTCAAATACAGAACCACAACCTGTAATCATTATTGGCTCAGGGATGGCGGGTTATACGCTAGCGCGTGAGCTCAGAAAGCTAACGACTAGCTTGCCTATCGTCATGGTGTGTCAAGACAGTGGTGATAGCTACGCTAAGCCAACCTTGTCAAATGCCTATGCGCAAAACAAACTTGCCGATAGCATTGCCAACGCGAGCGCGGCAAAAATGGCAGAAACGTTAAACCTGACCCTATTAAATTTTCATCAAGTCATTGATATTAATGCCGCTGAACAAGTTATTGTGGTTCGCTCGTTAATCAATGAAGCGTCTCAAACAACGCTTGCTTATCGAGATTTGGTATTGGCGACAGGCGCGCATTCCAGACTGTTACCCAATCTAGCTGTCAATCACCAAACCATTTTTGCCGTCAATCATCTAGATGAATATAAAAGCTTTCAGCAGCGCCTAAACACCCTAAAATCTCAAAAATCAGCGCCGGTTAAGGTAGCGATTATTGGTGCTGGATTGATTGGTTGTGAATTTGCCAATGATTTGATTGGTCAAAATACAGATAACCAGACCGCTGACATCACAGTGGCAGTCTTTGATAAAGCGGCACGCCCACTGGCTCAGCAACTACCTAGCGAAGCAGGTATCATGCTACAAGACGCTTTGACTCAGTCAGGGGTGACATTTTATTTAGGCACTGATATCACCAGTATCAC
>NZ_DAMBFQ010000001.1:104610-363754 GCF_032061225.1 Moraxella sp. CTOTU48841
ATTCAACACCCCACTAGCAGATTGATATTTTTGGAATAAATTATGGATTTAGCCAAATTTAATTTTGAACCCTCAGTGATTACGGACTTTATGCAAAGTGCCATCATTGATATTGGTGATGAATTACAACTGTGTGTTGAAGTTGGTGGCAATCCTGATCATCCGCCCTTGCTACTGATTATGGGCTTAGGCTCGCAGTTAGTGTTTTGGCCCGATAGTTTTGTCAAAGGCTTGATTGATGCAGGCTTTTTTGTGATTCGTTTTGACAATCGTGATATCGGGCTATCCTCAAAAATCGCCCGACCCTTCCCCCGTTTTCCCGTCAACAATGTCAAAATGATGCTGCGTATGCAAGTGGGTTTGACGAACCGTCATTTTCCTGTGGCGTACAACTTATTTGACATGGTGGAAGATACCCGCCGCTTGCTTGATAAATTAGCGCTCAACAATGTGTATGTGGTGGGGGCATCCATGGGCGGGATGATTGCGCAAATTTTGGCTGCCAAATACCCAAAACGCGTGTCGACACTGGGTCTCATGTTTACCAGTAACAACAAGCCATTTTTACCACCCACCAAGCCCAAGCAGCTGCAAACCCTACTGTCACATCCCAAAACCACCCAAATTGATGACGTGGTCGCATACGGCGTGCGGTGTATGCAGCGTATCGGCTCGCCCAATCATGTGGACGAGCAAGAAGTAGAAAGGCTCATTCGTTTGCGGTTTGAACGTAGTTATCACCCACGTGGCGCACTCCAGCAGCTGCAAGCAATATTAGCCACGGGCTCTATTGTTAAATTCGACCAAAAAATCAAACAGCCAACCATTATCATTCATGGGGAAAAAGATGGGCTGGTGCCATCGGCGCATGGTCGGGCGATTGCCAAAGCGATTGCGCACAGTGAGTTCCATTTGATTAAAGACATGGGACATGATTTGGCAAAACCCTTTATCCCTGCGATTGTCAAACTACTAGCCGATCATTATATGAAGCATGCTTAAGTCGCTAATTTAATAGCCGCCACAATACAAACAGCACTGCAATCACATAAAAAATCGGTGCAAGCCAGCTACTCACCTGCCAAATGGCATGACTGGCAATCATTTGCGCGATAAACAACGACCCCACAAACCCAAGTATCGCCAGCCAATCCTGCTGACGACTTTTGAGCATATCTGAGCGAATTTGCTGTATTTCACGCAGCTGCTGATCTTGATGACCACCCAGATTTGACAGACTTTGCAAACTGTTATCCAGCAATTGTGGCATGTCATTGAGACTCAGTAACAATTCAGGTAATTGCTTGCGTAGCTCGCCAATTTTTTGCATCGGGTCAAATTGCTGCTTCACCCAGCCTGTCAAAATCGGTTTGGCGAGCGACCAAATATCAAGCTCAGGGTATAAATCCCGTCCTAAACCTTCCACATGCACTAGCGTTTTAAGCAGTAGCATTAATTGCGGCGGTATATCCAAATGATAGCGACGCGCAATATCGAGCACCGACATGAGCACGCCTGCAAAATCAATGTCGTTGATTGGCTTACTAATCATCGGTGACACGGTGCGGCGCATATCGCGCATGAGGGCGTACTTATCGGTATTGGGTGGAATCCAGCCTGCCCGCGCGATGATATCCACCAGACCGGTAAAGTTATTGTTCATTACCGATAGCAAAAGCCTTGCCACAATCATTTGGTCAGCTTTAGACAGCTCGCCCACGATTGAGCAATCAAGGGCGATGTAGCGGGGATTGGGATTTGGGGTATCGGCGGGCAGCGTTTCAACAAACACATTGCCAGGGTGCATATCGGCATGAAAGAAATTATCCCGAAACACTTGCGTGAAAAAAATCGTTAATCCTTTTGCCGCAAGTGCCGCCCTATCATATCCAAGCGCATCAAATACTTGGGTTTGCGAAATCGGCACCCCAACAATGCGTTCCATCACCATGATGTTTTTGCTGGCTTGATAAACTTCAGGCACATACATCATCGATGAACCCAAAAAGTTGTTACGCATTTGGGTGGTATTGGCAGCTTCAAGGGTTAAATCAAGCTCATTGAGCAAGACTTGCCGATAATCTTCAACGATATCGATAATATGTACGGCACGCGCCGCTTCAATCCGTGCTGACGCCCACCCTGCCAAATCGCGCAATAATTCAAAATCTTCAATAATCTGTTCGCGGATGGTTGGGCGAACTACTTTAACCACCACTTCACGCCCATCATGCAGGCGTGCGGTGTGTACTTGGGCGATGGATGCCGCCGCTAACGGTGTGCCATCAAATCTAGCAAATAGCTGGTTGATAGGTTGCCCCAAACCGCCTTTTTTTGTCGATTGTTCAATTTGCTCGATAACCGTATCGACACTAAAGGGTTTCACCCTGTCTTGCAAATGCACCAACTGCTCAATAATCTCAGGGGTGACCAAATCACGACGGGTGGAAAGCAGCTGCCCTAATTTTAAAAACAGCGTGCCCATCTCCTCAAGTGCTAGCCTAACCCCGTCTGGATTAGGTTTTTGAAAATAACTGGCAGGGTGCATACGGATAAGCTTGGCAATGGGCTCAAGCTGCGGCGTATCTTCAATAGGTAGATGCGTATCAACACGATAATGAGCGGCAATGCGCCACAGTTGTAAAAGACGTTTGCGATGATTTAGTAACACGTTGGCAACTCGTTAGAAAGCTTATCAATGGTGGGAATTCTAGCATGATATAAGCAATTTTTTAATGGTTAAAAAAAAGACGGGGATTTAACCCGTCATTTTGATTGTGCAAAAGCGAATTTTGCAATAAATCTACGCTTGTAATCTACTTTTCTAATAAAGCCGCTTGCTGTTGCTTGATGGCATCGAGTCTGGCTTGTTCACGTTCAATATCCGCCCGCAGTTTTAGCAGCTGTTGTTTTAACTCATTGCCTGCATTGGCATCAATACTTGCATCGTTGGTTTTCCACTCTCTGATATTGGCAATATCGGCAAACATCTCTTTGGCAGGTGCAGCAATTGTGCCTTTTAGGTTGGCTAACAGATTAGACAGTTGACTTGCCATCGGCAGACCAATCAGCGGTTGCAGTTTATCAATGATATCAGGGTCAAACCCGGCGACTAACTGTTTGACTTGCATCAGCACTTTATAATCGCCCTCAATCGGCAGATTGCCTTGTGGTTCACCCATCAAATTGAGCAAATGCACAGGATTGTCCACTTTGACAACACAATCAGGTTTGCTTACCACAGCGCTACCTTTAGGTTCAAAAACATCAACCGTCACAGGTTCAAAGCGAATGTGGTCATCATTAAAAATCGTATCAAATTCAATGGCTGGCTCTGCCATCACTAGGCGCAAAACTTTACCCGATAATGGTTGTAACCCTGCTTGGGTGATGGAGTCAGTGGCAATCGCTAAATTAACCAATTTTTCAATGCCTGCGAGTAGCAATACAGTAAACATCTGATTCTCTTTTAGTATATAAATTTCAGTGAGCTATTATATTTTTCGCCATCAGTTACTTTTTAAACCCACGATGTACCGCCACGATACCGCCTGTTAAGTTGTTATAGTCACAATTGACAAAACCTGCGTCTTCCATCATGCCTTTTAGGGTGCGTTGGTCTGGGTGCATACGGATAGACTCTGCCAAATACTGATAGCTTTCGCTATCATTCGCCACCAATTTACCCATGAGTGGCAATGCGGTAAATGAATACAAATCATACACTTTACCAAATGGCTCAAACACAGGTTTTGAAAATTCTAAAATTAGCAAGCGACCACCTTTTTTGAGCACCCGATACATCGAGCGCAGTGCCGCGTCTTTGTCGGTGACGTTGCGTAGCCCGAAGCTAATTGTCACCAAATCAAAACTTTCATCGTCAAATGGCGCCAGCGTCTCAGCATTGGCTAGTACAAAGTCGACGTTACTACAGCCTGCATTGAGCAGACGCTCACGACCGGCCTCTAGCATCGCTTCATTGATATCGGACAATACCACATGACCTGTGCGACCCACCTCTTTACTAAATGCTTTTGCCAAGTCACCTGTGCCCCCTGCGATATCTAGTACCCGTTGACCTGCACGCACGCCCGTTAGGCTGATGGCATAGCGTTTCCACAGACGATGAATACCGAATGACATTAAATCATTCATGATGTCGTATTTTTTGGCAACAGAGGTAAACACTTCTGCTACTTTTTCTTGTTTTTCAGCTTTTTTGACGGTTTTGTAGCCAAAATGGGTTTCTTCATTACCATCAGTGGCTTCGGTGTGCGGATTGTAGATAGCTGATTTATCAAAACCGCTAGTTGATTGCGCTGACGACTCATTGGGGATAGCGTCATTTGGGGTAGCGGATGCAGGGCGAGTGAGCTGCTGACCTTGCGGCACGGATTCTGGCAAATCAGCTGTGCCAGTAAATTGACGGTTGATGGTGGTGTCAGCTGTCAGTGACTGTTGTACTTGGCTATTGAGTTTGTCATTGGCTTGGAGGCTGTCTTTAACCAAGCTGTCTTGGATTGAATTATGGTTATTGTCGTTCATGTGGTTTCCTAGTGAGGTCATCGCCAATCACAAATTGGCAAAGTTAAAAGCGCAAAGGTACTGCAAAATTTTTTTCTATTTTATCACTAAACATCAAAGGGATGTTCTTTGCCAGCATGCACATTGGTAATGATTTGCAACTCTTTTTCACAAAATGGCTCGATAAAGGCGCCAATACTTTTAATCGGTTTGATGGCAGCAAAGCCTTCGGCGATAAAGTCATATAACGGCTGAAAACCTTTTTTGTACGCTGTGCCTTTGGCAAGTGAAAATGCTTTTTGTAAGATAAATGATTTAAGATATTTATCCGTGCGATAGCACATTTGTTTGAGGTCAGCAATCTGCTGGCGTCTTGCCGACTCTGCATTGACGGATTGATAGGCTTTAATCATGGATGGCTCATCCACGGATAAATGATTCTCTTGTAAATACTGGGCAAGCTGCAGATCAAGCTTAATGGCGTTAATCGCTTCGATAATACCGGCTGCCCCTGTGCTCACGGCATTGGCAGGGATGAATTTTTCTAGTTTTTCAGCCTTTTGTACCATGCGCTCTAGCTGTTCAGCGAGCACGTTGAATTTTTCGCCCCCATACAGTTGGTCAATTAAAAATTCCCCCATGGCTTGGTTGTTGGCGCTGGCAAATAAGGCTTGGTGGGTTTTATGAATACGACTGCGTTGCCAGGCTTGTACTTCACTGAGTTTTTGCGCTAACTGGGTATCGCTGTGGTATGGAAGGGCGCGGAATTGTTTTAAATCTTGTTCTAATTGGCTTAAGCTGCTCATAGGGCCTCGATTTTTTTGCAAAATTTTTAAATTCAAAACAGAGAAACTGCAGTTTATCCATTGTATAAACCCACAGTAAAATGAAGTTTTGTGCCGCATTACCTTAATGTAAATCTACCAAAAATACAAATCGTAAATTGTTCAAGAGTAGGATAACTGCTATCTTTTAAAAAAATGAAGCGGTCATTAGCAAAATTTCGGGTATTTCCCTAAGAAGGTCGTATGCCAACGCAAAATAGCAACAGTTTAAACAATAGCTTAGATAACAACTTAAATAGCAACTTGGATAATAACAATACAGCCGCGTCAGCACCCACCAATCACGCTGCCAAATCTGTTAAATCTACCAAAACCGATAAAGCTCACAAAACGCCACCTGCAACCCTTGAGGCACAATTAAGTTTTGACTTGATTACCGAGCAAACCACCTTACGCGAGCAACGGGCTGGCAAAAACTCGCGCGGGCTACTAATCTTGGTGAATGGCATGGAAAATTCGGGCAAAGGCGAAGCGGTTAAAGCGCTAACCGAATGGATGGACGCACGCTATATCAAGGTTCACGCCACCATGGGACAGCATCCCAGCCGCTACCAACCTATTTGGCAACGTCACACATGGCAACTGCCTAGAAAGGGTGAAATTGCGGTGTATTTTGGCAACTGGTACGCTGACTTGATTCGTTATGTGTTTGACTGCGGCGATGATATAGATGAACAGCGCTTACAGCAAATGATTGAAGACATTGAGGCGTTTGAACAAGATTTGGTCAATAACAACACCGATATCGTCAAATGCTGGTTTTCAGTTGATAACAAAACCCTAAAAAAACGCTTGACCGATGAAGAGCCTGACCCTGAGCAGTTGTATCATTTAGATTGGTTTCGAAAAAAAGATGTGAAACGTTTCAAACGCTTTAGCAGCAAACTGATGGGGTTACAATCAAGCTGGCACCACATAGATGGACAGGATATTGATGCCTCAAACATCCAATTTGCGAATGTTGTATTAGCAGCGCTGCAAACCATGAACCAACTATCTGCAGCCGATGATGCCCAAGACAACCCAGCAAAAGCCGACAAATCAGCTAACCCTAAAACGGACAAAAATCCTTTTAAACCCACCCCTCTGATTGGTGAGTTGGTTAGCGTCGATAACCAAACATTAGCAAAGGCAGACTATAAAGAACAACTGCATAGCAAACAACATATACTCGCTGAACTGATTCGTGAGCGAGGTCAGCGCCATATCATCTTTGTCTTTGAAGGGATGGATGCCGCAGGCAAAGGCGGTGCAATACGCCGCATCATTGCCCCACTCGACCCGCGTGAATTTACCATCCACGCTATCTCTGCACCGACCGAAGATGAATTAAAACACGCCTATCTGTGGCGTTTTTGGACGCGCCTGCCCCATGATGAAATGGCAGATGTGGATATAGCGTATTTATCGCAAAAATTCAAACGCAATAAATGCGTCGCCTTACTCAAACAACGCCTGCATAATAGCCGAGTGACCATTTTTGACCGTAGTTGGTATGGTCGGGTACTCGTTGAGCGTATTGAAGGCTTTGCAAAAGAGGCAGACTGGCAACGTGCTTATGACGAAATCAATCGCTTTGAAAACGACTTGGTACAGAGCAACGCCATTGTGGTCAAGTTTTGGCTCGCTATCAGTGAAGATGAAGAACTTAAACGGTTTAAAGCGCGTGAAGAGACGCCCAATAAACAGTTTAAAATTACCGATGATGATTGGCGTAACCGTGCCAAATGGCATGAGTACGTGCAAGCCGCTTCCGACATGATTCATTTAACCCACCATAAAAAACGCCCATGGTATGTGATTGCTACCGATGATAAATATACCGCGAGGCTCAAAATCCTTGACGCTATTATTTCCGAGCTATCTAATAATTTATAACGCGTTATCTAAAAATTTATAAACTGTTCACAGTCTGCCTTTTTACTTTACTATTTTGCTATATCCCAAAACTGTCTACCCAACTTGATGAAAGATAATGATTTTGGTGGACAGTTCCCCTATAATATCGTGTTTGATTTGATTATTTAGCCTGATTAGTTATCCTTAATAAATCCATCTAAACTGCAAGTGAGCAATATGGAATCTTTACGCAATTTTTTGAAAGGTTGGATGGGCAAAGCCTTGCTCGTTCTTTTTTTACTTCCTTTAGCCATCACGGGGTTTGAGTCAATTGTCCGTAGCGGAGATGACCCCAATGCTGTTGCCAAAGTTGCAGAGTTAAATATCGATAATGCTACCTTGCAAACCATGATTAACAATCGCCGCGAAACGTTGCTTGAGCAAGTGAACGGCGATGCAAGCCTACTTAATAGCGATAAATTACGTGAGCAGATGCTGCACAATTTGATTGACCGTTATTTGATTATCAACCAAGCCAACCAGCTTGGTTTTACTGTATCGGACGCCACTATCACCCAAATGTTGATGGCAGAAAAAACCTTTCAAGACGCCAGCGGAAAATTTTCTAACGAGTTGTTTGCTAGCTATTTAACCAGTCGCGGCATGACCAAAGAACAATTATTTGATTCGGTTCGTCAAGACTTGTTAGTGACTGCCTTTAGCCGCGGTATCATTAATACAGGGATTTTTGCGCAAGGGAGTATTGATAAACTGATGTCAATGCAGTCTGAGTCGCGCCCTGTGCAAGTGCTACGCTTAGACTGGCACAGCTTTGCGCCGCAGGTGCAAGTGACGCCGCAAGAGATTGCAAGTTATTATCAAAAAAACCAAGCGACACTTAAATCTAGTGACATGGTGGATTTAACTTATTTAGAACTCAATAAAAATGCCCTGCCTGTTGCTGCCCCAACAGCTCAGGAATTACAACAACAGTATCAAAGCTATTTGAAAAATAGCAACAACCAGACCGAATACGAATTGGCAATGATTTTGATGAATGGCGCTCAAGCACAAGCCACCTTAACCTCATTAAAAAGTAAACTTGATGCCAACCAAGCGGATTTTGCGGCACTTGCCAAACAGTACTCGCAAGATGAAGGTAGCAAAAACGATGGCGGCAATATCGGTCCGATTACCCAATCGATGTTCCCCAATGATTATGACACCATCATGACCCAAATCAAGACTCTAAAAGTCGGTCAAGTCACGAGCCCCATCAAAACCAACTATGGCTATCATTTATTCAAATTGGTAAAAATCAATGGTCAAACCCCACCAACCATTGAAAGCTTGACGCCTGTGTTAACCGAACAAATTATGGTGCAAAAGCGTGAAGCCGCCTATCAAGATTTGATTGGTAAAATCAACAATGACGCAGTCGCTGGTGCTACTATCACCGAGCTTGCCAATCGCTATAAATTAACCGCCAAAGCGATTAAAAACTACCCTAAAACCAATAACTCGTCTGCTCTCAATCAACCTGCCATTGTAGCGGCGGCATTTGAGCCACTCGCGCTGCAAGAAGGCAGTGTATCAGTAGGCATAGATGTCTCTGATAAAGTGGTATGGTTACAATCGACCAATCACCGCACCAGCAAACTCATGACACAAGCCGAAGCCGAGCCGGTTATCAAAGCCAAACTTATTGAAGATAAAGCAAAAAGTTTAGCCGTGGCAGAGGCCAACGCCATCGCTGCCAAAGTCAAACAAGCCAATTCAATCGTGGCGGCGGGTGCCCCATTCCAAGATTTAGGGATTGTGACTCGTCAAGATAGCAAACTGACCGATGACGAGCGTGGTGTGGCATTTAGTCAACCTGCTCTGAACAATCAACTAGCGGTCATGACGCGGCCTACTGTATCGGGTGCGAGCGTGATTGTTGGTGGTGTTATCAGCAATGATAACGCGCAAATCACACCGCAAGTCAAACAACAAACTGCCCAAATCGTGCGCGAAAATATCGGTCAGTCTCAGTTTGAGGATTATTTAGCATACCTAAAATCCATCACTCAAGTCACGGTTAAACCGCAGACTGCTGCGCCATAATATGCTGTGAATATATATGCGCTGAATGAATCAGCGCCTTGTTCTAGCAATAACGAGTGTTTAGCGATACGTAGCGCCATAAAAAAAGGCTTACTAACGATAATTAGTAAGCCTTTTTTTATTGGTTGGTATTAATGATTTTCAGAGGCGTGATTGATGGTATATTTTGGAATTTCAATGGTCAAATCTTGATCTTCGATGATAACTTGGCAAGACAGTCTTGAATCTGGCTCTAGCCCCCAAGCGCGATCTAGCAAATCAGCTTCGATATCATCCATTTCCTCTAAACTATTAAAGCCTTTTCGCACGATAACATGGCAAGTAGTACAAGCTTTTGACATATCACAAGCATGCTCAATTTTCACGCCTTTTTCTAGCAAACCACGGCATAGATTATCGCCCTCATTGAGTTCAATCTCTGCGCCAGTAGGGCAAATTTGGTGATGCGGTAATACAGTAATTTTTGGCATAGCAATCTCTTAACGATTAATAGTCTTATGTATTCAAAATTAATTTGACCAATCCGCGGTTGAAGTGCCTTTCATGGTTTCATTGACCGCTTGGTTCATGATAAGTGCAGCAAAATCATCACTATGAACTTTTAGCTGCGCGCTCGCTGTTTCTAGCTGGGCTTGTTCAGCACCATCAATCGCCTGTTGAACATCAGCCATCGAGGTTTGCAGCGTATTTTTCTGCTCATCGGTTAATAAAAAGCCAAATTCTGCAAGCGCGGATGCTAGCGCCAATAATTCTCGTTTTGCTTCTACTTGACTTTCAATCAAGCTGCGCTGCAGTCGATCTTGCATGGCAAAATCAAAACCTGCTTTGAGCAATTTTTCCTGCTCATCTTCTGACAATCCATAAGACGGTTTGACTTGAATTTGGCTTGCTTTGCCCGTTGTCAACTCTTTAGCCCAGACGGTTAACTGACCATTGGCATCAATTTGAAAAGTGACTTCGATACGCGCCAATCCTGCTTTCATCGCTGGAATGTCAGTCAGTTTAAACTGCCCTAACGAGCGATTGTCAGCCACCGTATCGCGTTCACCTTGTACCACATGGATAATCATACCATTTTGGTTATCTTGATAGGTTGTGAATACCTGTTTACGCGTCACAGGAATTGGCGTGTTACGCGGAATAATCACTTCAGTGAGACCGCCCATGGTCTCAAGCCCCAAGGATAAAGGCGTGACATCAAGCAACAACACCGTATTTTGCTGTTGTCCGATTAATTGGTCAGCATATTTGGCTGCGCCTAACGCGACGACTTCATCTGGATTGATGCGTGACAGTGGCGATTGGTTAAACGTTTCTGCTACGATTTGCTGAATCAATGGCATTCGTGTCGAACCACCTACCAATACCACTTCATCAAGCTGAGACGTCTCAAGTCCAGCATCACGTAGCACTTGCGCACACACCGCTAATGTACGGTCAGTCACAGGCTGGATGATTTGACGAAGATTGCTTTGGGTTAACACAATATCAAAAGTTTGACCGCTCATTGAAAGCTCGGCAGTCACTTGGTCTGCTTTTGACAACTGCTCTTTGAGCGTGCGAGCCTGTACGTTTAGCAGTTGTTTTTGATGGTTATCAATGCTTGATGGATGCAAGCCTGTTTGTTGAATGAGCCAATTAGCGATCAAGCGATCAATATCGTCGCCACCCAGTGCGCTATTGCCACCCGTTGCGAGCACTTCATACACACCGTGATTGAGCTTTAACACCGATACATCAAACGTGCCGCCGCCCAAATCATAAATGAGATGATAAGCTTCGTTTTGTGTTTGGTTCAGCCCATACGCCATCGCGGCAGCCGTCGGCTCGTTTAATAAGCGAATCACATGAATGCCTGCCAATTTAGCCGCATCTTTGGTGGCTTGGCGCTGTGCTTCATCAAAATAAGCCGGCACCGTAATCACCGCACCCACAATACTATTGTCAGGTAACGCCAATTTTGCCCGATCATACAGATGTTTTAACAAGATACTTGATACTTCAACAGGATTTTTGGCACCTTGTGGGGTTTGGATACTTGGCATGACGTCGACATCACCGACTAATTCGTAAGGATGATTGAACTTAATATCCTTGATGCTTCGACCCATAAACCTTTTGACCGAGCGTACAGTATAGCTTGGCGCTTGCTCTGCCATTGCTTCCGCTTGACTACCTACCAAAGTTTCTGGATTGCCATTGTCATCTAAGCCAAAATATACTACTGATGGTAAAAGCTTTTGGCAATCGATACCTTTTACCTGATTAGCAATTTGACTGTCGTCATTGGCGTTATTGTCACTAGATTGACACTCACTAACTTTATCGCCAATCACTTGTGGCTCACCTGAACGGACTACCGCTACAATTGAACGCGTGGTTCCTAAATCAATTCCTAAAGCAAAACGATGCGCATGGGGCTTGGCACTTTGATTGGGTTCAGCGATTTGTAATAACGACATAAATTGGACCAATTAACAAATAGAAAAAATAATTTGAAGATAAAACCAGCTTAGGTTATATCTTTATAGAAAGTCAAAACGGATGGTATTATAAATTAAAAATATGATAAACCAAATAAATTAACCAACGCTATGACAACTTACCCTTTAATCATGATTTACACATACAGATCGTCATCATTATCAAAATTCTGCTTGGCTAATTCATCGGTGGTTTTTGCCACATCTACTTGCAGTTTAACCAAAAACTGCAGTTTTTGAATGATATCTATCGCTTGCTTGGTTAAGGCATCATCATTAGCCTCAGCTGCATCTGAGTTATCAATTTTTTGATAAACTTCGTCAAAAGCAAGTTGATAATTATTTAGCCATTCGGTAAGTTTTTTGCTAAGCAAGGTAATACTTTGGCTATCAGCATCGTCTAAATCGATACGAAATGACATGGCATCGTCTAAAAAGTCCAAATCACGAATCGGCTGGTTAATAGATTGTGAAATGCCTTTGAGTGCCAATAAATGTGACGCGCGAGAATCAGGGTTTTTAAGCGTATTGTAGGCTTCGTTAATAATAGCAGACGCTTGCTCAGGCTTTAGTGCGGATAATTTGGCGACTGATTCACGCAAAAAACCATCAGTGTTAGCAGGTGGTAAAAGGTTTTGCTCAGATACAGACGCATCAAGATTATTATCAGGATGGAACTTAGATTGAAGTTGACGAAGGGTCTGCTGAAGCTTGGCTATATCAATTTGATAGTGTTGGGGTAAATTCATCAACTCAAAATAATTAACCATTTTCAATTTCCCCTACCCAACCCTGACTATAATAAAGAACAAAAAAATTATTAAAAATTAAACAGTGAAAGATTCACCACAGCCACACTCACCTTTTTGGTTTGGATTACTAAATTTAAAGCCTTCGTTGAGACCTTCTTTGACAAAATCCATTTTCAAACCATTAAGATAAACCAAGCTTTTTGGATCGACAAATACACTAACCCCGTTGCTTTCAAAACGTTGGTCGTTAGGGTCTGGCTCATCAACAAATTCCAGTACATACGCTAAGCCGGAACAACCTGCGGTACGGATACCCACACGGATACCTTCGCCATGACCACGGTTTTGTAAAAAATCGCGTACATGTTGAGCTGCATCGTTTGATAATTCAATCACTTTACTACCCCATCTACTAATTTCAATCTTTAAGCGACTCACTTTAAGTAACTGAGCCAAAGTCTTATTGAGGATGAGTCAATAAGACTTTTAGAATCGTACAATCAATCAAGCATTGGCTTTAGATTTATAATCTTCAATCGCTGCTTTAATTGCGTCTTCTGCCAACACTGAGCAGTGCACTTTAACCGGTGGCAAGGCTAGCTCCTCTGCGATATCTTTGTTTTTAATTGCGCTAGCTTCATCCAGGGTTTTGCCTTTAAGCCACTCTGTCACTAATGAGCTTGATGCAATGGCTGAACCACAACCATAGGTTTTAAAGCGCGCATCTTCAATGATACCGTTATCACCCACTTGGATTTGCAGGCGCATCACATCACCACACGCTGGGGCACCGACCATACCGGTACCGACATTTTTGGCATCTTTATCTAAGTTTCCCACATTTCGTGGATTCTCATAATGGTCAAGCACTTTATCACTGTAGGCCATTTCATTTTCCTTTTGGCTGGTTACGTCAAACGTAACTGACTAATCTTTACTTATTAATTCAATTGAATAAATTTTTAATGGAAATTAATTTTTAATTCAAATTAATGTTCATTCCATTCCACACTATTTAAATCAACGCCTTCTTTATACATATCCCAAAGCGGTGATAAAGCGCGTAATTTTTCAACCGCGGTTCGCATCTCAGCAACCGCATGGTCAACATCTTCTTCGGTGGTATAACGTCCC
Source organism: Moraxella sp. CTOTU48841 (assembly GCF_032061225.1). Classification (NCBI taxonomy): domain Bacteria; kingdom Pseudomonadati; phylum Pseudomonadota; class Gammaproteobacteria; order Moraxellales; family Moraxellaceae; genus Moraxella; species Moraxella sp. CTOTU48841. The sequence goes on from NZ_DAMBFQ010000001.1 coordinate 118,294, forward strand.
AAACTAAAACGAATTGAACTGTGAGCAAGCTCATCTGATAATCCAATCGCACGTAATACATAGGAAGGCTCAAGCGTCGCTGATGTACAAGCAGAACCCGATGAAACGGCAAAATCTTTCAATGACATCATCAACGATTCGCCTTCTACAAAGTTAAAGCTGATATTGACGATATTTGGAATGCTGTGATTGATGTCACCATTAAGATAAACCTCATCAAGCTCTTTTAACCCATCCCATAGACGTTGACGCAGTTTTGTCAGTCTGGCTTCATCTTCTGCCATACGTTTGCCCGCAATGGCAAAGGCTTCACCCATTCCTACAATCTGATGCGTTGCCAAAGTACCTGAACGCATACCACGCTCATGACCACCACCTTGCATTTGTGATTTTAGACGCACACGCGGTTTACGGCGAACATATAAGGCACCAATACCTTTAGGACCATAAATTTTATGCCCAGAAAAACTCATCAAATCAACTTTTAATTGTTCCAAATCAATCGGGGTTTTACCGGCTGCCTGTGCCGCATCGACATGAAAAATAATACCTTTTTCACGTGTGATTTCACCAATCGCCGCGACATCTGTTAACGTGCCAAGTTCGTTATTAACCATCATCAGGGTCACTAAAATGGTATCTTCACGAATAGCCTCTTTGACTTGATCAACTGTAATCAGACCTGTCTTTGGCTGTGGGTCTAGATAAGTGATTTCAAAACCTTCTGTTTCTAATTCACGGCAGACGTCTAGCACGGCTTTATGTTCAATTTTACTAGTAATGATGTGTTTGCCTTTACCACTATAAAACTGTGCCACCCCTTTAATCGCTAAATTGTCTGACTCAGTGGCCCCTGAAGTAAATACAATTTCACGTGGATCGGCGTTGATTAATTCTGCAATTTGCTCGCGTGCGGTTTCAACCGCTTCTTCCGCTTGCCAACCAAACCCGTGCGAACGCGAGGCAGGATTACCAAACACGCCATCAAAGGTCATGTATTTCATCATCTTTTGGGCGACTTGCTCATCAATTGGTGTGGTCGCGGCATAATCTAAATAGACTAATTTATTCATGCTAACAAATTCTCCCCGGAATTTTGTTGTAAGGTTTTGCTGTTGTTACTAACTTTATTGCTGATTTTCTTTGATCGTTGCGATACGGGTGCATCTGTAATTGGGTTTACCGCAGACTGATTTTTATCCTGCATATCTTCAACCATTAAAATTTGACGCTCAGAAATCTCACGGATAATTTGACGATTAATGAGCGTATCTAATGTCACGGTGGACAGATAATTTTCAATTTGCTCTGACAAGCCATTCCATAAATCATGGGTTAAACACATGGCGCCATCTTGACAGTTGCCCTTACCTTCGCAAGCTCTGGCATCAACCGACTCATCCACTGCTGAAATAATACTCATAATTGAGATTTCATTGATGGGTTTGGCAATATGGTAACCACCTGATGCCCCACGAGTGCTTACCACCAAACCTTTTTTACGCAGCTTTGAAAACAACTGCTCAAGATAAGAAATAGAAATCTCTTGACGTTTTGCGATATCAGACAATGACACAGCCAATTCATGTTTTTGCTCTTGCAATGCCAAATCTAGCAGCGCCGTCACTGCATAGCGTCCTCGGGTTGTCAATCGCATAATAGCCCCACTTAAGTTAAAAATTTAAATCTGTTAAAGCATCGTAAGCTGTGAAAACGCGTTTTATGGTTGGTAGGACTATTATATGAAAATCCGAGTCTTTTAGTCAAGATTAATTCTTACTAAAACACTCGGATTTATTTATTTCTCGAATTTATTTACTCAATGATGAGCACTTTCTTATTAAAGTAATTTTTTCATCAAAGCAATATAGGGGAATGGGTGTTATTTTACCGCCCAGCCAATCGCGCAAATAACGAATAATACAAAAAATGCGATTGCCGCGCGTTTCATCCATTGATTTTTACTTTTTAATTCTACAATTTGTGCTTCAAGTGCGGTGTTTTGCACCGCTGCGGCGTTGACTTGGCTATTGAGTGCCTCAACTTGTTGTTTATAATCAGTGTCGGTTTTGGTCGGCTTTTTGGTTTTTTGCTTATCTTTATCACCTTTGACTGCCTTTGTGATGACTTGTAATAACTGATTGATACCAATTTGATGTAAAAAAGCCTTCACCTCTCCCATCTTTTGTGCTTCGCCGCGAATTTGTAGCTGCTCGATGGCTTTAGGCTGGTTGGTAAATAAATTTTGGGCGATTTGCCAAGTAAAGCCATTGATGGTCACATCGACCTGCTGAGAAGGCTGTAATTGGCTGTCTAGCAAAATACCATTAACCGTAAAGGTCATATAAAAAGTGACGCTTGGGACATAAGCATGAATACGGACGACGGTATTGGTAGTGGCTAAAGGATAAACAGTCTTACGAAGATCTGCGTCAAAACGTAGCAACAGGGTCAGCAAGGTTTCAATAATCACTAATACCACATTGAGCGCTGTCGTGGCTATATTGCTTGGGGCATTGGTCGAAGTTTGAAAATTATCGTTCATTAAATTTCCACAAAATTAATCAAATATGGGTTTTGTAATTTGTCGATAGTGTAACTTCAAAAGGTTGTTAATAACATTAATTATTGTAAGTCTGGTATAAAACAATGCTAGTCGTTCAATATTCATATTGGCTGCTAATAAAAGCATAATGGCTAGATTGATTTTAGCCATATGGTTTTATATAACAAGTTTTAGCGATTTTTGTTGAAAAAAAATGTTATCGTTTGGTGTGCCAACTACTATATTTTGCAAAAACACGTTAATCAATGCTTAATTCCACAGAAATTATGCTTAAACTGCTTGTGAAGCCGTTGGAGTTTACTTATAATCGAATCATAATTACTTATGCAGCACTTGATACTTAAGGCTTTGAGCCTCATTGATTGCCAAGCGTGTGCTTTGTATATATAACGTTTATTTTCATCCCTAAAAATTTGAAGGATATTCTTATGAATAAGTCAGAATTAGTTGATAGCATTGCTAAAAAAAGTGGTCTTTCTAAAGCCCAATCAACTGAAGCATTAAATGCCTTTATCGCAACGATTGGCGAAGCGATGAAAGCCAATGATACTGTATCGCTCGTTGGCTTTGGTACGTTTAGTGTCAAAGAACGCCAAGCACGTACTGGCCGTAACCCACAAACTAAAGAAGAAATCCAAATCCCAGCAAGCAAAGTCCCAAGCTTTAAAGCAGGCAAAAGTTTAAAAGATATCGTTAACTAATTAACCCTTATCTCTTTATAGCTAAAAAAGCGTATTTTTAATTAAATACGCTTTTTTATTGTCTTATAATTTCCTTACTAAGTATAAAAACTGAGTAAAAACTTAAGTAAAAAACCACTATTTTTACATAGTGGTTTTTTATTTTATAAACTATAGTTAACCTATTTTGGCACAGTAAGGGTTTGACCCACTTTTAGCGACGCTGTTGGTGACAAGTTATTTAGACTAGCCAGTTCTTTAGGGCTGACGCCAAAGCGTCCTGCCAAAGAAATTAAGCCTTCGCCTGCTTTAACTTTATAGGTTGTTGTGGTTTTCGGGATTTTGATGTTTTGACCAATCAATAACGACTCATTACCTTTTAAATTATTTAAGGCGGCAAGTTCGCTTTTGGAAACGCCATATTTTGCACTCAAGTTTGTCAGGCTATCACCAGATTTTACTTGGTAGCTTTGCGTATCACCACGGCTATATTTGCTTACTGGTTTTGACGCTGGCTTGTTATCATCTTCTGATTGGGTATCTTTGGCTGTTTTGGTCTCTTTTTTTGTTTCTTTTTTGCTCTCTGGTTTTGCAGAGTCCTGCTTGCTCATCGGTTCGCGGGTCGCTGTCACGCTAGCCACCGTACCCAATCCTGCTTGAGGAATAACCAGTTTTTGCCCTTGAATTAAATTTGCCGTCGGTTTTAGATAATTGGCTTTGGCTAAAGCTGCTACCGTTAAATCAAAGTTATTGGCGACGCTACCTAAGCTATCACCTGGGCGTACCGTGTAGTTAATCGATTTGCCAGCTAGCGCATATTTGACCTTTTCAACTGTGACAGGCACGATGATGACTTGCCCTTTTTGCACACGATAATTGGTGTTAAAACCATTGATATCGGCAATGTCTTTGGGCGATACGGATAATCTATCAGCGATACCCGACAAGGTATCACCCGTCTGAACCGTATATCGACTTGATACCGGTTGCACTTCGGCTCTAGTAGGAGCAGGCTTTTGCGCTCCGGGCTGTGCCACTGGTGGCTTGGGCATTTTGTCTGGAATTAACCACAAATTTTGGTTGGTACGAACTTGATAAGTTACAGGCAAATTATTAAATTTTGCTAACTCACTGACATTTAAATCAAACTTGTCGGCGATGCCTGTCAAGGTATCCCCCGCTTGCACGATATAGCTATTGGCTTTACGTTTTGGCGCTTCCGCTACTTTGCTTTCGATAGGTTTGGCGTTGTATAAGTAAAGTGTTGAACCTGCTAGTAAGGCGGCATTTGGATCAATTTGGTTCCATTCAGCGATATCTCGCCAATTTACGCCCATGCGGCTGGCGATAGTTGCCAAGTTGTCGCCAGCTTTGACTTGATACGTGCTGCGGGTGCCGCTCGGACGTTTTTTGGCAGCCGGTTTGCTAACTGTGGCAGGTTTGCTCGTGGTTGCTTGCGCCGTGCTTGGTGCTTTGCCATTTAAACTCGATGATTGGGTAATTTTGACCTCTTTTGGCAACACCACGGGTGGTTCTTCGTAAGTGAGTTTTTTGGTCTCACCTTTGGCTTCTAGCACAGATTGCTGGGTCTGAATGGCATTGAGCTTGATATGGCCATCGGCAGGGTTAATGGCTTGCTCTACTTGTGGTGCGGTTTGTTCGATTTCTTTAGCAATTAAGTTACGCTCTTGATTGGACAAAGGCGGCTCTTGCACAACGGTGTTATTGGCAGTGACAATCGCTGAAGTCGTTGGTAGTGTATTGCTAGACTGCATTTCAGCGGTCACCATTTTTTGCTCAGTGGCGGTAATCGGCGGTTCTTTGATTACCGTATTACGGCTTTGGATACTTGGCGCACTAGGAATGGGGGCGATATAAGTCGTGGTTTGGTTTTTAACCATACTAGTTGCCATCGCCGCCAAGTCGCTGCTAGAGGATGGCAAGGTAACTTTTTCTTTTTTGCTATAGGCTTGTTGGGCGGCAGTGAGCGAATCACCTTGACTTGCGGTTGTGGTTCTAGTTTGGTTGCCAAAGTTTGTCGGCGGTGTGTTATAAGTAGATGTAGTAGTTTTAGGAGTGACATAACTATTGTTTGCCAAATAACCTTGCTGACTCATATAACCATTACCCCGTAATTGGGTGATTTTACGGTCAATTGATTCATTGAGATCATTGGGAATCAGAATACGGCTTGGGCCTGACATATCTACCGTACCTGCAATTAACGCAGGATTTAGGGCACGCAGTTCATCGTAGCTTACGCCTGTCAAACTACTAATTTCATACAAGCTCACGCCAACATTGGCAGGGACACTTCTAAAATGTTGACGGTTCGCAATTGCGGGTAAATACACATTGTAGGTACTCGGATTTTTGACAATTTGCGCCACTGCCAAAAATCGAGGAACATAGTTCATCGTTTCAGTGGGCAATTTGAGCGACCAATAATCCGTGGGTAACCCCCGTGCTGCATTGTAATTAATCGCAGATTGGACACGGCCTGGACCGGCATTGTACGATGCCAATGCCAACTCCCAACTACCAAACTGGTTATACAAGGCGGTCAAAAAGTCATAAGCAGCACGGGTTGACTCAATCACATCACGGCGACCATCAAAGGTGCTGGTTTGATTCAACCCATAAATACGACCTGTACTTGGAATAAACTGCCATAACCCTGCAGCCGATGCATTACTGTTGGCATTGGGGTCATAAGAGCTTTCAATCACAGGCAATAATGCCAGTTCCGTTGGAATATTGCGACGCTCAGCTTCTCGCACCGTGTAGTATAAATAGCGGCTAGCACGCGCTGTTAAGCGGTTTAGATAGTCTTGGCGGCTAATAAACCAACTTTTTTGCGCTTCAATACGCGGATCGTACACATTCGAGTTCATACGAAAATTGACGCGCAATCTATCCCATAGATTACCATAGCGCTGAACCAACAAAGCGTTATTCTCTACCATGCTCATGTCGGTGGCTTCAAGAAGCCCTTCAAGTTCATCCAAACTATCCATATCCAGTAGGGCGGCATTTTCTTGCGCGCTACGCACCGTGCTTTTGCTGTGACTGGATGATCCAATCATAGGTTTACCGGCTGGACTGGTGGTGCTGGTGGTTGGCGCACTGCTACAGGCTGCCAAAATAATAGAGGAAATAGCTAAACTTAACGGTTTGATAGTTTTTTTTGATGAATGGCTTATCGAAAGCAACATGATAATTCCTAGCTCTTTTTTGCAATTTAGATGTAGGACATATATCCATCCCCTAGAGTAAAACTATGGAAGAATATAAGCTAAAATTTGACATTATAAATAAAAAAACGGCTGTGATTTCAAGCCAGTGAAATTAAATATTGGCTGAAATTATACTAGAATCCATAAAAAAAGTGGCACAAAACTTTTGTACCACCCTTTTTAACACCACTAAATTAGTGCTTTTCAATCACAAGTTGGCTAATCGCCCTGGACAATAACACTGAGTTACCGCTTTCAGCGAAGGTAATACGTGAAGTTGTTACTAAACGTGTCGTTACGTTATTTTCGACGATGACTTCTGTGGTTATCGCATCTGCCTTAGCCTGGTTACCGCTAGATACCACGTTGTTTAATTGTATATCATAGCCATATCGCGTTGCTTTTGACCAGTTGTTTTGCAAGAGGTTTAGATAATTGCTTTTATTTAAGGTCGTGGTTTTTCCTTTACGCGACACAGATATCAAGGCATCATCAGCCACTAGGCTTGCAACGCGCGAAATGCTCTTAGCATTTGCTGCAGCCGCCATCGCCGCACCGTAATTATCGATATCACGCTGGGTGATTTCAGCGTTTGCCAGCGTTGGGACGGTTAACGAAGTCGCGATGACTACACCTAGCCATAGTTTTGACCTTACCTGCTTTCGGATTTTATCAATCGGTTGAAAATTTAACGTGATAGTCATGAGATTTTCCTTCAATTGGTAACACCAATTGTTTGACCCTAAAAGAAATAATTTGTTACAACTAAGCATAGCATAACCATTAACTTTATTGTTACGTCATTGTTAATAATCAAGCATAAAATAGTGAATAATTCCGATAAAAATTTTTGACCTTATTATCCAAAACCATCCAAAATCGCTGGATTTTCTACTCACCGTTCATCTTCCTAGCGCTGAATTATTTCAGCAAACAAGGGTTAATCATTTATTAATTTGGCTAAATCGGTTATCATTACAGGTTGTTTTTATCACTGTTTTATGACTAAATCTCAATTGAAGGGTATTTTAACTATGCTACTTACCGCTATTTTAGCATTTATCCAATCTGCCCATGCGGAAGGTGCGGCGGCAGCGCCTACTGGAACAGGTGCTTCCACCATCATGCAAATGCTATTGCCATTGGCTTTTTTTGCTATTTTTTACTTCATTATTATCCGACCACAAAGCCGTCGTAACAAAGAGCATCGTCAAATGATTGATGCCATTAAAGAAGGCAATGAAGTGGTATTTGCCGGTGGCTTGATGGGAAAAATCAAAAAGCTTCAAGGTGAATATGCGGTTGTTGCATTAAATACTACCCAAGAGGTGATGGTGCAACGAGCCTCAATCATTTCGGTATTGCCTGTGGGTACCATTGATAGTCTTAAATAATTGCTGATGCAGCTCACCTGTCAGGTTGGCGACCTAGCATTCTGTTAAGTTGCCAACTGGCTATTATGATATTGTACTGCCTTGTTGATCGCGGTTAATAGCCCTAGTAGAACAACTAGTTACCTAAAAAAAATCAAGTTTAAGAAGTCAAGATTATGCACTACCCTGCTTGGAAATACTTTTTAATCGGCATTGTGCTGCTACTGAGCACCCTGTATGCCCTACCAAACCTTTATCCAGACAAGCCCGCCGTTCAAATCACGGGGGCTTCCGCTAGTACCACATTGACCAATGATGTGCTAAAACAAGCGGAAACCATCCTAAATGCCGCCAATATCCCAACTAAAAACAACAGTTTTGATGGTAAATCAGCTTTGTTAAAAATTGGTGATGAGTCGACTGAAACGCAGCTTAAAGCGCAACAAGTGCTAAAGGAAAAGCTTGGCGATAATTACGTGGTAGCACTGAACTTGGCGCAAACCACGCCAGCATGGCTACGTAATATTGGCGGCAATCCTATTAAATTAGGCTTGGACTTGCGAGGTGGTGTACGGTTTGTACTAGAAGTCGATATGAGCAAAACCGTCTCTCAGCGTTTGGAAAACTTAGCCCGAGATATCCGTACAGAGCTACGCAACCAAAAAATTGCCGTGACCAATTTACAAGCAGGGCAAAATAATCTGACGTTAAACTTTGTCGATAATGCCGCGCGTGATCAAGCCATTAATGTGTTACGTAGTCGCTTTGGGACAAATTACGAGTTACAACCGCTCATCAATGCAGGGGGTCCAGCAATTAACATGACCTTGACCCAGTCGACGATTTCACAAATCTCTCAAGATGCGGTCACCCAAAACTTGACGACTTTGCGTAACCGTATTAATGAGCTAGGCGTGGCTGAAGCCGTGGTGCAATCACAAGGTGCCAATCGTATTGTGGTGGAATTACCCGGGGTACAAGATACCGCAGAAGCCAAACGGGTCATTGGTCGTACCGCCAATCTCGAATTTCGTATGGTGTCTGAGCAAAACAATACTTTCCAAGCCAATCCATCTGGGGTATTGCCTGCAGGCACTGAAGCCTATTCATTTGGTGAAGTCGACAGCCCACAAAAAACCTTATTGGAACGTCAAGCTGTGGTGACCGGTCGAAACGTACAGGATGCCCAAGCAGGGATGGATCAAAATGGTCGCCCTCAAGTCAATATCACGCTGGATAACGCAGGCGGTCGTTTGATGCAAAATACCACAGCCAAATCGGTGGGCAAACAAATGGCGGTGCTGTTTATTGAAAATAAGCAGCGTGTCACCTTCCAGCCAGACCCAGTGACGGGTCAAAATAAAGAAGTAAGAACACCTTACGCAGAAAGCCATATTATCAATCAAGCGACCATTCAAGGCGTCTTTGGCTCAACTTTCCAAATCACGGGCTTAGATAGTAATGCAGAAGCCTCAGAGCTGGCTTTGTTACTTCGTGCAGGTGCGCTAGCGGCGCCCATGTATTTTGTTGAAGAACGTACTATTGGTCCATCATTGGGGCAAGATAACATCCAAAAAGGTATGTTCTCTACCCAAGTCGGCTACTTACTCGTGTTCTTATTTATGATTATCTTTTATCGTTTATTCGGCTTAATTGCCAATATCGCGTTGATTTTTAACTTAATGATGATTTTAGCCATCATGTCATTGATTGGTTCTGCCCTAACCTTGCCGGGTATCGCAGGTATCGTGTTAACCATCGGGATGGCGGTGGATGCCAACGTGCTGATATTTGAACGCATCCGCGAAGAGCTTGCTAACGGCGCCAGACCCAAATCTGCGATTGTGGCGGGTTTTAACCGCGCATTTACCAGTATTTTTGATGCACAGCTGACTACCTTGATTGTCGCTTTTATTTTATTTGCGATTGGTACAGGTCCGATTAAAGGTTTTGCTGTCACCTTAGCCATAGGTATTGCCAGCTCTATCTTCACCTCAGTGACTGTCACGCGTGCACTGGTACAGTTAGCTTATGGCTACCGCAAAACTGTCAAACGCCTAAGTATTGGTTAAGGAGCGAATAATGAATGATGACAAGTTAGAGGATCTAGACGGTTTAGACGGTTCAGAACCCATCAATCCCGAGCAAAAACTCTCAGAGCTGGGCGTACGTCGTAGTGATGAAATGGCATCAAATACACAGCACCGCAAAACGCCGCGCCGTAATGGTAAAGGGGTGAATAAAAATTTGGTCAAGCAGCCTGCCAACTCCTCCGATACGACAACCCAAAACGCTGGGTTAGCGGTGGCTAATGCTGCCAGTGCTGAATTTTCGGCAGAGGGTTTTGGCGGTGAAAAACTCTTTGCGGGTCGGCGTATTATTGATTTTTTAAAGGTAGCTAAACCTTTTGCCATATTATCCGCCATCTTAACGATTCTGGGTTTGGTCGCTATTTTAACCAAAGGTTTAAATCTAGGCTTAGATTTTACTGGCGGTGTGTCAGCCACGGTTGTTTATGAGCAACCCGTGCAACAAGCCCAAGTTCAGTCTGCCTTAGCGAGCCATAAAATCAATGACAGTGTGGTGCAATATTTGGGCAGTAACAAAGAAATTCTGGTACGCCTGCCGCCGCAAAAACAAATCGAAGGGTTATCAAACTCTCTCGATACTGCGTTAGATTTACCCAACAATAATGCCACCATCAAGAACATTGACGTGGTTGGCAGTCAAGTAGGTAATGAAATTTACGTCAGCTCCTTGGGGGCAACGGCACTGGCATTAGTGTGTATGTTTATTTATGTGATGGTGCGTTTCCAAGCCAAATTAGCCTTAGGCGCAGTGTTGGCGTTATTTCATGATAGTATTATCACCGTGGGTATTTTCGCACTTTTCGGATGGCCGTTTGATTTGACCGTGCTTGCCGCCGTGTTATCACTGATTGGTTACTCGATTAACGATACCATCGTCGTCTTTGACCGTATCCGTGAGAATTTTCGCCGTGTCCGTGGTGCCAGCCCAACGCAAATTGTCAATTTATCGCTCACTGAAACGCTCCGTCGTACCATTATGACCATTTCAACGGTGTTGCTGGTGGTAGTCGCGATGCTGCTGCTTGGCGGCGAAAGCTTACATTGGTTCTCTGTAGCATTACTCATTGGCTTGATTTTAGGTACTTTCTCATCGGTGTATATCGCCAGTGCGATTCCACTGTGGCTCGGTATGTCGCGCAAAGACTTTATTGTCGAAGTCAAACCAGAATTTGTTGAGGACGAAGTGGTTTTTGAAGACCGCAATGCGCCTATATATGACAACAAAGTAGTAGATAATCAATAAATGGGTTGAGCGGTAAAATACCCTACTTGCTAGGGTATTTTTATGGCTAAAATTTAAAAAAGAATAGCAATGATGAAAAATGAATGGATAAAAGATGGGTTATGGCAACAGGCGTTTAAAGTAAGTTTTCCTGTGGCAATGGGTTATATCCCCGCAGGGATTGCCTTTGGCGTATTGTTTGTGGCAGCAAAACTGCCTATATGGGCGGCGATTTTATCTAGTGTGGTGTTATATGCGGGTGCGGCGCAATATGCTTCTATTGCGCTGTTAGCGGGCGGGGTTGGAGTCTCAACCATCGCCAGCAATACCTTAGCGATAAATTTGCGCCATGCTTTTTATGCCATTCCTTTGTTAAAACAATTACCAACCAATCCTATCAGTCGATTTTATTGCTTGTTTGCGTTAACCGATGAAACTTTTTCCGTGTTAACCACCCTTCATGAAAATGAACGCCAAAGGCTGATACTACCGGTGAGTTTGCTCAATCAGTGTTATTGGGTTATCGGTACCATATTGGGGATTTTGCTGGGTGCAGGGCTCAATGATTGGGTGCCTCATTTGGATTTTGCGTTAGTGTGCTTGTTTGCTATTTTAGCCTACGAGCAGTTTAAAGCGGTCAAGGCTTACTATCCCATATTCATCGCCATCATTGCATTTATAGCGGCGTTTTATTTTATATCCGATTGGTTGCTACTATCAGCGATTTGCGTGAGTTTGGGACTCATTATCATCCACTTTTTTATGAGCAATAAATCTGCTCATGAGCAAGCTCTCTGACAGTTCAAACTATCTGACAGCTCAACCGCCAAAAAAATTTATCCATTAATCGTTAGAATATTATGAACACACCACCTGATAACGTTTATTTAGTCGCCGCTACTTTTGCCATGGCGTTGGTGACTTTTCTCACCCGCTTAACCCCGATAATTTTGCCAAAGCGTTTATTGGATGCTCCCTTGTTGCTGGCGGTGAATAAAGCATTGCCATTATCCGTGATGACGCTGTTGATTTTAACTTCCTTGCATTGGCAGCAGCCTAAGCCTATAAGTATGAGTCTGGGCTTATCGCCATTACTTGTGGCAGAGATATTAGCGCTGATAGTGGTGTTACTTAGCTATCATTGGAAAAAGCAATTACTGCTAAGTATGCTGGTGGGGATTGCTAGCCTTAATGGGTTTTTATGGGGATTGCATCTGATAGGTTTTCAATAGCCATAAAAAAAGCCCAACTTGGGCTTTTTTTATGCAGGATAACTTATACCTCGGTTTGCACCCCGACGATATCCACAGGCGTATCAGCCACGTCTTGTATCCCAGATTTTTTCTGTTTGGCTTTATCACTGCGTTTACGCTGTAATTCATCCAAATAATCTTCATCAATACCACCGGCGATGTATTTGCCGTCAAATACCGAACAGTCAAATTTTTTGGCATCGCTGTGTTTGTCTTGTACCGCTTCAATCAAATCATCCAAATCTTGGAATATCAAACGATCCGCGCCGATGATTTTACACACTTCTTCCACACTATGACCTGAGGCAATCAGCTCATTGCGCGCTGGCATGTCAATACCATACACATTGGGATATTTGACCGGTGGCGCGGCACTGGCAAAATACACATTATTGGCGCCAGCGTCACGTGCCATTTGGATAATCTCGTGGCAAGTCGTGCCACGTACAATTGAATCATCGACCAACAATACGTTTTTATTTCTAAATTCAAAAGGCACCGCGCTTAATTTTTGACGCACCGATTTTTTGCGCTGCTGTTGACCTGGCATAATAAAGGTGCGACCGATATAGCGGTTTTTCATAAAGCCTTCACGGTATTTTACTCCTAGATGCTGGGCAAGCTCCATCGCAGAAGTACGTGAGGTATCGGGAATAGGAATAACCACATCAATCCCGTGATCCTCGCCCCATTCTTTGATGATTTTCTGCGCCAAAGTCTCGCCCATACGCATACGGGCTTTATAAACAGAAATATTATCAATAATCGAATCTGGGCGGGCAAAATAGACGTATTCAAAAATACAAGGTCTAAACTCTTTGGCTTCGACACATTGGCGACTAAAGAAGTTATTGTTTTCATCAATAAAAATCGCTTCACCGGGCTTCACATCTCGAACGATATCAAAACCCAATGCGGTTAACGCAACTGACTCAGATGCCACCAGATATTCAAAACCGCCATTTTCCGCTAATCGTTGACCAAAAATCAGCGGGCGAATGCCATTGGGGTCACGAAAAGCCAAAATACCATAGCCTGTAATCATAGCAACAACCGCATACGCGCCTTCGATACGTTTGTAGACAGATGTCATCGCTTCAAAAATATCATCGGGGCTTGGATGCTGGATACCGAGTTTTTGCATTTCATGCGCTAGCACATTGAGCAAAACTTCTGAATCAGAATCGGTGTTAATATGGCGCATATCTTCCATAAACAGTTCTTTGGCAATCTCTTCGGCGTTGGTCAAATTACCATTATGCGCTAAGGTAATACCATACGGCGAATTGACATAAAAAGGCTGAGCTTCTGCACTGCTAGACGTACCAGCTGTTGGGTAACGTACATGCCCGATGCCTTGATTACCGACAAGACGCATCATATGACGTGTCATAAACACATCGCGCACCATGCCATTTTCTTTACGCAAAAACAGACGTCCATCTTGACATGTCACAATACCCGCAGCATCTTGCCCGCGATGCTGCAGCATAGTCAGCGCATCGTATAGCATTTGATTAACCGGACTGTGAGCGGCTATACCGACAACTCCACACATATTTTACCCCTTTGATTTTTCACGGATGGCTATGAGACCTGATGAAAATTGAATGAAACTACCTTTATTTGCCGGCTGACAATTACAATACTTTAGCCGTCAGTCAAACTTACCAATGCTATTGACCCATTTGTCCCACTATTGACCCATTTTATCGGCAGCGGTTTTACCGAGCGTGGTAGCAAGCTGTTGGGTGATTTGTGTCGCAAAAGGTGCCATTGGCAGTAGCGCATTGGCAAACTTAGACTGCTGCCAAAAGTCACGTTGACCGACAAAAGGCGCCAATAAACTCAGCAGCATCAACACAATGACCAAATTTTTGACCAAGCCAAACCCTGCGCCCGCCAATTTATCTAGAATGCTTAGTCTAAGCCCCTGCAAGGTTTTACTCATCACCCATAATACGATTTGCAGTCCCACGATGACAAATAAGCCAATTGCCAAGAATGCCGCAATGATACTAAGGCCGGTTGAGCCAGTGAATGACACAAAAAACGGTGCTAAAGGTTTTGCCAAATAACTGGCCAGCAGCAGTGCCAATAGCCAACCAAACATGCCCACCAGTGAGCGCATCAAGCCATTATTAAACCCCTGCCACAACCCCATAAACAATACAAACAACACTAGCATATCTAACATAGTCATCGGGTCAAGCTCGTATCATGGGATTTACAAAGTAGACGGCGAATGTTGGCTTAAACGATAACCGTCAATAGCTTCAACACAGGTTTGAATGAGCTCTGGTCCTTCATAAATCAAACCACTATAGAGCTGAATCAAATCCGCACCTGCTTCAATCTTTTTAACCGCACGTTGACCATTGTCAATACCGCCTACACCAATAAGCGCAACTGAGCTCGGTAAGCGTTCGGCAAACTGCTCAAGAACTTGGGTACTACGGTGGCTCAGTGGTCGACCTGATAGCCCGCCGGCTTCTTGACTGGTTTTATAATCTTCTACCCCATTGCGGCTTAAGGTGGTATTGGTGGTAATCAACCCATCAATATCAAAACGCATCAATTCTTTGGCAATATAATCAATTTGGTCTTCTTCCAAATCTGGGGCAACTTTCAGCACTAATGGTACATAATACTGATGTTGGCTAGCGAGTTGGCTGTGACGTGATTTGATACCATCAAGCAGCGCCGTGAGCGCATCACCACTTTGCAGGTCGCGCAGGTTTTTGGTATTGGGAGAGGAGATATTTACCGTAATATAAGATGCGTAAGGATACACTCGCTCTAGACAATAAATATAGTCATCTAGGGCATTTTCAACAGGCGTGCTGGCATTTTTGCCAATATTAATACCCAAAATGCCTTGATATTTTGCACGCTTGACTTGCTCAATGAGATAATCGACGCCTTTATTATTAAATCCCATGCGATTGATAATGGCATGGGCTTCTTTGATACGAAATAGACGGGGTTTGTCATTGCCAGGCTGTGGTTTTGGGGTAATCGTACCAATTTCGATGTAGCCAAAACCCAACGCCGCTAACGCATCGATATATTCGCCGTTTTTATCAAGCCCTGCTGCCAAACCAACCGGATTGGTAAAGGTTAACCCCATACATTCAGTTGTTAGTTCTTGTTTACCGTACAAAAACCCGAGCATCCCAAATTTTTGCGATTTTTCGAGTAATGATAACGTGATTTCGTGGGCTTTTTCAGGATCGGTGTTAAATAAGAACGGACGAAGAAAGGCATACATAGTTGAATAAGCACTCACATTGCATGGGTGAATCTAATTGACTCTGCCCTTTATACAAGCAGAACTAACCTATTTAGCTTGAGAGATAGCACCCGTTAACGCGCTGTCTAGACTATCTCGTCAAAATCAGAAAAGCTATTATATCAGTGTTGACGCTAAATAAACACCTGCAATTTTCTTTGCCTTCACCGCTATAGTAACTACTATATCAGCTATTAACCCAGAGTATTCAGAGTATAGATTGCAGGTTTTAGTTTTTAACGTCTTTTAATCAAAGGCTAAGGCACGGCTCGACCATTTGACAACGCAATCCAACCACGAATAATGCGATACAGATGCCATAAAAGGGTGGCGACGATTATCAGGCCGCCTAAAGCCCCGACAATAAAGCTACCACCCATCGTATGATTGCTATCAACGGCGGCGCCAAAAAACAGCCCACCCGTTGCAAAAATCACCATGACAAAACCAATCACCCAAAAAAATATGCTGTACCAAAACGTTTTGATTTGCCAATCAAAGTGACTATAAAGCCACGTATTTCTAGCCTCATCGCGCTTTAAATAATTCATCACAATCGGAATAATCCAAGTCAGTCCCGCAGTAAAATAACTAAACAGCGCCAACGCATAAGTAATGTGGTTATAACTGATTTGGCTTTGGGTCACCGGTAAGTTTTGACTAAGCTGCGTGTATTGCGGTAACGCTGATGGATAACCATTCGCCCCACTACCAAATTGTGGGTTGGCTGGGTCAGGTGTGTGAGAATCGGTTGGTTTTTCTAGGTTCATTATAATTTTCCATCAATGATTATTACTTTTTTTATCGGGTCATACAGTAGAATTTCAATTGATTGTTATGGACTTTAGGGTATTACCCAAATCGGTTCTCGAATGGTAAATGGTTGGTGGTTGCTATCGGCAAACTGAATCGTCCAGCTAGCAGGCGACTGCTGCAGTGTCAATGACTCAAAGGTTGGTACTGGGATGATTTTTATGCGGTTTTTTGCCGAATACAACAAATAGTTGCCATTTGGCGAAAAGTTGGCAGGTTCAGCCAATCCTTCATTATTTATAGCGATGCTTTTTTTAGTTGCCATATCTGCGAGCCTGCCTTGGCTATTATCGCTGACATAAGTGATCAAACGCCCCGAGGGACTAACCCGAGCGATGGCATTGGTTTTACCAGGCAAGTTTAAAGGCAAAAATTGTTGTTTTGCAAAATAGTATTGATAAAGTTGCGGTTGTAAAAATTTGGCTTTATCTGACGTAAATATAAAGGATTGACCATCTGGCAGCCACACAGGGGCTAAATCAATTGCTGGTTGATGCGTCAGTTGTTGTTTTACATTGCCGCTGCTATCAGTCAAAAAAATCTCTGGATTACCCATTTGGCTATTTGCTAGTAACAATTGGCGCCCATCGGGGGAGATTGCC
The DNA here is from genome assembly GCF_032061225.1 of Moraxella sp. CTOTU48841. Taxonomy (NCBI): domain Bacteria; kingdom Pseudomonadati; phylum Pseudomonadota; class Gammaproteobacteria; order Moraxellales; family Moraxellaceae; genus Moraxella; species Moraxella sp. CTOTU48841. The sequence continues at coordinate 135,421 of NZ_DAMBFQ010000001.1, forward strand.
CCACTAAAATTATGGGTGCGTTTGGCAGAAACCCCCGACACCCCAGAAACCACAGAAACCGCAGAAACATCAGTGACTTGCAAAGTCGCTTTATCAAGGATAACAACTTTAGGATAACTTTTGCCTGCTTGAACCGTAAAAATCAGGCGGTCGCCTAAGCGACTGGCGGATAAGCTCATTATCGTACCATTGACCTTATACAAAGTCTTTGGGTCGCTGCCATCCATTTGGGTCTCAATCAGCTGCGCTTGGCGATTTTCCCCAAATCCGGTTAAATAAATAAAAATTAACTTGCCTGACAGCTGGCTAGCATCCATGTGCGGCAAATTGGTGGGTACAGCCTCTATGACTTTGGGCAGTGAGGACGAACTTTGCAGGATGGTGTTAGATAAGGTTGTTGATGGCGAATGCATGGTCTGACACCCTGTCATCGCCAAGCTAATTGCCATGACAATTGCCATAACAGCGGCGCACCATAACCGTGATAACGGATAAACATGCTTCATATTATTTGTGGCTTGATTAAGGTAAAACATTATTGGCGTCTGGATTGAGCCAAAGTGGCCCATAAATCAAGCCATTGGGTACGCCATTTTGGGAGGGGCTAATACTGATGGATTTGCCATTTGATACAATGGTAATGACATTTTTATTGGAGTAAATATAGTGTTGTCCATTGGGTGAGACACCTGGGGCTTCACTTAACCCAACGTTATTCACAGCAGTTACCGAGCGCGAACCCAGATCCATCACCGCGCCTTGATTGGCACCCGACAAATAGGACATTTTTTTACCATCATTGCTGATGCGTCCCATACTGCTCAGTCCGCCGCCCGTCAACCGCTGCTCACTACCGGTTGATAGATTATATAGATAAATTTGACCTTTATTACCGCCTTTTTTACCACCGGCTCTGTCTGAAGTATAGACAAATGATTGCCCATCAGGCGCCCAACTAGGATAAATAGCCCCCACAGGGTCATTGGTCAATCGACGAGAATTGCCACCTTGCGCCAAATAAATCTGCGGTATGCCGTTCTCAAAACTGCTACTAAATATCACGCGACCATCTTTACTAACGGATGCGCCATAATTCATGGCTTTAAAATTCGTCAAATTGCTGACTGCCCCGCTGACAATATTGGCAGACATGACCTGTGGATAGCCTAGCGTGTCGGGCTGAACTTGGAAAGTAAAGGTTTGATTGTCAGCAGAGGTATTTAGGGTTTTAATGGTACCGTTAAACTCATAAATCACTTTTGGGTTAAACCCATCCACGTCAGAAATGACCAAACGTGACACACGGTTTTTAGGCTTGCCTGTTTCGACTACATACGCAATGCGCCCAGAAAAATCGCCTTTGATGCCTGTCAATATCTCATAGATACGGTCAGCAACCTTATGCCCTGCCATACGCAAACTTTGTGAGTTATTTTTGCTAGTGACGGTTTGCAGACCCTGCATCACCTCGCCTGTCGCCACATTAATCACTTCAAAATTGATTTCAACATTGCCCCGATTGCTGCGCGTATTGCCGACTACCAGATAAGGGACGGCGTTATGCTGCCAGACAGGTAAAGTGACTTCGCTACTGCTATGAGGTCGCTCTGGCAAATTACTATCCAAAGTAAATTGCCCCAAATTGGTCAAATCATTGGTGACAATCCCTGAGATACTCTCCGCGCCAGCAAATGGTACAATGGCGACTTGCAAGTTAGAGCGTGGTGCCTGCTTGACTAGGGTAAAATCAACATTGTCGGCAGCGTTCGCTAGAGGTGGCATCGCAGTGGTAGCCAAGGCAACGACTGCCGCTTTCAAAAGAGTATGGTTCATAATTAGCCTGCAATATTTATAATTATTAAAAATTGGTTTTAAAATAATAGCATTGTTTTAATCGCCAAAAAAGATTGGGCAAGACTAGGCGCTACAACACTATTTAGCTTTACTACTTAGCTTTACTATTTGACTTTACTATTTAGCTCTAAAATTGCCCCTCATGCTTCTTGCCCCATTGGGCGGGGGCGGCAATGGACTTGATTGGTTGATTGCTTGTTGTAAGCTTGCTTTAAAAGCGGCATCACTACTGCCGCGAATAGTGATATTACTAATTGTACCATCCGCAGCAATGCTAAATGACGCCGTTAATGAATTGCCATTACTGTTGGTTGGTACATTCCAATTTGCATCAATCATCGCCATGACTTGGCTGACATAGCCTGCCGAACTCCCACCCGATGCACCACCACGTCTGCTAGAACCTTGACCGCCAGATGATGGTGATTGCGCTGCACCTGTAGATTGACCATCTTTACCCAAATCCAGTGACTTGATACTATTGTCACGTTGCCGCTCGCTATTGGCAGTGAGATTTTTATTATAGGCGGCATTGTTGGCGCGTATTTCGTTTTTTACTTCATCAATATTGCTTTCGGCAATTTTATAATCTTGCAGATTTCGCTGCTGGGTTTCATTGCGCTGGTTTAATTCATCAATCACGCCTTGTCTTTCAGCTTCTACTTCCCGATCTAACTTTTCAGCAAATAGCGCCTGCTCTTTTTCCCATTGCGCCTGCTTGGCGGCTAACGTATTTTTAACCGTTTCAATTTGATTGGTTGAGGTCGAATGGGGCGTGTTCATTGGCACAGTGGATAGGTTCTGGGAATTTAAAGACGGTGTTGGCGCACCAGCCATCTCGCCAGCCGTGGCTTGGTTTTGCGCAAGCTCATTTTGTTGGTTGGCTTTGATTTGCCCTTCCATTGCCGACAACTGCTCAGGGGTAATCAACGAGGTTTCCATGGGCGCTAGCGGGGTGTTATGATAAAAGAAAAACAATAACCCAACTACCAAGGCATGGGCAATGGCACTGAGCACAATCGCCCATACCGGATAATCGGGTGTTTTGACGGGTACATAGACTGAGGTCACTTCAGCATACATCGTCTCAGTATTTCCTTATTCTAGCAAAAATGTTCAATCAAAAATTAAAAGGTCATCGTATTAGAAGGCTACTTGATTAAAAAGCTACTTCATTAAAAAGCTGCTTGATTAAAAAACTACTTGATTAAAAAGCTACTTGCTGGCTGTTTTTGGTGGTGCCGTTAACAAGCCAACCTTTTGGATGCCCGCTTGCTGCAAGTTTGCCATTAATTGGATAATATCCCCATATTGGTTATTCTGATCGGCATTAATCATCACATTGACATTGGGCTTTCCATCGAACTGGTATTGAGGCTGAGATTGTAAGTTATTCAAAGTCGCAATTAACGCCTCTTCGCTCATTGGCTCATCGGTTTTGTCTTGGGTACTTAAATATAGCTGTCCATCAGATTTTAGTGACACAATCACCGGTAACTGCGTGCCTTGCTGTAGTGATTTGGTTTGCGCTTTTGGCAAATCAATATCTACCCCCGTCGTTAGCATGGGCGCGGTCACCATAAATATGACGAGCAGCACCAACATAACATCAATATAAGGCACCACATTCATACCTGCATTGAGTTTTTGTGGACGGTTACGGCTGTAAGGGTTTGCTTTCATAGTGTCAAGTTGTTCAATAAAATTTATCTAACGTTCATTTAGCCATTTAGCGTTTAGCATTTATCTAGCGAGCGGAGGCATCATGGCAGGTGAATTAAGCCCTGTCGGTAAGTTGGTAGTCGTATCCACAGTTTGTCGCAGCAACATGCCTGTCATCTCATCACAGAACAAGCTACGACTTTGATAAACTTTATCGTTTTTTGCGGTAAAGTGGTTGAAAGCCAGTGCCGCTGGAATCGCAGCAAACAAACCTAGCGCCGTGGCAATCAAGGCTTCGGCAATACCAGGCGCAACCGCAGCCAGTGTGGCTTGCGCAGAAGTCGATAAGCCCATAAAAGCCGTCATAATCCCCCAGACCGTGCCAAGCAGACCGATATAAGGCGAGACCGAGGCAATACTGGCTAGCAACGGCAATCCTTGCTCAAGCTCGAGTTGCTGACGCCCCAAGCCAACGCGAAGTTTGCGCTCCACGCCTTCAATGATTTCACTACGCGCTTGGGTGTTTTTGAGCAGTTTTAAAAACTCACTAAAGCCAATAAAAAAGATTTGCTCAAGACCACTTCTATCAGGATTACCTTGAACGCCTTTGTATAGGGTTGGCAATTCAACCCCGGACCAAAAGGTTTTTTCAAAATAATTATCGGCGCGCGTGGCAATTGCCAAACGACTGCTTAAACGAAAAATAGTGACCCAACACAACAAAGAAGCAAATAATAAGATGCCCATGATAATTTTGACGAAAATACTGGCGTGCGTTACCAAACTAACGAGATCAATCGAGCCTTCCATAAAGTTATGCTTCCCCAACCATCTAAATCACTAAATATAAAATACTAAATATAAGTCACTAAATATAAATTACTAAATATTTTGATGCCAGCTTGTTAACAGCCCGCCAGCCATACCCGATTAAAACCAAAAACCAAAAACCAAAAACCAAAAGCTAGTGCAATTATAAGGTCGAGCACTAGAATTTACATAAGCATATTGTAACCAATAACATCTGCTAATCGTATAAAAACTTTTGGTAGATTTTATCAAGCAGCTTGACGGTCAAAGTATTAGAAATTCCCGCAGGTGATAAAGCTGCCATCAATTGATTTTGGCGCGGGCTTCAGCCTTATAGGTGTCGCTGTGTTCTACTCTTTTCTTACTCATGGTAAACTCTGGTTTAGGATGCAAGTTTAGCAAATATTTTTCTTCCGTTTTTTTAAGCATACCTCAAAAATTTTAAAATATTTTTTGTATAAAGCGTTAAGCTAAAGAATAGAGCTTTGACTTTATACAGATAATTGTTTAATTTAAGGGAGGAAAACACCCTCAGAAAAATTTTAGCTAATTCAATATTATAATATAGGAGATACAAATGGCTATTTCACTTAATAAAGGCGGTAACTTATCCCTGTCAAAAACAGATCCAAGCTTAACACGGTTATTAATTGGTCTAGGTTGGGATGAGCGTGCCACATCAGGGGCAGAATTTGACTTAGATGCCAGCGTATTTTTGCTTAATAATACAGGCAAAGTACGAGGCGACCATGACTTTATTTTTTATAACCAACTAAAATCTGACAACGGTGCAGTTGAACATACTGGGGACAACCGCTCAGGGGCAGGTGACGGTGATGACGAAGTAATCAAAGTCAACCTGTCACAAGTACCCGCCGATATTGAAAAAATTGCTGTCACTGTGACCATCCACGATGCCCAAGCTCGTAATCAAAACTTTGGTCAAGTATCCAATGCTTTCATCCGTGTGGTCAATGAAGAAACAGGGGCAGAGGTAGTACGGTTTGACTTAGCAGAAGACTATTCCATCGAAACTGCCATGGTATTTGGCGAAGTCTATAAACACAATGGCGAATGGAAATTTCGTGCGGTGGGTCAAGGCTATGCAGGTGGCTTAGCAGCTATGTGCCAACAATATGGCGTAAATATCGGCTAAATCGGATTTTAAGCAGCAATTTACCATTAAAATAATGATAAAAATTCATTAAATAAAGGATATGAAGATGGCGGTTAGTCTACAAAAAGGACAAAAAATCTCACTGGATAAAGAAGCAGGCACGGCACTGACTCGTATTAAAATGGGTCTAGGGTGGGATGTTGCATCCACCCCAAAATCCGGTGGCTTTTTGGGCAGTCTATTCGGTGGCGGCGGTAGTAATGATAGTATTGATTTGGATGCATCTTGCATCATGTTTGACGCGAGCAAACAGCCCATCGATGCAATTTGGTTTGGTCAACTTCAGTCAAAGGACGGTAGTATCGTTCATACAGGCGATAACCGCACAGGGGCAGGGGATGGCGATGATGAAGTCATCAATGTCGATTTATCTCGTATCCCTGCTCATGTACAGTCACTGGTATTTACTGTAAATAGCTTTACGGGTCAAACGTTTGAGAAAGTCGCCAATGCGTTTTGTCGTATCGTTAATGCGGGCAATAATAGCGAAGTGGCTCGCTATAACTTATCAGCCCAAGGCAGTCATACCGCGCTGATTTTGGCAAAGATTTATCGCCACAATGGTGAATGGAAAATGCATGCCATTGGTGAAATTGCTAGTGGTCGTACCTTTCATGATTTGATGCCCGCCATTACACCACATGCCTAACGTCTAATTGTAGATAAAAATGCCCTATTTGCTGTCAATGGGGTATTTTTTTATTCAGATAATAAAAAAAATAAGGAAACACGATGCCAACTTTGGTACCTGGGGCAAATACGCCTATCCCCCACACGCCCTGCCAAGTGACAGTAACCAGCCAAAATGCCAGTCGTTTTGGAGTTGAGATGGGCTGCGTTTGGATAGCGATGGATGCAAGTCGCCGAGCAACTACTAGCCCTGCTTATCTGCATGAAAGCAAAGATTGGGCAGCGCTGACAGTCGAGAGTGAGAAAAGCCATGTTTGGACATTAGACTTAGCCAATGTGTTTTCCCAAAATCAAACCCAGTATCTGCAACTGATCGTGTATGCTTACCAAGACGCTAGTGTGATTGCCCCAGCCGTGGAAGTCAATGATCTGGGTATCAAAGTCGCTAGCGATATTGACTATGCGTTTCATACCCCAGAGCGCCATATCAAAGCCAGTATTGTACTGGAGATCTACCAGCGTAATGGGCAATATAAATGCCGAGCACTCGCGGAAACATCTAGTCAAAGTCTAGCCAATTTTGCCGAACGTTTACAAATCAGCCTTGACGCCCGTTACCCTAATAACATGACGACAGGCAACGTTTTGCAGTCCATACCAGACAACAGACGTCTTCGCCCTCAGCCAGGTGAAACTTGGACTGGGACGGCTTTTGCAATTGATCCCTATCATTTACTCACTTGTGAGCATGTGGTGGACGGGGCAACGCAAATCGCACTGCGTCAACAAGGCTATCCCGATATGGAATGCCAAGTGGTGCTGGCAGATGAAGGTAGTGATACCGCGTTACTTAAAGTCAATCAGCCTTTACCAAGTTATCTTCCCGTGCGAGAACGTGGCTATGATTTGCTGGGTGAGCAGATTACCACGCTTGGTTTCCCGCTAACAGGTCTTGGTAGTCAATTACAAGTCACCCAAGGCAATATCGCAGGGCTACAAGGCATTGGCAATGATATTCGTTTTATGCAGTTTACTGCGCCAATTCAGCCTGGCTCAAGTGGCAGTCCGCTCCTGCTTCCCACAGGCGAAGTCGTTGGTATGGTTACCTATACAATTGCCAATACCCAAAACATGAATTATGCAGTCAAGTATCAATTATTATCTGCGCTTTTGACAAGTGGCGGTGTTAATGTGAGCGAGCTTACCCACACTATTAGCCAAACACCGCTACCGCTATCCACGCCTCAGATTACCAAACAGAGTAAATCTGCTTTGTGGTTAGTTGGCTGTGGGGCGTGACAGCTTTTTATCAGACTGAACTTATCGAAGTCAGCAGAGAAGATATACAATCAAAAAAGTCAACACTCTCGACGCATAAAGATTAAAAAATCACTCAATCAAGCGCTAAAGCTGCAGCAGATGGCTAAATGTGTCTAGATTTTTGGTGGCTATTCACGGGTCGGCAATAAAGTGCTGTGTTTGGGCATAAGATTGCGCTTCTGATTTGATTAGCGCCAACCATTCATTGGCAATGACGGGATGCGACTGAAAATATGCAATCATCCAATTGGCTAACGGCTTAGGCACAGGCACAAATTGGGTGGAAGGCAAAATGGATTGGGTGCCATTGGTGGCATCGCTGTCATACACAAGCTCGACCTGTGGATTTTTTTGAATAATTTCCACTCCCGTAATCTGCCAATTGGTAAAAGCATTATCAATCGCATAGGGCAACGATTCTGCTTGAGATAATTTTGATTGTAGATAGATGGGCTCAAATGTTTTGCTAGTATTAACCCAATGCAAGCGTAATGCAATGTCAGGGTGTTGATAAAACACCACCAATTTGCCAGCAAACTTTATTTGCCAAGGATTAACAACTTGGTTGGGATGAATGCCAAGCATTTGCGCAAATTGCTCTCGCGTCAGCAATCGATCAAAGCTTGCTAGCAATTGACCATTTAGCGGATGTTGCAGTTTGAGTAGGTCGGATAAATACTCATAATGGTAAATAAACTTCATAGGCCGGTGCTGTGAGATAACCCCGTCCGTCACTTGACACCGATGCACTTTCCACTGCGGCATGGTATCAGTGATAAGCGCAAGCAAATCTATGATTGTGTTATTGTTTGTACTCTTGGCTATAGTTTGTGTATTAACATCCGTTTGAGTGACTGGCAAGGGATTTCCTTTTAAATGATTTGTCTATCTAAATGGTTTGTTTATCTAAATGATTTTTTTCATCATAATAGCTTTATTATAAAACTTTTTTCATTTATTTGAGCCAAAAAAAATCATTACATTGTGAAATGTAATGATTACTCAAAAAAACTGTGGTAGTTAAAAGTTACAGTTAATAATAAGCAGCGTTTAGCAATAAGGCGACCGCTAAAAAGAACCAAATCATAAAGACGGTACTAAGCCATTTACGATGATAGCGCCAAGACTCATCATCGATTTTATTATCGGTTGCCCAATCATCCACTAAATCATCTTTGGCTGATTTTTTTGGTAGCTTTTTTGGTAGTTTTGCAGACTCTTTAACGCTATCTTTACACCGCAAGTCTTTAGTTAATTGATTGTCCTCATCTTGCATAGTAAAGAAATTAGACGGGCAATCTGCCAAATATGTTTGCTGACTATCGTAGCGCGGTAATAGGGATTTAATAGTTGCCTGACTATAATCACTCTCACCCACGTCAGCAAAAACTAATTGAGACGCCATACTTTGAGATGTTAGGCCCCTCCTTATATTATCATGTGTTTTGTTCATTTTCATGTAAAATACCCCTTTTTGATAGCTAACATTATAGGGATATCGTGCTTTAATTTAAGCATAGGTTTAATTGTGGTTTTGTTATACTTAGCTAACTTGTATTAGCAAATGTGCAGATTTGAAACCGTTTGTAAACCGCTAATAGTTAAACTTGCGCCCTCTTAATTTATAATTTTTGGCACCCATGATTTGTACTAGGATGGAAAATTTTTATTTAACCTGTAGATTTAAAAAAATTATCTTCTATCGATAAATATTTGTTGTTCAGAGGCTTTGACAAAGTCTTCATAAGAAACCACCCCTTGACTATTAGGGGCATTCGTTGTTGGATTACTGCCCGTCTGCGCGCGCTCATTTGAACCTTGATTTAGGTTATTGGGATTTAAGCTATTAGGATTTAGGGTATTGGGATTAGCGGTGTCAATTGGCGCCTCAGGCATCTGATTAGTCCTACTTGGCGTGTTGGCGAGCGTGTCTGACACTTGATTGGTGGTTGTAGCGGGATTGACATTCGCTGGCGCGGTGGGTTGTGGGTTTGACGCCACGCCGTTTCCTAATTGCTCACCGGTAATTATTACCGCTTCTGTTCTTAAATTCTCTGGTTGAGTGGTCGAGGCGGCAACCGCTGAAGCAGTTGCAGGCAATATCTGCGCCGATTGGCTAGGGTTTGTTGCCGTCACAATGACATTGTTTTGAGCGTCGCTACTATTTTTCATCACTTGATAACTGTGATAGCTGGGCATGACAATTTGGGTTAACAAACCGATGAGTGACATGACTAAAAGCGGAATCAATAGCATCAGTACCGTTTTTAATTGGCTAGCAGGTCTAGCAGGTAAGCCATAATAATTGGCGCCTGCCGTCCCTTCGATTGCTAGCAAGTAAAGGTAAACTAAGATATTTACCCCAGGCACTAGCATCAATAGCGCAAGCCACCCTGTTTTGTTAAGATCATTGAAGCGGCGTTTGCTAACGGCAAGCTGTAGATAAAACAAAACCGCCACACCAACACTACTTGCACCAAGCAGACTCATCGGCAACTGCTCACTACTGGCATTCACTATGCCTTGAAAGCCGCCAATCATCACAAATAGTAAAGCGACCAGCATTAATGCTATCAACGCATTGAAGGTGGAATACGCTAAAAACTGAACACGGCTAACCCGACCGTGCCAATCAAAAAACCGACGATTATTAAAGCCTTCATGCATCTCGGTTAACGTGACAAAAGACGTACCTGCGTCAGTTTCAATTATTTCATCAACTTGATGCACATTATCGAAACTGGGTTCAATCGGGGGTAAAGACTGGGCTTTTTTTGGCTTGGGTAGACGGATGGCCATAATGAGCAACTTAATCTAGAGGTTTAAACTGTTTTTTTAGCGTAAGGTTTTTAGCGTAATATTTTTAGCATAGTATTACCCAAATTTTATAATATATTGGTTAGAATATCTTAAAATGGGGACATAAATTTGACATTTTTTGTAACATTCATTGAATTTTTTGGCGTGATAGCAAACTTAATAAATCAATAAATAGCTTTTAACCCCGATAACACAACGCTGTAATGATCATTGAGTATTGATATGGATATTTCACAACTCACTTATTTTGTGGTAGTGGCAAAAGCAGGCAGTTTTAGCCAAGCTGCCAAAACCTTGGCTATATCGCAGCCATCGTTAAGCCGCCATGTCCAGCAACTTGAAAGCGAGCTGGGTGTCGAGCTGCTTGATCGCTATCACCGCCCAATGACTTTAACCGCAGCAGGGAATTTTTTTTTGGCACAGATTGAGCCAATATTGTTGCAACTTGAGCAAGCCCGTGAGTTGACTCAGCGCTTTGCCCAGCCGCATCGAACCAATCATCTCACGATTGGATTTGTCGCCTCGGTGCTGTACGGTTTGTTGCCTGAGATTATTTCTACAGTCAAACAGCGACATCCCAATTTGGATATCAAGCTGGTCGAAATCAATTCGGAGCAGCAAATGTCAGCGCTAAAGTCGGGAGACATCGATGTGGGGTTTGGAAGATTTCGGCACATTGACAACTTTGTGCAACAGATATTTTTACGGCATGAACGCTTTGTGGTGGCGCTGCCGATGGCGCACCCCTTGGCATCACGCCCGGATGATATAGGCATCGCATTGAAAGAGCTGCTAGAAGATACCCTCATTTTGTATCATCGCACGCCCTTGCCAATCCTGCAAAATCCGCTATTGAATGGCGAAACTGACCAACTCATGTATTTGTTTGCCCGCCATCAGTTGTCACCTCATTTGACCACCAAAGTGCGCGATATCCAAATCGCTTTGGGCTTGGTGGCGGCAGGTGAAGGCATCACCTTAGTGCCTGATAGTTTAAAAACCGTCCGTACCGAGCAAATTCATTATCATCGTCTACGCCACGAAGATGCGACAACCCCAATTTTTATGAATGTGTTGGCACACCAATCCAATCCGTATATTGATGATTTACTGCAGGCGACTTACCAAGTGTATGAAGCTAAAGGCATTACCTACTCTAATCAATCGTTGAATTAAAGACATTTATATTAAAGACCCTTATATTTAAGCCTCTAGTAAAATTTTATTTGCTTAGGCTAAATTGACGTTCTTGGTTGACACGGTTGATAAATTGTTGGGTAAATGCTTGATAATCCACGTCCGCAAAATCTGCTAGACGCAACATGGTCATGCCGGCATAGCCACAAGGGTTGATCATTTGAAACGGGGTCAAATCATTCTGTACATTGATTGCGATGCCATGATAACTAAAGCCGTGTTTTATCTTAAATCCCAATGACGCAATTTTACCAAGTTCTAAATCGTCTTGATTATACACATACACCCCTGGCGCATCCGCACGCGCTTTGGCATAAAAATCTGGCGGCAAATAAGGCGTGATGACATCAATGATGATGTTTTCAGCTTTACTGACCAAATCGCGCACGCCCCACCCCAACGTATTTAAATCAAATAAAAAATACACCACCAATTGCCCATGACCGTGCCAAGTGACTTGACCGCCACGATCGGTGTGGATGATGGGGGTATTATCTCTTTGCAAAATATGTTCAGGTTTGCCCGCTTGACCCAGTGTAAACACATTATCATGATCTACAATCCATAACTCATCAGCGCTAAGCTGCGCCTGCTCGCTGCTGGCAGATTTTTTTTGCTCGATACGCGATAACACACGTGCCAGCATCGCCGCATGGGTAGGTTCATATTGAGCGTTTTGCAAATATTTAATTTCTAATGGTAACATCGCATTTCCTTGCAGTAGCTTTCAAGTTTGTGTGACAAACCGCTTATTTGTCGTTTGTAGCAGTAAGATTGACTTTGCCCAGTTGTAAAAGAGATTTTTCTAGCACTGACTGATAATCACTCATATCACGCTGCCCGACTGAGCCAAAATTTGTTAATTGCCTGGTTAATTGACTGACTGGCATCAGCATCGCAGGGTTGGCGTTGCCGCTTTTTGCAAAACCGATGGCTAAACTTGCGTTATCACCGCCCAAATAAAAATCTTTGATGGTAAGTTGATCGTCAGTCGCTTTACGGGTTTTCTCATTGTGCAAACTAGTTGCAAAATCCAGCGTTAAATCCTGCTTTTCTTGCGTGAACAAGCTGAGCTCGTCATAGCCTCTATCTGCAAGATAAAGCGTATCTTTACCACCGCCCACATTGATGATGGTATCATGACCAAATCCTTTGGTGAAATAATATACATCATTGCCCATGCCACCCACTAGCACATCATCACCGGCATTGCCGATGAGCACATCATCATCAGCACCGCCTAGCAGCCTATCTTGACCGCTATTACCCACTAGCACATCATCCCCCTGACTACCCCATAATAAATCCCCTAAACCCTGCTGTCCAAGTACAGAACCGTCAATATGGTGATTGATGATGATGTCATTAACTAAAGTGCCAAAATGCTGGTTAGCTTTATTGGCAAGGGATTTAGCTTCATAACTGTTCCAATCCAGCGGCTTGCCAAATGCTTGCTGATAATCTTGCGATATCCGCGAAATAGCAAAACGGTTATTCAAGAACACCAAGGTATTGTATTCATCATACGTATAAAGTGGCGCGTGAAACTGCCCACTGGGCAACATGCTTTGATTAAGGACTGCCAATTGGGTTATTTTGTCGTTTTCACTGATTGCTTGGCGCATGATTTCATCGACTTCAGTAAACACATCTTTATCTTGCGGTTTTGCCGCGTTATCAAGCCACAAGGGTTTGACAAACCGTTGATACCCCAATTCTTTTGCCACCAAAAACTCATAATAAGTTGCCTCACCCTCCGCTTTGGCGCGTGCCATTCCATAGGCTTGTGGCGTATCAAATTGATACAAATTGTTTTTATCACGATTAATTTGTTGGTATTGACCGGTTGCGTGCCCTAGCTCATGGGCGATGTTCAAAAAATTTTTATAACTTTTAGCAATATGAATGGTATTGCCGTAGGCTTTTGCGCCGACACCGACGGTGGTATCTTGCTCATCAATGAGTAAGTTACCTTGAAATCGATTAAGCAAATTGACCAAGGTAGGCGATTTTTCGATATCTTCGACATTAAACCCCGACTGAACCAAATAGACATTGTTGGGATTGTTCAGATCTAACGCAGGCATGACCTTCCTTTAAGTAAGTGGCTTTTTAGGTAGTTTGTTTAAGTGGCTTTTTAAGAGGCTTTCTTTACCTGTTTTTTTTAACTGCTTTTTTTTAAGCGGATCTTCTATCAAGTAACGCTTTATAACAGCAAAAAGTGAGTTTTATAGCGGCATTGACTCATGCACAGTTATTGCACAGACCTTATCGTCGGATAAAGGTATAGTAAGCAATATAAATTTTCAAAAACATCAGCAAGCTTTATCAAATTTTAAGCCGGCCGTTAACGCGCTATTATAGCGCAATTAATAACTTAAAACGCCCTAAACAGGGTGCATTTAACCGCCAGATTAGTCATGCCTATAAACATGGAAAAATTATGAAAATCGAAAACTCGTATGCCACGCTCGATCCAAGGCTCTACCATAAACAACCCCCCAAACCGCTCAACAACCCGCAAGCAGGGCATTTTAATCCGCAAGTCGCCCGCCAAATTGGTTGGGCAGATGATGAATTTTTAACACAGCATTGGGTCAAAATCTTGGGCGGTGACATCGTTCCCGACGGCTTTGAACCGTTAGCCATGGCGTATGCTGGACACCAATTTGGGCAATGGGCAGGGCAATTAGGCGATGGTCGTGGTCTATTACTCGCTCAGGTAATCGATAAAGACGGACAATTAACGGATTTACATCTGAAAGGGGCAGGATTAACCCCCTACTCGCGCATGGGGGATGGTCGTGCGGTGATTCGAAGCGTAGTGCGAGAGTATTTGGCGGGTCATGCGCTTAATTCCTTAGGCATTCGGTCTAGCAACGCACTGGGCTTTGTGGTTTCAGATACCCCTGTCAACCGTGAGACACGCGAACGCGGCGCGGCGCTACTACGTACCGCAGATTGTCACATTCGCTTTGGGCATTTTGAATGGGTGGCAAATTATGCGCCTGATTTATTGCTGTATTTTACCCGTTATGTCATCAAAACCTATTTTAACCCATGTTTTGACAGTGACACGCCCATTCAAGATTTTTTGCGGCAAGTCGTTGATAAAACTGCCAAAACCCTGGCGGATTGGCAGCTGATTGGCTTTGCCCATGGGGTGATGAATACCGACAATTTATCTATCACAGGCGCTACCATCGATTTTGGTCCTTACGGTTTTATGGAGCGCTTTAATCCGATTTGGATCAATAACCATTCTGATTACAACGGGCGTTATGTTTATCAAAACCAGCCTTCCATTGGACTTTGGAATTTGTCACGTCTGATTACCTTATTTTTACGCCTTAATGGCGAAAAACTGACCGCCAATCATCCGCCAGAAACCTTGTCGCGCGAGCATTTGACCGACATTTTAGACAGTTTTGGTGAGATTTTTTATCAGTATTATCAGCAAGGTCTCTGCCAAAAATTTGGCTTAGCCATCAGTGAAGAAAACTGTGACTTTGCTTTGCAGTACTTGGAGATCATGCAGCAAAACAAACTCGACTTTACCAATAGCTTGCGAGCGCTAGTAGCAATCGTTGCTGACGCCAAACCTAATGATAAATTAAACCTATTACATGAATTTAATTTACTTAATCAGTTGAAAATTTCAATTAGCAGCGGTAACGGTCAACCCAATGCCACCTTAGCGGATTGGATTGCTACCTACCATACCAAATTACAGCAGGATTCTTTGCAGTTGGTAATGAGACACAATCCCGTGTATGTATTAAGAAACAGCATGGCACAGCAAGCCATTGAATTGGCTGAACAAAATGACATGAGCGAGGTGGATAGACTCTATCAGCTATTGGCTAATCCTTACCAAGTTAGCGCATTAGCCAAGCCAAGTGACACTGAGCCACCGTTGGCAGATGCGCCTGAAATATGCGTCAGCTGCTCATCTTGAGATGATAGCCAAGGTCGGTAGCGCGATTTTTACCTAACTAGTTTTATTTTTTGCCGGTACTCAACTAGTCATCAATCTGTCAATAGTGCTAGAATAGCGAACACTACGATTCGAAAACGACTGTCGCAACGAAGGATATTATGGATAAATTATCGCCGACCAACAATGGCTTATCAGACAAAGAATTATTTGAACAAGCCGCCTTGCATTATCATGCCAATCCACGCCCAGGTAAAATTTCTGTTACCCCCATCAAGGCACTTGCCAATCAACGTGATTTGGCACTTGCCTATTCGCCTGGCGTTGCCGTACCTTGTCTAGAAATTGAAAAAGACCCCAAAAAAGCCGCGCTTTATACCGCTCGTAGCAACTTAGTTGGTGTGGTGACCAATGGTACCGCTGTTTTAGGATTGGGCAATATCGGTCCTTTGGCGTCAAAACCCGTGATGGAAGGTAAAGGCGTGCTGTTCAAAAAATTTGCCGGCATTGATGTGTTTGACATTGAAGTAGCACAAAACGATCCGGATAAATTCATCGAAGCGATTGCCTCTTTAGAGCCTACCTTCGGCGGTATCAATCTTGAAGATATCAAAGCCCCTGAGTGTTTTTATATTGAAAAAGAACTGCGTAAACGCATGAATATCCCTGTGTTCCATGATGACCAACATGGTACCGCGATTATTGCGTCTGCCGCGTTATTAAACGCGCTAGAAATTACCGGTAAAAAAATCGAAGACATCAAAATTGTGGTCTCTGGTGCGGGTGCCGCAGCGATTTCTTGTTTGGATTTGATTTGTGCGTTGGGCGCAAAAAAAGAACACATCTTTGTCGCTGACTCAAAAGGCATCATCACCAGCAACCGAGCAAACCTCGATGAGTCAAAACAGCGTTATGCCCGCGATACTGAAGCCAAAACCTTATCGGATGTGATTGAAGGCGCAGACATGTTCTTAGGTCTATCTGCCGCTGGCATGCTGACCCAAGATATGGTAAAACGCATGGCGCAAGATCCCATTATCTTTGCCCTCGCCAATCCAAACCCAGAAATCCTACCTGAAGACGCCAAAGCGGTGCGTCCCGATGCGATTATCGCCACAGGTCGCTCTGACTATCCAAACCAAGTAAACAACGCGCTTTGTTTCCCTTATATCTTCCGCGGTGCGCTTGACGTGGGTGCCACGACCGTCAACGAAGAAATGAAAATTGCCTGCGTGCGGGCCATTGCTGCCATGGCACATGTAGAAGCCACCCCACAAAAAG
Source organism: Moraxella sp. CTOTU48841 (assembly GCF_032061225.1). Taxonomy (NCBI): domain Bacteria; kingdom Pseudomonadati; phylum Pseudomonadota; class Gammaproteobacteria; order Moraxellales; family Moraxellaceae; genus Moraxella; species Moraxella sp. CTOTU48841. The sequence goes on from NZ_DAMBFQ010000001.1 coordinate 152,109, forward strand.
GTCAGAAAACGGTGGATGAAACCCAACGTTTTGGTCGTGAATACCTAATCCCTGGACCGCTAGAGCCAAATTTGATTTTGGAGATTGCACCAGCAGTTGCCAAAGCTGCGATGGATTCTGGCGTTGCCACGCTACCTATCGAAAATATGCGTGCTTATCGCGATAAACTCTCAGAGTTCGTTTATAACTCTGCGTTCTTGATGAAACCTATTTTTACCCGTGCCAAACAAGAGCCAAAACGTATCGTTTACTGTGAAGGTGAGGATGAAAACGTATTACGGGCAGTGCAAGTGGTGGTGGATGAAGGCTTGGCAAAACCTATCTTGGTCGGTCGTCCAACCATTATTGCCAACCAAATCCAACGGTTGGGCTTACGTATGGTGGCAGGTGAAAACTATGACCTAGTCAACATCGAAAGCGACCCACGTTACAAAGACTACTGGCAGTTTTATTATGAGATGAACAAACGCAATGGTGTGACGGTTGAATTGGCACGTCGTGATGTTCGCCGTAAAACTTCTTTGATTGGCGCGCTAATGGTTGAACGTGGCGATGCTGATGGTATGATTTGTGGTACTTTTGGTTCATATCACTTGCACTTAAACTACGTGCAAAACGTCATCAAAAAACAAGCAGATGCTAAAGATTTTTATGCGTTAAATGCCTTATTGATTCAAGGTCGTAACTTGTTCATCGCTGACACTTATGTTCATGAAGACCCAACTGCTGAACAACTAGCAGAAATGACAGTATTAGCAGCGCAAGAAGTCCGCCGCTTTGGTCTTGAACCGCGTGTGGCATTGTTATCACATTCAAACTTTGGTTCATCTGACTTTGAAAGCGCCAAAAAAATGCGTCAAGTTTATGATTTATTGACCGATATGAATGTTGATTTTGAGTTTGACGGCGAAATGCATGGTGATACCGCGCTTGATGACCGTATCCGCCATGCCTCATTCCCATTTAGCAAGTTGACGGGTTCAGCCAACCTACTCATCATGCCAGACTTAGATGCGGCTAACATCGCATTTAACTTGCTAAAAACCGCGACCAATAGTGTCACTGTCGGTCCATTGTTATTGGGAGCGCAACGACCTGTACATATCTTGACATCTTCTGCGACAGCACGTCGTATCGTCAATATGACAGCTGTAGCGGTAACGCAAGCGCAAGAATTGGCAAAATAATTTTTGTTGATTGATAAAACCAGTTTAGTGCTCTAAACTGGTTTTTTTATGGGTTTAATTTAGTTAAAACATTGGGGTAATCATGCAGGTTTATTTGGTCGGTGGTGCGGTACGCGATTATGTATTAGCGCGAGAGGTCACTGAACACGATTATGTGGTGGTCGGCGCAACGCCTAAGCAGATGCTGGAGCTGGGATTTTCGCAGGTAGGTGCCGATTTTCCGGTTTTTTTACACCCAAAGACCCATGACGAATATGCACTGGCTCGCACGGAACGCAAAAGCGGTAACGGCTATCTTGGTTTTAACATACACGCTGACGCCGCTGTCACCTTAGAGGAAGATTTAGCCAGGCGCGATCTCACCATCAATGCCATGGCCATACAAGTCAATGGCTTGTTTGACTGCGGTTTTAAACAGGGCAAATTTGATGCGCGCGATATCATCGACCCGTATGGTGGCTTAGCAGATATTCAGCAAAAAAAATTACGCCATGTGTCCATCGCTTTTACAGAAGATCCGGTACGTGTATTGCGCCTTGCCCGTTTTGCCAGTCGTTATGCCCCGCTCGGATTTACGGTCGATGAATCAACCGCTAAACTTACCAGCCAAATGAAAGCCGCGGGTGAGCTCAATCATCTTGTCGCTGAGCGGGTATGGTCAGAGACGTCAAAAGCGTTAACGCAAGTTTGGTCGGATATTTATTTTGACACGCTTTATCAGCTCAATGTCCTCGATGTCATTATGCCAAAACTGCATCAAGCATCCAACGACAATCCTAGCCAATGGCAATTGATGTTATCTAGCCTGCGAATGGCGGGAGAGCAACAAGCGGACAACGTCATGAAATTCGCCCTTATAGCCACCTGCTTTAAGTCTCACCAGCAACACAATAACCCAACCACCGAGTATTTAGAATTTTGCCAAGGTTTAAAGGTACCAAAAAACACTGAGCGATTGGGATTATTTATTCTTGAGCATTTTGATGAATTAAAAAATTTCGATCACTTAACTGCAGACCCATTATTTGAACTGTTAAGATTGAGTAATAGCCTTAAAGACACCTCACTTTTAGAGCAAGCCTTGAAAGTCGTTCATCTTTATCAACAGGTCAAACAAACCGCGCTATTAACCACCATCAAAACGCAGTTAACTCAAATTTCTGCCAAAGATGTGGCAAGTGAGCTGACCGGCAAACACATCGGTGAAGCCATTGACAAGCTAAGGTTGCAAAAACTTGAGGAAATTTTAAATCAGCCACGATAAAGGAAGCATCATGACGACGACAACAACAGCAATAGCAAAGACCCAACTAACCCATGTGTTAGTATTAAATGGTCCCAATCTTAATTTGCTTGGCAAGCGAGAACCAGAAATCTACGGATTTCAAACCCTACAACATATTGAAGATGATATAAGACAATTAGCCAGTAATCATCAAGTTAAACTCACCTGTTTTCAAACAAATCAAGAATCTGCCCTCATCGATAAAATCCATCATCACGGTTTGTTAACCACAAATCTTGACGAGCAAATTGACGCGATTATCATCAATCCCGCTGCCTTTACTCACACATCGGTGGCAATTCGCGATGCCCTACTCGCCGTAAATAAACCTTTTATAGAAGTTCATCTTTCCAATATTCACACGCGTGAGCCATTTCGACAGCATTCTTATTTTAGTGACAAAGCTGAAGCCGTCATCTGTGGTATGGGCGCTTTTGGTTATACCGCAGCGTTTAATTATCTGGTTCAAAAATATCAATAACAACATAATTTATCCTAAAATCAATAGCAACATGGCAGCAAATTTTAAGTGTACAAACGTACACAAATATACCCTGCTATATCTATTTATTTTAGAAAAATCTTGTTACAATACGGCAATCTATGAATTAGTTGTCTATGAAGCGTATAATTTTAAGGTAGTTAGGATATGGATATAAGTAAAATCAAGCAACTTATTGACTTAATGGAAGAGCGAACGTTAGCAGAATTAACCGTACAAGATGGCGATAAAAAGGTCTCTATTTCACGCCATTTACCCCAAGCGAATGTTCAACCCGTCACAGCAACTACAGCCACCACGACAACCGCTAATGCTGCCCCTGCAAAATCTGGCATGGTAGAAACATCACCGATGGTTGGAGTCTATTATGTTGCACCGAGTCCTAATGACGCGCCATTTATCAAGGTCGGTCAACAAGTACAAGCAGGCGATAGTTTAGGCATTATTGAAGCCATGAAAATCATGAACCCGCTTGAAGCAACCCAAAGTGGTATCATTGCAGAAATCTTGGTACAAAACGGCGATGTGGTGCAATTTGGTCAACCGATTGTCCGTTACGAGTCTTAATTTTTAACTTTTTTGTATATTTGAAGTTTGATTATCGATAAAAATTAGGGATAGCAATGATAAAAAAATTACTGATCGCCAATCGTGGTGAAATTGCGCTTCGCATTGTTCGCGCTTGTAAGCAGCTTGGCATCCAAACGGTGGGCGTCTACTCAACTGCAGATGACAACTTGATGCACCTTCGATTCGTTGACGAATCCATCTGTATTGGCAAGCCCAATGCCAGTCAAAGCTATCTCAATATCGATACTATCTTAACAGCCGCAGAAATCTCTGGCGCTGATGCTATTCACCCAGGTTATGGGTTTTTATCTGAAAATGCTGAATTTGCCGAACGTGTGGAAGAGGCAGGGCTAACCTTCGTAGGTCCTGCGCCTGAGCACATTCGCCTAATGGGTAACAAAATCTCCGCTATCAACGCCATGAAAAAAGCCGGTGTGCCTACCGTCCCTGGCTCAGTAGGCAGCGTCACTTTGGCTAACGCTGAAGAACAAGCTAGAGCCATTGGTTTTCCTCTGTTGATCAAAGCGGCAGCGGGTGGTGGTGGTCGTGGTATGCGTGTGGTTGAACGCCTTGAGCAGTTACTATCTCAAGTGCAAGCCGCCAAACAAGAAGCCGAATTGTGGTTTGGGGATGATAGCGTCTATATGGAGCGCTTTTTAAAAAACCCACGCCACGTCGAAGTGCAAGTTTTAGGTGACGGCGAAGGCAATGCCATTCATTTATTTGATCGCGATTGCTCGCTACAACGTCGTCACCAAAAAGTGCTTGAAGAAGCCCCTGCCCCAGAGATTCCTGATGATATTAAAGAACCCATTTTGCAAGCTTGCGTTCGTGCTTGTGAGCAAATTAACTATCGCGGTGCAGGGACGTTTGAATTTTTATATGAAGACGAGCAATTTTTCTTTATTGAGATGAACACCCGCGTACAGGTTGAACATCCTGTCACTGAGATGATTACCGGCATTGATGTGGTGGTTGAACAACTCAAAATCGCATCTGGCTATGGGCTATCGTATCGTCAAAACGAAATCGAAATTCGCGGTCATGCCATCGAGTGCCGTATCAATGCCGAAGATCCTGTGACTTTCATGCCCTCACCCGGTACGGTGACCCACTTCTTTATGCCAAATGGTAGCGGTGTACGTTTTGACTCGCACCTTTATCCCAACTATGCCATCCCTACCTTTTATGACTCATTAATCGGCAAATTAATCTGTCATGGTCAAACCCGTGAACAAGCGATTGCCAAGCTTCGCCATGCCCTTGACGAGCTGATTATTACGGGCATCAAAACCAATGTGCCATTGCATCGCGATGTGATTTTGCAAGATAAGGCATTTTGTAAACAAGCGCAAAACATTCATTATCTAGAAAAAAACTTATTATCTCCCCCAGAGACGTCAAAAACCGAAAAAGAATAAAGTTAATGGTAAAAAAAAGAGGGTCATTTGAGCCTCTTTTTTTATGCAATTTTAATTCATCGCCAAATTTTTCAGAGACGCCTTAAGCAGATTTTGGGTGGTTAACGGTGAATCAATGGCAGATTTTGCCAGTTTTATCGCAGCTTGCGCTTCTTTATCGCGATAACCTAGTGCAATCAACCCCGCTTCGACTTCAGCAATAATAATGCCTTCATTATCACTATCGGTCTCTAGTGGCAATAAAGGTGTAAAACCTGACGTATCACCTAAGTGCTTGATTTTGTCTTTTAACTCAACAATCAATCGCTGTGCGGTTTTTTTTCCAACCCCTGGGATACGCGTCAATGCAAGCTCATCATTGTTCATCACAAACTGGTGCAATTCCTGCACTGTTACGGTTGACATCATTGCCAATGCCATCTTTGCCCCCACCCCATTGACTTTAAGCAACAGTCTAAACACTTCCCGATCGCTATGGCTTAAAAACCCAAATAACAACTGAGCATCCTCGCGTACCAAAAAATGCGTCCACAAGGTGACGGACTGATTTAATTGTACTTGGCAAAATGCATTGAGCGGCATCTCAATTTCATACCCAACGCCCGCTGTGGTCATCACCACTACCGTAGGTGCCATTAGATGATGCACTTGCCCTTGAATTAATCCTATCATTGATGACTCGCTACAAATAATTTAATCCAATAAAAAAGTGGGCAACCTCAGTCAACCCACTTGAATGTCATGCTTTTTAGTCATTTGCTAAAACTTTAGTTCTAGTATTTAGTTATAGAAACTAACCATTTTTTCTAGACTAATTGGGCGAATTTTATCCGCATTACCCGCCGTACCAAATGCAGTATAGCGATCAATACAAACCGCTTTCATGGCATCGATGGTTTTGGCAAAATATTTGCGTGGGTCAAATTCTGCTGGATTTTCAGCGAGGAATTTGCGAATGGCTCCGGTTGATGCCAAACGTAAATCGGTATCGATATTGACTTTACGTACACCATGTTTGATGGCTTCTACGATTTGCTCAACTGGCACACCATAAGTCTCACCGATATTGCCGCCATTTTCATTAATCACTTTGAGCCATTCTTGTGGCACACTTGAAGAGCCGTGCATTACTAGGTGAGTATTAGGAATACGGGCATGAATTTCTTTGATACGTGCAATCGATAAGATATCATCGGTAGGTGGTCGGGTAAATTTATACGCCCCGTGGCTAGTACCGACTGCAATCGCAAGTGCATCCACATGGGTATCTTTGACAAATTGCTCGGCTTCATCGGCGCTGGTTAATAGCTGTGAGTGGTCAAGTTTCCCTTCCGCCCCTACGCCATCTTCTTCACCAGCCATACCCGTTTCAAGGCTACCTAAAACGCCAATTTCACCTTCTACTGATACGCCACAAGCGTGAGAGAGTTTTACCACTTCACGCGTCACTGCCACATTATAATCATAATCTGCAGGGGTTTTACCATCACTTTTTAACGAGCCATCCATCATCACCGATGAAAAACCCAGTTGGATTGAGCGTTGGCAAACCTCTGGACTGGTACCATGGTCTTGGTGCATAACCACTGGAATATGTGGCCACTCTTCAATGGCAGACAAAATAAGATGGCGTAAAAATGGGGCACCTGCGTATTTGCGTGCGCCTGCCGATGCTTGCACAATCACAGGTGAATTGGTTTCATCCGCTGCCATCATAATGGCACGCATTTGCTCTAAGTTATTGACATTAAATGCAGGAACACCATAGTTGTTTTCTGCTGCATGGTCTAAAAGCTGACGCAAAGAAATCAAAGCCATATTACTTTCTCTTGGTAAAGTTAATAATCAATTGAAAATTTTAAAAAAATTGGGTTTTGCCGTGTTGGACAAGGCTTGAGTATAACAGAAGTGCGTTATAATTTGAATTCAAAAAAAATAACTTTGAGATGAACGATATTATGGCAAGCTACCCAACCCAATAAAAAGCCCCAAAATCATTTTGGGGCTTTTTTAGGCTAAATGCAAAAATTAGTATTTTTGTTTTTCTGGTACCGTGGTTTGGATATCAGTGTTGCTATTTGCTGCATCGTTTTTAACTGCTTCTGCACCTTGGGCTACATTGGCTGCACCAGTCGCTACAGCAGAGGCTACGTTTGCGGTGGCTTGCGCGGCACCATTGGCAACAGCTTCAGTCGCGTTGATTGCTGCGCCTTGGGCAACCGCGGCACCCGTGGTAGCAGCACTGGCAACTGCGTCACCTGCATTTGCTGTTGCGCTAGCGGCACTGGCAGTCGCGTCTTTAATGTCTTGACCCGCTGCGCTCGCTGCAGCTTCAGGCTGACCGTTAGCTGCGGCTTCTTCCGTTTTTTTACTACACGCAGTAATTGATAAAGTGGCTAATAAAGTTGCCAATACTAAATTACGTTTTAACATATTCATTCCTTAAACGCCAAACATATGGGTATACATACTTGCATAATATCTTATCGACAATATATTTTTGGTGCAATTAATTACAATGTTTACCATACAAATATTAACTTAACATTACATTAATTCAGCGATGATAAATTTGAATCGCTGAATTAATCATAATGATTGATGGCATTTAGGCGCGTTGGCTCAGTGCGTGCACGGCAGGTAGCGTTTTACCTTCCACAAATTCTAAGAACGCCCCGCCCCCTGTTGATGTGTAGCTTACTTTATCGGCGACCTTGTATTTATCAATCGCAGCGAGTGTATCACCACCGCCTGCAATGCTAAAGCCTGCACTTGCTGCGACTGCTTCACTAACGATTTTGGTACCTTCACCAAATTTATCGACTTCAAATACGCCGACAGGACCATTCCATAAGATGGTTTTGGCATTTTTAATCGCATCGGCAAGTTTTGCCGCACTGCTTGGACTAATGTCTAGAATCATTTCATCATCTGCAATGATATCGACTGATTTGGTTACCGCATCGGCAGATTCTAGCGAGCCCAAAAAATCATCAAAATCAATCTGTGATTTTTTGGCGACGACCACTTCGTCAGGTAGTAATACATGGGTCTCTTGCATAATACTTTTGGCCGTTTCCACCATGTCCGCTTCATATAGCGATGCACCGACATTGGCACCTTTGGCTGCCAAGAATGTATTGGCAATACCACCACCCACAATGATTTGGTCACAGATTTTTGCCAATGATTTAAGCACATCCAATTTGGTAGAAACTTTCGAGCCACCAACAATCGCAAGCATGGGCTTGGCCGGGTTATCTAAAGCTTTGGCTAATGCATCAAGTTCTGCCGCCAATAATGGGCCTGCACAGGCAATCTTTGCTTTGGCGATAACGCCTTCTGTCGACGCTTCAGCACGGTGAGCAGTACCAAAAGCATCCATCACAAATACATCACATAAAGCGGCATAACGTTCAGATAAAGCAGCATCGTTTTTCTTTTCACCCGCATTAAAACGTACATTTTCCAGTAACACAACTTCACCTGGGGCTACTGTCACATTATTTTGGGCATAATCGGTCACTAATTTGACAGGTTTGCCAAGGGCATCGCCCAAATAATCTGCGACTGGCTGCAATGAATATTTGGCTTCAGGGTTTGAGGGGTCTGGGCGACCTAGATGCGAACACACGATAACCGCTGCGCCTTTATCTAAAGCCAACTGAATAGTGGGCAAGCTTGCTTTTAAGCGGGCATCATTGGCAATTTTGCCATCTTTTAACGGTACATTTAAATCTTCGCGAATCAAAACTGTTTTGCCAGAAACATCAATATCGTTTAAACGAGCAAATTGCATGGATTAACCTCTAAGTTAACAACAGGATGGTGACCCGTAGGGGTTGATAAAACGTCGTCACATGACAACAAAAATTGAATAAAAAAATAAGCGTAGATTAGCATATTTTGAGTATTTTTAACATTATTGATGCTATCAACTAATGCTGCGCGCGGTGATAACACGGTATGACTACTATATTACTACTTTATTAAGAAGGGTCTTGATGATAAGCTTATAATAACAAAAACATGAACGCAGCACTGCGTTCAATATTTTATTATAAAATTGGAGGCTTTATGGTTGACCTTGACAAAGCAAAACAACAATTACTTGACTTAAAACAAGAATACCAAACTCGCGTGCATAAAATCCAACATGATATGCAAAATCCTGATACGGATATGACCCAAGATTGGGACGACCAAGCGGTGATTAATGAGCAAAACGATGTACGTAAAAACTTGCTAGTCGAAGCCCAGCAAAACCTTGAATTGGTGAATAATGCCTTACTTCGTATCGAAAATGGTACTTACGGTATTTGCACCGTGAGTGGTGAAGAAATCGAGCCCGCGCGCCTAGAAGCAGTACCCTTTGCAACCACTTGTATGAAACACGCTAAATAGCTTATAAAACACACCAAATAGCTGGTTTTGGTAGTTTTGCACCCATAAAAAAGCAAGGACAGTTATCCTTGCTTTTTTATCAAAAAATTAGTTTGTAAATTGCGAATTGATTAGGTGAATCGGCGCATGCTTAAATTAGCAATAATGTTTTCTGCATCGTTCCAACGGGTTTTTGAGTCATTGGCGCCCAACAACACTACGATGGCTGGACGATTACCGACATTGGTTTCAAACAAAACACAGTTACCGGCTTCACGAATATACCCTGTTTTTGATAGGCCAATATTGTATAAACCATCGCGTACCATGTAATTGGTACTGCGCGCCGCAACCGTGCGGTAACCTGAATTGATATTATTTACCCCAAATTGGCGGCTAGGCGTTGTACTAAACTGGCTAATTAGATTATGCTTATAAGCATAGCGCGCCAAAATTGCCAAATCACGCGGTGACGCCACATTCCGAGAATCCAAACCCGATGGGTCATAATAACGGGTTTGCGTCATCCCCAATTCACGCGCTTTTTGGTTCATACGGCTGATAAAATTGTCATAGCCCATAGGGTCAGTACGTGCTAATGCTTTAGCCGCGGGATTTTCTGATTTCATCATCATCATCAGTAGCATTTCAGCACGATTAAGCTGATCGCCAACTTTTAGACGGTCACTACCTGATTGTTTTGGGGTTTTGAAATCTAAGGGACTAATCGTCAATGTTTCGCTCATGTTAGCGCCTGATTCCGCTACCACCACAGCTGTCATCAATTTACTGATTGAGGCAATGGGACGGGCGATATCAGCATTTTTTTCATAAATAGTATTGCCCGTTAACGCATCCACTACCAAAGCGCCTTTGGAATTGGCAAAATAGCTGCCCGAAGCCCGCGTGGTGTCTTGAGACCAAGCAGGATTGTAGCTATCATCCTCACTGTATGCATTGTTATAGTTATTATAATTGCTACTATTAAAACTTGTCGTCTGTGGCGTGCTGTTATACATGATAGCACGGGCTTTGTCTAAACTACCTTGCCCACCCCAACTAACCTTAGCTTGGCTACCTGTCTGCATATTTAATTCAGCATTACTTTGTACGCCAACCAGTGCAATGACCGCACCTAACAACGTTTTCTTTAACAATGTTTTCATTTCAACACTCTCAATCAAATCATGGTTAACTTGCTGTTGGATAAAGCATACAGTTACCAAAACTACCAATATATTTACGAAAAACAGATCAACAACGATACCTTAAGCCTAGTAGCTATTAAAATCAAGCTGTTAAAAGTTACAAAATCTAACAAGAATAACGGATTGATTACGCAAGACTGACTTAAATTTACGTGAGTAGTTTAGCACAGTACAAATATTACGCATGTAAAAAAATAACAAAACCGTCTAGCTAATACAATAATAAAACCATAAGTAACAATAGGTTAAGATATCCTTTTACAAAAAAAGCTGACATATTGCTATGCCAGCTGATGAATAGGTTAAAGATGATTTATGGTTTGAAACTGTCTTTTAAGGTCACAATACGGTTAAACACCAAATGCTCTGGTGAATAATCTTTACTATCTGCCACAAAAAACCCTTCACGTTCAAATTGGAAACGCTCGCCTGCATTGACTTGTGATAAAGAAGGCTCGACCATGGCATCTACTTCACGCAGTGAATTGGGATTAATCTCTGCGGCTAAATTATTGATGTCAATTTTGGCGGGGTCTTCTTGGGTAAACAGCTGCTCATACAGACGTACCTTCGCAGGTACACCTAGACTGGCTGAAACCCAATGAATCACGCCTTTAACCTTACGTCCTTCTGGATTGTTGCCCAACGTTTTTGGGTCAATAGTCGCTGTTAACCCCACCACTTCACCATTATCGTCGGTGATGTGCTCCTCAATCTTTAGCACATAACTATTGCGTAAGCGGATTTCTGGGTTTTGCGGTGACAAGCGTTTATAACCTTCAGGCGGCGTGATTTCAAAATCCCCTTTATCAATATATATTTCCTTGGTAAAGGGAATGTCACGCATACCTTGGCTTTCATCATGGCTATTTTTAGGCTGGCTCAACCATAAAACCCCATTGTCGAGTTTAGTTTTTACACTGTCTTTTTTGAGTGTTTCAACATTGGCGACGGCTTCATCAAAATTGGTAATCGTCACTTTTAGTGGGCTTAGCACCGCCATGGCACGATTCACATGCTCTAATGAGTTACGGATACTAAATTCCAGTAAACCAAAATCCACCACACCGTCCGACTTGCTGACGCCTACACGGTCACAAAAATCCCGCAAGCTTTCAGGGGTATAACCACGGCGGCGCATACCGGCAATCGTCGGCATACGAGGATCGTCCCAACCGCTCACCAAGTCATCTTCGACCAGTTTTTTGAGTTTGCGTTTACTGGTCAAAATATGGTTCACGTTTAGGCGTGCAAATTCATATTGGTGTGGTTCTTTGTCAAAACCCACTTTATCTACCACCCAATCATAAAACGGACGGTGGTCTTCAAATTCTAGGGTACAAATCGAATGCGTAATCCCTTCGATTGCATCTGACAACGGGTGAGCATAATCGTACATGGGATAAATACACCAATCATCGCCTGTTTGGTGATGCGCTTGGTGCATGACACGATACAAAATTGGATCGCGCATATTCATATTGGGGCTTGCCATGTCGATTTTGGCACGAAGCACCGCTTCACCATTGCCATATTTGCCAAGTTTCATATCGTCAAAGCGTAGCAAATTCTCTTCAACACTGGCATCACGATAAGGTGAATTTTTACCTGCCTGACCAAAATTGCCACGGTTTTCACGAATATCCTCAGGACTTTGCAAATCAACATAGGCATCGCCTTGTTTGATTAATTTCACCGCCCAATCATACAATTGACCAAAATAACTGGACGCATAGCGCGCCTCGCCTGCCCAATCAAAACCGAGCCATTTGACATCATCTTTGATATTATCGACAAACTCCTGATCTTCAGCATCAGGATTGGTGTCATCAAACCGTAGGTTACACAGCCCTGCAAACTCCTTGGCAAGCCCAAAGTTGAGACAAATAGATTTGACATGACCCAAATGTAAGTAGCCATTGGGCTCAGGTGGAAAACGGGTCACAATCTGGCTATATTTTTGCGAAGCAAGGTCATCGCGTACGATCGCACGGATAAAGTCATTTTTTTCACTATTGGTTGCTGTATCGTCGGTTTTTGTATTTTTGTCGGTCGTCGCCGTCATTTGGTTGCCCCTTACCTATTACAAAAATGGTGAACTAATCTGCCATTCTAGCAGTTTTTTGACATTGAAAAAACTTAAATGAATTTAATTGAAACATTTAATTTTGCCAACTTTGCAAACTAAATACTGACTTTTTGATTGAAAATCGCTAGGATAGCCACAACAATTGCAAGATACGTTTTTTTAACCATAAAAACCATTAGGAGCTCACAATGGATATGCCATACGTAGAATTAGAAACCACCATGGGTAACATCGTTATCGAACTCAATCAAGAAAAAGCCCCCAACACCGTGGCAAACTTCTTAGAATACGTCAAATCAGGTCATTATGATGGCACCATTTTTCACCGCGTCATTGACGGTTTTATGATTCAAGGTGGTGGTATGGACGCCAACATGAAAGAAAAATCTACCAATGCCCCAATCCAAAACGAAGCAGATAATGGCTTAAAAAATGAAGTCGGCACGATTGCGATGGCACGTACTTCTGACCCACATTCAGCGACTGCGCAATTTTTTATCAATGTAAAAGACAATAGTTTCCTAAACTTCTCTGGCAAAAACCCACAAGGTTGGGGCTATGCGGTGTTTGGTAAAGTGACTGAAGGCATGGACATTGTCAATAAAATCAAAGGTGTACCGACTGGTAAATACGGTTTCCACGCTGACGTGCCGACCACGCCTGTGGTGATTACCCATGCAAAAGTAATTGAGAAATAATTTTTTTGTATGCAAAGTTTTGTAGATTTGGTCACTGATAATCCTTCTGCCATTGCGCAAGTGCTTATCAGTGACTTACATTTGAGTATGAATGAGCCTGCCACTAATTCTTTAGGGCAGGCTTTTTTAGATTTTTTAGATAAACTGGCTTTATTGCCTAACCTAAAACAGTTTTTTATTCTCGGTGATTGGTTTGAAGCTTGGCTAGGGGATGATGTTGCTGATACAGACACCTTAACAGATGCGCTTCAACCGATTATAGAAAAGCTCAAAACATTATCCGATAAAAACTGCCAGATTTTTGTCATGCATGGTAATCGGGATTTTCTACTTGGGCAGCAATTTTGCGATAAGTTTGGCGGGCAATTGATTTTTGAGCCGTTTTATTTGACGTTAAATGGCAAAAAAATTCGCCTAGAACATGGCGATGCGCTGTGTACCGATGATAAAGGTTACCAACGCTTTCGCAAAATCATCCAACATCCTATCACTAAAAAAATTTTGCTCGCGCTACCCATCAAAAAACGCCAACAAATCGCACAAGATTTACGCCAAAAAAGCAAAACTGATAATGCCAAAAAATCTCTGCAAATCATGGATGTCAATGAACAAGCCGTCAGACAAGCCTTGCAAAAAGCCGATATACTGATTCATGGGCATACTCACCGCCCTGCTGTTCATCAAATTGGCCATAAAAAACGGTTAGTGCTCGGCGATTGGCGGTTGAATGACAACAGTGTTAATGCTGTTATTGCTGTCACTATGAATGAGACAATTCAATTAGCTTTATTAGCTCCATGAATAAAATGCGAACGCATTGTCAGGTGCAAATCTTAATTCAGATTTTTCTATAAATTTTCTTCCTTCAAAATTGTAATACTCAATGATAATAGGCAGAACTGCTCCAGAACGCCATCTATCACTATTTTCTTTAAATTCTTTGGCTCCAAACGCCCAGAATCCTGTTGTTGCGACTTTCCCATTAGCTAAAACTGGAATAATTGTATCTTTAAATAAAACTTCATTTACATCGTTAGGTATCTTTTCACCATTTAAACAAGATAAAACATCTTTTCTGTTGGAAATTATTTTTATATTTTTTGCAGGCATATTACCTGTATTTTCAACCAGCAAGTTTATTGCTGGGCTATTTGTTTCCTTTGAAGAAATTCTAGCCGTAACTACAGGACGATTTATTTTTCGCCAAAGCCAATAGTTAATCGACATTGAAGCCACTGCAATTATAAGAGAAACTATGCTAATAATGATTGAAATTGTCATTGAAACCTTGCAAAAAAAACGTGCTAAAAAATATAGCACGTTTTAATTTACCAAACAATATTTTAAAAATTACACAACCGCTTTCACGGCTTGAATGACCGCATCAGTGGTGATGTTAAAGTATGGGAACAAGTCTTTGGCAGGGGCAGACTCACCAAAGGTGGTCATACCCACGACTTTACCATCAAGCCCTACAAACTTGTACCAATAATCGATATGGCTGGCTTCAACCGCCACACGCGCACGCACTTGCGGTGGCAACACACTGTCACGGTAGTTGATTTCTTGTTTGGCAAACACTTCAGCACATGGCATCGATACGACGCGCACGCCCAAACCTTCGGCAGTCAACTCAGTGTAAGCATTCATTGCAAGCTCAATCTCTGAACCTGTGGCGATGATGATGGCACGTAGCTCGCCTTGTTCTTTGGCTAGTACATAACCACCTTTGGCAATATTGGCTACTTGCTCAATATGTCGCGCTTGGTGCGGTAGGTTTTGACGGCTAAAAATCAGCGCTGATGGGGTTGATTTTGCTTTCAAAGCTTCTACCCATGCCACAGCTGACTCGACCGTATCACATGGTCGCCAAGTATGCAGGTTTGGGGTGGCACGCAGACTTGACAACTGCTCGACAGGTTGGTGAGTGGGTCCATCTTCACCCAGACCGATTGAGTCGTGGGTATAGACATTAATGACGCGTTGTTTCATCAAGGCTGACATACGCACCGCATTGCGCGCATATTCCATAAACATCAAGAACGTCGCCACATACGGAATAAAGCCGCCATATAAGGCTATACCATTGGCAATTGCCGTCATACCAAATTCACGCACGCCGTAGTGGATATAGTTACCTGCCGCATCATCTTCGAGCGCTTTGGCATTTTTAAACCAAGTCAGATTTGACCCTGCCAAATCAGCAGAACCGCCCAGTAGCTCTGGCAATAATGGCTGTAAGGCATTGATTGAATTTTGGCTGGCTTTACGCGTTGCAATGTTTTCTGGGTTCGCTTGACACGCCTTGATAAATTCCTGTGCTTGTATCTCAAAATTTGCTGGCAAGTCACCATTCACACGGCGAAGTAATTCACTGGCAAGCTCTGGGTAAGCGTCTTTATAAGCATCAAATTCACTTTCCCATGATTGTTGTAGCGCTTGACCTTTAACTGTGCAATCCCATCCTTCATAAATATCGTCTGGCAGTTCAAAGGCTTCGTGATCCCACTTGAGTGCTTGACGGGTAAGCAAGATTTCATCCGCGCCAAGGGGTGCGCCATGTGAGGCCTCCAAGCCTTGCTTGTTTGGTGAACCTGCGCCAATCACGGTTTTACAGATGATGAGTGAGGGTTTATTTTTTTCAGCTATGGCATTTTGGGTCGCTTGGGTAATGGCATCGGTATCGTGACCGTCAACTTTTTGCACTTGCCAGCCATAAGCTTCGAAACGTTTTTGGGTATCATCTGAGAACCAGCCTTCGACATCACCATCAATCGAAATACCATTGTCATCATAATACACAATTAATTTGCCCAGTTGCAGCGTACCGGCTAATGAGCACACCTCATGGCTAATACCTTCCATCAAACAGCCATCACCTAAAAAGCAATAGGTTTGGTGGTCGATGACTTGGTGACCGTCTCGGTTAAATTGCGCGGCTAGGGTTTTTTCTGCAATCGCAAAACCTACGGCATTGGCAATCCCTTGACCCAACGGACCTGTGGTAGTTTCCACACCTGCGGTGTAGCCATATTCAGGGTGACCGGGGGTTTTAGAGTGCAATTGGCGAAAATTTTTGATATCCTCAATGCTAACGTCATACCCTGTCAAGTGCAGCAAAGCGTAATGCAACATTGAGCCATGACCATTTGAAAGCACAAAACGGTCGCGATTTAGCCAATTTGGGTCGGTTGGATTATGCTTTAAAAACTTACGCCATAACACTTCAGCGATATCTGCCATGCCCATTGGCGCGCCTGGATGTCCAGAATTGGCTTTTTGCACCGCTTCAAAGGCTAGGGTACGGATGGCGTTGGCAAGACGACGTTCAGAAATTGGGGTTGTCATTGGCTTTCCTATATTGCAGAATTAATTACAGAATTAAATTTTGTCGTATGTAACATGCTAAAAATAAAACTGTGACAAATTTTATCACAGTTTTAGGTCATTTTTTTAGCTTTAACCGTTTAGTTTGCTTGGCTCTCAAATAAAAACAAAATGGCAAAAGATGAATTTTTCTGCCAAATCACTTGTTAGCCGACAATTTTTGGTTCAAATTTTCTAAACGCTCAAGCGTGCCTACATCGACCCACCCATCGCTCAGCAAATCCCCCATTACCAAACCGGCTTGCATGGCTTGTTTGAGTAATGGCGCAAGCGGCGCAGTTTCACCTACCTTGACCGTATCCAATAATCTTGGTGACATCACGCTAATCCCTGCAAAGGTATATTTTGGCGTACCATCTGCCTTGACCTTGCCATTTTCTAAGGCAAAATCGCCAGTTGGGTTGTGCGTCGCTTGGTCGGTGAGTAGCAAATAAGCCTGCGAATCGTTTAACTGAAGCTGGCTTAATTGAGCAAAATCAAAAGGCGTCCACACATCCCCATTGACCAAAATAAATGGCTGGTCTTTTAATTTACCGGTAGCCAAAGCCAGCTTGATACCGCCGGCTGTCTCAAGCGGTTCTTCTGGTTCAATCGACCAATGAATGGTGACACCGTATTGACTGCCATCCCCGATTGCATTTAGCAGTTTGTCAGCAAGCCATGACACATTGATTGTAATGTCGGTGATACCTGCTTGTTTGAGTGCTTTGATATGCCACACAATAAGTGGTTGCCCGCCGACTTCGACAAGTGGTTTTGGCGTGGTCAAGGTTAAAGGGCGCAGCCGAGTGCCTTTACCCGCTGATAAAATCATGGCTTGGGTGATGGTGGTTGTCATGGGGTTTTATCCTTGGATTTTTTGATGAAAAGCAGGTTCAACAACGGCTGTCATCCAATCAGCAAATTTATCAAAAGTATAATGCTTATCCCATTGGGTGATAGCTTTTAGACAAGTTAATAAATCATTGAAAACTTTAGGCAGATTGACCAAATAACGGTCTTTGCCATCTCGTTCGAACAAACGTACAAAGATTCCCAATACCTTGAGATGACGCTGCATACTCATGATATTAAAATCCACGGTAAACTCTGCCAAGCTTTTATCAATTTGCGCCAATTGGTGATAATGAGCCAAATGCGTGTTGACCCATGTTTCATCATAATTGATATAGGCATCTCGCAATAAAGACGCCAAATCATAGGTGTAGGCACCGATGACAGCATCTTGAAAATCAATCACGCCCAACTCATCGCTGTGATTTAATACCATCAAATTACGGCTGTGAAAATCACGGTGCACCACCACTTGAGGCTGCGCGATGACTTGCTGGATAATATCAGCCTGCAAATCTTGCCACAGCGTCTCTAAGTCTGGGGTCATCGTCACGCCAATATAGGGTAAAAACCACTCGCTAAACAAGCCCATTTCTCGGCGCAGCAAGGCATCATCGTAACTTGGGATAACGGCTTTGGCGTCATTGATGTCAATCTTTTGAATCGCCAAAATTTCCTGCATTGCCTGCTGATAATAGCGCGCAGTTTTTGCCAGCTCGCCTACATCCGTTAAATCCTTGGCAATGACATCGGCAAAATCCGTATTTCCCAAATCCTCAAGGACGATAAAACCTTGCTGTTCATCCGTGGCAATCATCTTTGGCACATGCACATAACCTGCCATTAAGTTGCCCACGGCGATAAATTCTTTCACCGATTCTTTTTCTGGCGGCGCATCCATCACGATATAGTGTTGATTGTCGACGGTTAAGCGATGATAGCTGCGAAAGCTGGCATCACCAGGTATTTTTTCATGCTGCAATGACTGATTTTGAAAAACTTCGGTCAACCAAGTATGCAGCTGTTGTTCACGTGACTGTTGTTTAAGTGATTGTTGTTCAAGTGGCTGTTGTTCACATGACTCGGTATTTGATGGCGAAGCTGGGCTATCGGAAGAGTCTTGGTTGGCAAGTTGTGCGGCAGGATGGTTCATAACGTGGGCTTACTCAATAAAAATAAGTTATGCTACCGAAAATCTACGTATCTCTCAAGTGGCGTCTAACATGTTTGCAATTTTAAACATCTTTTGCAATAGTATATTGATGACGCTAGTGATATGATGTGAAGGTTTTTATATTGCGTCTTTGGTAAATGTCTAATGAAAAAATCTGTGAAATTGTCGCCTATTTCGTCAACTTCTAATCGTTTAACTTCACATTCGTCTTTACCAACCCAGCCCACACGCCTGCATCAATCACTACACCAAATTTATCGACATACCAACGTTTTAGCGATGACGCTTGGGGCGATGTTTACTACTTTGTATTCAACCTCAGCGCTTGCGGTGTTGCCGACAGGCGCCGTTACGGAATCGACTGATGCAGCGACAGCACAAAGCACAGCAGCTCAAAACATTGAGTCACAGAATATTGAGACACAAAGCACTGAATCACAGAGTATTGAAAAACAAAACCTTGATACCTTAGCTGCAAAGCCCGATACCGATAGTAGTATCGCCACCACAGCAGACAGCGTCACTGCTGTCGATGTAACCACCAATCAAGGTATCACGCCGATTAGCGCGCCTGATATCAAACCAAACTCTGCGCGTACTCGTCCCAACTTTACCCCAAATCAACAGCAGCAAGCCAGTCTAGATAAGCTCAAAACCTTTTATCAACCCAAAACCCCGCAAACCACGGACGATACTAGTGCCACGGTTGCTAATCCAAATGCTAATCCAAATTTGCTAAGCCCGCTCACGCCTGATAGTCAACAGTCAGTTGCTCAAGCAAATTCGCAATCAAAAGCAGGTGCCCGAAAAGACGCCATGTGTCATGGCAACTGGGTATATCCCACTTCGACCATCTATCAACAACAGGCATTAGCGGCAGCCGCTACCGATCAGCCCAATAGCAGCTTCCCAATTTATGCATCGGCTGACTATGGCTATTATGACAATGAAAACTACGCTGAATTGTCAGGCGATGTGCAAATCAACCAAGGTCGTCAGCAAATCTCTGCCGATAAAGTGGTCGTTAACGTGCAAGATGGCATTGCAGCCGCTCAAGGTAATGTTTTGTTGGTCGATGCCGCGCAAAGTACCCAATCGACAGACGGTAACCCACGTGTAAGCCTTAAAGATAGCCCAAAAGGTGGGCTGATTACCGTTGCCGATGAACTGGCGTACCAAACGGATAGCACCAAAGCAACCGCCAAAGATGTGGCGTTTGCCAGCGTACCGCTACAAGCGTATGGTTATGCCAAACGGCTTAATAAAGTCGATGAAAGCCGCGTTGAAATTGACGATGTCATGTTTACCACCTGCGCGCCTGACAATCCGACTTGGCAAATCAATGCCAAAAACATCGATATCAATACCGACACGGGCCGCGGTGAAGCCTATAATGCCACGTTAAAAGTTAAAAATACCCCGGTATTGTACCTGCCGTATTTTAACTTTCCGATTGACGATCGGCGCACCAGTGGTTTTTTATTACCACGCGGTGGCTTTAGTACGGAAGGGAGTTTTAATGTACAGTTACCTTATTACTTTAATCTAGCGCCAAATTACGATGCCACTGTCACGCCTACCATTTTTACTGACCGCAATCCGATGTTGACAGGTGAGTTCCGCTATCTGACAGAAAAATTTGGTTATGGTAGCTTGACAGGCTCTTATCTGCCAAACGACAAACAATATAATGATGAAGACCGTACCCGCTTTTATTATGATCATCATTGGCAGTCAAAAGATATCCCTAACCTATCCATTGACGCGCTATACCAGTACGTCTCAGACCCTAAATTTTTAAACGATTTTGAGACATTGGGTGACGAAACCGTTCAATTAAATTTACCGCGCCGCATTCAAGCCAATTATTACAATGACTATTTGACTGCGCTTGCCAAGATTGAGACCTTTCAAACCCTGGATCGTAATTTAACCAATTCAGACAAAATCTTGGATAAAGACAAACCGTATGACCGTCTGCCGCAGTTATCGGTCAAATATCGTGTGCCTTGGGTAACCCAATTTGATTTGACGTGTATCAGCGATTTTGCTTATTTTAAACGCCCAATCGATGATGGCTCTGCACCTGAGCAAAGCGGTGGCAGACTGTATAACAAACTCACTGCCGCCTATCCAATAACGCGAACTTGGGGATATGTGACGCCGTCAGTAAGTTTACAGCACCTTTACACCCAATTTGACCAAGAATCAGCCGACGCCAATGGACTGGATAAAAATAGCAAAAGCCAATCTATTTTTGTACCGCAGTTTAGTATTGACAGTGGCTTAAATTTCTTTAAAACAGGCACCCCATTTGGTAAATTTGATGAATCCTTGGGCGGCTATCAGTTATTAAGCCCGCGCCTAAAATATGTGTACTCGCCTTATAAGGACCAGACTGACGTACCCAACTTTAATACCCGTTTGGCATCGCTCAATTTTTCGCAATTGTATGAAGATTCATGGTTTTTGGGATATGATCGTCTGCCCGACAACAACCATTTAACCCCTTCATTAAATTATCGCTATATTGATGGTAATGGTTTGACTCGCTTGGATGCCAGCGTGGGTAAACAAATTTATTTGAGTGATATTCGGGTACATCTTGACAATACTGATGATGGGTTAAAAATTGACAATACCGGTACCGTCTTTCAGGTAAGCACCCAACCGCGTCAAGATTTTTGGGTGGATTTAGATGGCTCGGTTGATGACAACGCTGATTTAAACTACATCAATACCCAATTTCGTTATGCGCCAACTTTCAATAGCCTTTATAACTTAGGGTATATCAAACGCAATGAGAGTAGATTTGGACAAAAAGCCCTCTCTGCTTTCACAGGCTCCGCTGTTTTGCCTATTAGTGATAATTGGCAGTTTTTAGGGGCTGTGCAATACGACAATGAGAAAAGTCGCTTTAGTGATGTGTTAGCGGGCTTTACTTATGATAGCTGTTGTTATGGCTTATCGATTTATGCTCGCCGCTATTATGATGAATTAAGTGATAAAGACAGTGCTGACCACGCCATCATGGCAGAAATTAGCTTAAATGGGTTATCCAATAAAGGTGACGGTCGACTGGCTAGCTTGATGCGTAATCGGGTATTGGGTTATGACCCTAGATACTAAACGCCTTTTGCGCAAAAAACCGCCTAAAATTTGACGTTTTTTAGGATTTATTATGATACAGACATACGCTAGCAAATATTATTGTATAAAATGACCCAAACTTAGCAATATCTAAATGTAAGAAACTTGGTCAAAGACCCGTCATTTAAGCTAAATGGTTTTGCCACAATTTTTGAGTGATCAAATCTACTTTTTCTATTTTTTGGTTTTTATTTTAAGGATACATGCCATGAACCATGCTGTCATGCATAATTTACCCAATTTTCCCCGTAACACCCTATCTGCTCTCACTAGCGCTTTGATATATGGCGCACTATTGGTCATGCCAACATTGAACGCGCAAGCCGTGACTGCAGCAGCGGCTGCAACAGCTAAAACTAACACAACTAGCAGCAAAACGACGGTAGAATCTAGTAAAAAATCTAGTACCAAACCTGCAGCGCAAACCACAAACAAATCAACCAAAGCGGCAACTACAGCAAATAAAACCACCAACGCTGCCAAATCAGTCAAAGCTGACACCAAAGCCAGCGGCTCAAAACCTACCACTCAAAAAACAGCAAAAGCTGTCTCCCAAACTGCGCCCGTAACATCAGAGTCAGAGGTCGCCAACTCATTGGTTGAGCCTGCGCCTGTCGTTACTAGTAACTCGCAAGATCACGTCATTGATGGCGTGATTGCCATTGTCAACGACACCCCTATTTTACGCAGCCAGTTAGATCGCGCGGTTGCTCAAGCTTCTGCACAGCTTCAAGCGCAAAACAAACCTGTACCACCCGCACAGCAACTTTATCCGCAAGTATTAGATCAGCTAATTACTAAGCAAATCCAACTTGATATCATCAAACGCCAAGGACTGCAAGCTGAGGAAAATGCAGTGAATGCTGCGTTGACCAATTTGGCACAACAAAATGGGGTCGCAAGCCTTGCCGAATTCCAGCAAAAACTTGACGCCCAGCGCGTAGGTAGTTACCAAGCATTGCGTCAAAAAGTAAGTGAAGACTTGGCGATACAAACTTTGCAGCAGCAACAACTTGCCAGCCGCATCAAAATCTCCGATCAAGATGTCGATAACTTCTTAAAATCACCAGAGAGCAACGCTTTAGAAAAATCCCAATATCACACCTTACATATTCGCGTGCCTTTCGAAGCCGATGCCGCAGGTAAAACCAGCGACAAACAAAAAAAACAAGCGCTGACCGTAGCCACCCAAATTGCCAAAAATTTGCAAGCCGAGAATGCCAATATTGAGCAAATCATGACCGACGCGCAAACCAACTATAACGCGCAAATTCAAGGGGGCGATATGGGCTACCACGTCGCGGCAGAGTTACCAACAGAACTGTCAAAAAACATCACAGCCCTTGAAGTCGGGCAAGTCACCAATCCCATTGCCACGGCAGAAGGTTATAACGTGATTAAATTGGTCGATAAACGCGGCGGTCAACAAAAAATCATCGATCAATGGCATACCCGCCATATTTTAATTAGCCCATCGACTGCCCTACCGGCTGACATGGCAAAACAGCAGATCGACACTATCTATGAAAAACTGCGTCAAGGTGAGGACTTTGCTACCTTAGCGAGCACCTACTCAAAAGACCCAGGAAGTGCCAGTAATGGCGGCGATTTGGGCTGGGTTAGTGAAGGTGATATGGTACCAAGCTTTGAAGCAATGATGAAAAAAACGTCGGTAAATGACTATTCTGTGCCATTTCAATCACAATTTGGCTGGCATATTCTTAAAGTCGATGAAAAACGCCAAAAAGATGTGAGCGATGTTTATCGTAAAAACATGGCGCGTGAAATTCTATACCAACGTATGGCACCGCAAGCGCTAGACGATTGGATGCAGGATTTAAGAGCGCAGGCTTATGTTAAAATCATGCAATAATTTAGCTTTCACAAAAAAGGCAGTATGATTAACACACTGCCTTTTTTTATGATTGAATTAATCCATAAAAAGCAGCGTTGCCATTCTACCTGTCGCAGGCAATTGATACTGGGTTTGCCGACGATACGAATAAAATCGTGCATCACTATGGCTATCTAATCCACTTTTATGCACCTGATGAATGCCACAAGCCTTGAGCTGTAATTCTGCTATTGCAGGCAAATCGGCAAAATAATGACCGACCTTATCAGCATTTGGCCGAAACAGCTGAGTAGCAACAACCTCAGATACATTTAAGGATGATAACACGGCATCTTTGACACGACTGTCCACTTCATAGCTTGATTGTGCGATGCTAGGGCCTACCCAAGCATGCCATCTACGAGTAACATTCTGCATTTCGGCAGGCGCATTGTCCCCCGCTGCAAAGTCAAACTGGTGTACCATTTTTTGTACGGTCTTTGTAATGATATCCTTGCTAAGACCTTGCCAGCCAGCGTGAATAGCCGCAATCAGCTTGTTATCATCTGCTGCCTCCGTCGCTATCATGACAGGTACACAATCTGCCGTCATGATAGCTAAGGCAACGTTAGGCAAACGCGTGATATGCGCATCAGCAGATATCGCTGCTGTGCCAATTTTATCGGTAACCTGATAAATGTCATTACCATGGATTTGATTAAGCCAATGAATGCTCTTTAATGCAGGATGATATTGTTGCAAGGATTGTAGCAAGTGCGCACGATTTTGATGCACTTGCATGCTATCATCCCCTACATGCAAGCCCAGATTGAATTGACCATACACAGCATTCAAACTAGACTGCCCCACAGAATCATTGCTTGACTTGCTTGGCATAGATTCACAGCCAGATAGGGTTTGAACCACGTTTACCCCTTGGCTTGGTGCGTGCGTCAGTTCAATCCAGTGTGATTGCTTATCTGTCATTATTGGGCTCTTAGGTATTGGGCTATTAGTTGGCTTATGAATGATTTGTCGATTAAAACGCATCGCGCGGCACATACACCTCACCCACCATTAGACGGCGCGCTGAACGGCTCATAGACACTTTTTTGGCTTGCCATTTGCCATCCACTTGCGAGGACTCACCCCCGACCAGTAGCGTGCCTGATGGGTGACCAAAGCGTACTTCAGACAACGCTTTGCCACCTGCCGCTTGGTTAACTAGCGTACCCTTAATGGTCGCTGCGGTGCCAATCGCAACCGAGGCTGTACCCATCATGGCATGGTGCAGTTGACCCATGCTCATCGCGCGGGCAAGCAAATCAATATCGCCTGCCTTGACTGCTTTGCCACTAGAGGCGGTATAATCGGCGGGTGGCGCAACCCAAGCAATTTTTGGGGTATGCTGACGGGTTTGAGCTTCTGTTAACTCTGCAATCAGTCCCATTTTAACGGCGCCATGAGCACGGATTTTTTCAAGCTTAGCCAAAATTTCTTGGTTGCCGTTGATGTCTTTTTGCAGCTCAGCCCCCGTAAAACCTAAGTCTTTGGCATTTAAAAAAATCGTTGGGATACCCGCATTGATCATCGTGACGTCAAATTCACCGATTTCAGGTACATTAAGTTTGTCAATCAAGTTGCCCGTCGGGAACATATCGCCATCGCTGTCCACAGGGTCGATAAATTCAATTTTGACTTCGGCTGCTGGGAAAGTTACACCATCTAGCTCAAAATCGCCCGTTTCTTGCACTTGACCATCGGTCATGGGTACATACGCGATGATGGTTTTGCTAATATTTTGCTGCCAAATACGCACTTCACAGATACCATTTTGGGGCACTTTACTGGTATCCACCAATCCATTGGCAATCGCAAATGAACCAACCGCAGCGGTTAAGTTACCACAGTTACCTGACCAATCAATCATCGCTTTATCAATGGCGACCTGACCGAATAAATAATTCACATCATGATCGGCAACGTCTGTTTTTGACAAAATCACCACTTTGGAGGTTGATGATGAGCCATTCCCCAAACCGTCAATTTGCTTACCATACGGATCTGGACTACCAACCACCCGCAGTAAAAAATTATCTCTGGCTTGCCCTGGGGTTTGGCAGCGTTCAGGTAGGTCATCAAGCTTGAAAAAAGTACCTTTTGACGTACCACCGCGCATATAGGTAGCTTTAACAGCGATTTGTGGGGCAAAATGGGCCATGTTCATATCCTTATGGTGGCAGGCAGAAAATTGACGCATCAATTTGTTTTATGTTTAGTGAAAGCGAATTAATACATCAAAAACATGCTAAAACAAATTGATGACTGGGTGACATACGTTAAACACATCATCTAACAGTGGTTAACGTTAGTATTGCTCGTTTTTTTCTTCAATGGTTAATTTGACATTGGTGTCGGTTGGGATTTTTTCATGCGATACTGGCTTGGTTGATTTGTCTGTGCTGTTGCCAGTGCTAGCCGTTGACTTAGTAGCAGTTGATTTGGTATCAGCATTTGAGGTGGTGGCCTCAGATTTTTTCACCGACTTTTTATCCGCGCTATCAGATGCTGTGTTTTTCTTGGCTGGTGTGGTGGTGGTCACGTCAGTCTTGGTTTTTTCACTGGTGTTTTTTTCACTGCCCGTTTTTGGTTTTTCTGTCGTTTGTTTCTTGACAGGTTTGGTCGTTGAATTCTGGCTGTTGTTGGCAGCGACACTGGGTTTGCTAGTCACTGGTGGTACAACGGGTATGGCGCCTGCCGAAGAACCAGCTAAGGGCGTATTAGATGGCTGGGTCAGCGTTTGCGCTAATGCCGAATTTGCCATAATCTCACCGACTAGCCCAATCACATCGTCGCCTGTGGTGCTATTGACTTGGTAATTAGCGCCACTGGCTGATAGACCAAATCCAACATTGTTTGCCACTAAAGTGCTATTTTGCAGTTGATAACCACGCGACGAGATTTGCTCGGCGGCGACTGGCATTTTTAGACGGGTATAAATTTTATCCGCGTTATCGAGCTGCGCTTGAGGCATATTAAACGACACCGTCGCTTGGCATTTACCATTGCTACCATTCACACTTTCTAGATTGATTGCTACTTGCGACAAGCCATTTTGCAAGATAGTCATATCAACAATCGTACCTGCTTGCTGCTGAATGATGTCAGACTGTTTTTTGGCTTGCTGGTCGATGCGATTGACCAGATAACTGTGAATGGCACTGGTTGCTTTCTCATTGTTACAGGCAATATCAGACGTTTCAATTGTCTTTTGCTCACTGCTTGCAGCACTGCCAGTTTGCTCGTCTTTTTGCTCATTGCGACTACATCCCACGACGGTTAAGGCAAAACACGCCAACAATAACGGCGTACGCATTTTTTTTGACAACGTATTTTGTGGGAAAATCATAGACATAAGGCACCTTTCACGCAGAATTTATTACCATGCCATTATAAAGCAAAGTTTTGCAAATTGGCTAGTTGTTCACTATTATTTATAATAAAATTTAGTTGTAATAATTTTTAGTAGTCATAAAATTTTATTGTCTATTGCGAGCCATCGTATGCGCCATCCAAATCAAACCTATTATTTACTCGGTCATCGTGCTGCTCGTGCTGAAATGCTAGAGAACTGTCAAGACGGATTTGCCTACGTGCAGCAATTGCAAAAACATGGTAAGCAGCTTGATGGGGTTGAATTTGATGTCCAAATGACTGCCGATGGCAAATTTGTGGTGGTACATGACGAAACCTTAAATCGGCTGGCAAGACAACAATCGTGGATTGCCGATAAAACATGGGCGGAATTAGATGCCATTGTGCAATCGGACTATGGGCGGTTTTCCCAACGTTTTGAGCTAAGGTTTTTAAAACATCACCTATTGTTGCTAAATGATTTACCACCCTACCTGCAACACTTTCGCCATATTGAACTGGAAATCAAAACCCATGCCAAAACTCATCCAGCGCTATTGGTTAAAAATCTGCTTCGGCTATTATCACAAGAAAAATGGCAAGATTTACCCATCACTTTGACCAGTTTTGATACCGATATTTTGTACCAAATTCAAAACCAACAGCAATTTTTAAATTTTCACTTTTCGACAGGCTTGTTACTTGAGCCTAAAACACTTGAGCCCAAAACCACGCTAGCAGGCCAAATTGCTTTTTTACCGACGCCTGATGCAGCGGGTAAAAACTTAATATTGCAAACCTTTAATCGCGCTTGTGCCTTAGGCTGTAGCCAAGTGGGCATTTATTATCCGCTTATCACCCCAACCCTGCTGGAAATTGCCAAAATATATGGCTTAACAGTCACCGCTTGGACGGTAAATGAGGTTGATGTGGCAAAACGCTTGATTAACATGGGCGTGGATTGTGTGGTTACAGATTATCCTACCCAATTTTTAACCCAGTTAAATGAGCTTAACATTTAAGTTGACCCACTAAATTAACCAATAAGGAGATAACCATGAAACTTGCAGAAGCTTTGTTACGACGTGCCGATATGCAAAAAAAACTCGCCAGCTTGAAATCGCGCATTGCTGAAAACGTCAAAGTCCAAGACGGCGATACCCCCAGTGAAAACCCGAATGAACTGCTGCTACAAGCCAATCAAGTCATGAGCGAGCTGTATGCGTTAATCGACCATATCCATCGCACCAATGCTATCGCTGTCATGCCCGATGGTTCAACCATGCTCAGCACTTTAGTCAAGCGTGATGAACTTGCCGAACGCCATCGCCTGCTGCAAACAGCGATTGATAATGCTAAGACGGAAGGCGATCGCTATAGCTATCGGGAAATCAAATGGCAAAAAGTGATTGAACCGGTCAAACTGCAAAAACAAGCAGATGACATAGCGGTCAAACTTAGAAACTTAAATATCCAATTGCAAGCCGCTAATTGGCAGATTGATTTAGTATAAGCTAGTTTGAAAAAACCCTATAATTTGCTATGATGGATTTGAACATACAGGGCGACTATCAGACCTTGTTTGGCGCGCTGTCCACCGAGAGGTTGAAAACAAATCGGGCACAGCTTGCAGGTCTGCGAGCAGGACCATCCTTTTACTCGTCATGCTCAGCACACCTTACTAGTTAAACTCGCTCACAAGGCGACTTTAGACCGGCACTCATTACTACCGGATATTGACTGTATGTTCACCTTTTTTGTCTAAAATCCTCTGTTTGATGGGGGCAAAACTTTTGCGGTGCATGGGCAAAATACCGTAATGTTGTATCGCTTGGATATGGGCGGCGGTGGGATAGCCTTTATGCTGCTCAATGCCATAATCAGGATATAACTTTGACAACGCCACCATATCTCGGTCACGCGTTACTTTGGCAATCACACTGGCGCCACTGATACACGCATGTCTGCCGTCCCCTTTTACAATCGCTTGCTCATGCGTAATTTGCTGATAATTGGGCAAGTCAAACAACACGGGCAGTTTATTGCCATCCACCATGACGCTAAAGGTCGCCGTTGGGTATTGCGCTAACATTTGCGCCATCACGCCTGCCACGGCTTGTTTCATCCCTAGTAATGTCGCTTGTAAGATATTGATCTGGTCTATTAAGCTGGCAGAAATTTTGACAACCTTATGCGCACTCGCCGTTTGTTCAATCAAGGAAAATAACGCTTCTCGTTTTTTCTCTGACAGTTTTTTGGAGTCAGTTAGCGCACTTAGGGCGTGATTGTGGCTAATACCTACACTATCAGCCGTGTGTAAATCAGTGCTTAGGCTATCTTCTTTAATAGATAAAATCGCCTTATCGAAGATGAGCGCACAAACCACCACATCGCCCAATAAAGGCCCTCGCCCGACCTCATCCACGCCAATAATAAAATGCTTTGTCATTTAATTTAGTTCCCAAAATTTGTTACAATGCCTACCATACGGCTATTTTACATTTTTAAGGAAACAATATGAATATTTTAGTAATTGGCACAGGTGGACGTGAGCATGCATTGGCATGGCAATGCGCCAAAGATAGCAAAGTTAGTACAGTTTTTGTTGCCAATGGTAACGCGGGCACAGCGCTTGAACACAAACTACAAAATGTCGATTTAAACGTCAAAGACCATGCGGCGGTGATTCAATTTTGCCAAGACAATGATATTGCCTTTGTCCTGGTTGGTCCTGAAGCGCCACTTGTGGCAGGTATGGTCGATGACTTAACAAAAGCAGGTATCAAAGCTTGGGGACCCACGGCGTATTGCGCACAGCTTGAAGGATCAAAAGCCTTTGCCAAAGATTTTATGATAAAACACCATATCCCTACCGCCAAATACCAAACTTTTAACGATGCTGAGCAAGCGATTGCTTATGTGAAAGCCGAAGGCGCGCCGATTGTCATCAAAGCCGATGGTTTAGCCGCAGGTAAAGGCGTGATTGTGGCGATGAGCGAACAAGAAGCCGTTGATGCCATCAATGATATGTTATCGGGCAACAAATTTGGTGATGCGGGCAGCCGTGTGGTGATTGAGCAGTTCTTGCAAGGCGAAGAAGCCAGCTTCATCTGTATGATAGATGGCAACAATATCTTGCCGATGGCAACCAGCCAAGACCACAAACGTATTGGCGAAGGTGATACCGGCCTTAATACAGGCGGTATGGGTGCTTACTCACCTGCCCCCGTGGTGACGCAGCAAGTACATGACAAGGTGATTGCGCGTGTAATTCAGCCAGTGGTCGATGCCATGAACGCCAATGGCACACCTTATACAGGATTTTTGTACGCAGGCTTGATGATTGATGACCACAATGATCCCTATGTGATTGAGTTTAACTGCCGTTTTGGTGACCCAGAAACACAGCCCATTATGATGCGCCTAAAAGGCTCAATGGTTGACTTGATAGCATTAGGGTTGGATGGCAATCTTCCCAAACAAACCGAGTGGGATGAGCGTCCTGCCTTGGGTGTGGTACTGGCTAGCAAAGGCTATCCAGAAAGCGCGAGCAACGGCGATGTCATCCATGGGTTACCAACGCTTGAGTCACAGTATGAACAAACGGATATGGATGTCAAAGTTTTCCACGCAGGTACCAAAGCCTTTGACAATGGTGAAATTATCACCAATGGCGGCCGTGTAGTTTGCGTGACGGCGCTCGGTGATGATATTTTGGATGCCCAAACCAAAGCCTTAGCAGTTTGTGGCGCTATTAGCTTTGATGGTATGCAATATCGCCGTGATATCGGTTGGCGCGCTATTCAATCTAGCGCCGAATAACCAGTAATCAATGAGATGGCATTTAGACATCTAACCACTGTCTTACGCCAAGTGGTTACGGCAAATCTTAATCCACTTTATTAAAAATCGGTAACAACAATCAAAGCAAATCATGTGTTAAAATGATTTGCTTTTTATTTGGCTTTTTCTTTCAAAAACATTAGGCACCTTGTATGGCAAATCCGCAAAATCACGATAACCAACCGCTTGAACAGCTCAAAACCTCGGCGCTTGACCGGCGGTTATCGATTGCCAAAGCATCGCTCAATATCGGCAGACGATGGGCGACCAATAGTGCCTTTGGATTATTTAAATCAAAGGAAGAAAAAGCGGTACAAAAACAAGCTTTTATGCGTGAGCAAGCCCAATATTTGGTGGACGAGCTGGGTAAACTCAAAGGCTCGGTGGTCAAAATCGGTCAAATGTTAGCCCTTTATGGGGAGCATTTTTTGCCCCCCGAAATCACAGAAGCCTTACAGACATTGAACAGCCAGACGACTGCTTTTTCCTGGTCAATTATCGAATCAGCGCTACGAACCGAATTGGGCGATACCATCCATGAGTTTGATATCGACCATACCCCAATTGGCACCGCCTCACTTTCACAAGTACATAGAGCAGTTCATAAAGCCACGGGCGAGCAAGTGGTATTTAAGGTGCAATATCCCAATATCGCTGATGCCGTGGACAGTGATTTGGATTTGTTCCGCCAATTGCTTAAAGTCACCAATGTTGTCCCGCAAACGCGCCAACTCGATGATTGGTTTGAAGAAATCCGTGACCTGCTGCATCATGAAGTCAACTACCTCCTAGAAGCAGATACCACTGAGTTATTTTTTCAGCGTTTTGCTGGCGATAGTCGTTATGTGGTGCCGCGCATCCTCAAAGCTTATAGCACCGATCGACTGCTATGTATGACCTATGAAGAGGGCGTGTCGATTTTGGATGAGCAAGTATTTGCGCTACCACAAGAAAGACGGAATGCGATTGGGCAGGCTTCGATTGAAATTATGCTGCGTGAGATTTTTGAATGGGGGGATATGCAGACCGACCCCAATTTTGGCAACTATCTGATTCGCCTTGCACAAAAGCCTGATACACAGCTTGACCAATTGGTGTTATTGGACTTTGGGGCGGTTCGTCAGTTTGATGATAATCTGCTACTCATCGCCCGTAATTTGCTGTTGGCAGGGTTTTGTCACGACCGTAGCAAAATGCGCCAAGCGATTGAACAAGCAGGCAAGCATTTTGAATTCTTTGCTAATCTTAGCGATGCGGTAAAAAATGATATGGTAGAGCTATGTTTGCTTGCCAGTGAACCCTTTAGTTTGCCAAGTCGTAATCCGACAATTCCACCGAATGTACTGGATGTACATGGCAATTATATTTGGGCTGAAAGTGATTTACATAACCGTGTCATTAAGCTTGCCAGCAAATCAGCGACCTCAAAATCCTTTAGCGTGCCGCCTAAAGAGCTGATGTTTATTAGCCGTAAATTCATTGGCGCTTATACCTTTATGACTGTGCTTGATGCCAGAACCAAAGCCCATGATTTGATTGCAAAATTCACCTCAGAAGATTGGACGTAAATTTGCCGTCAATATCACCACGCCCAACTTGATAAAGCGTCAAATTTTGCACAGTTTTTGCACAGTATTTTTACTGTTTTTTCCACGTCAGCCAATTATCAATCACCGCATTGGCGGGATTGATGTTGCTTTGCTCACGCAGCCATTCTGACGTTTGCCGCAAATCTCGCAGCTGTTCGTTATAATTTTTAACTTTTAATGATTGCTGTACCACACGGCAAATATTGTCTGGGTTGGCGTCTTCTTGTAGCAATTCTGGTACGATTTCTCGACCTGCCAAAATATTAGGCAGTGCCACATACGGCACTTTGACCAGCCGTTTTGCCAGCCAAAAGGTCATTTTATTGAGTGAATATACCACCACCATCGGTTTACCCAGTAGCATGGCTTCAAGCGTGGCGGTACCGGATGCAAGCAGTACCAAATCTGACGCCGCCATCACCCGTTGGCTAAAATCCGCTTGTGTTTCATCACAGCTCACTGTGACATGATGGCGCACCTGCGCTGATTGGGCTTCTAGATATTGCTCTACGATAGTCAGTAGATGTTGGTTGACCGTTGGTACGATAAAGCATAGCTTATCATCCATAATCAACAGTTGATGAATCGCTTTAAGCATTTTTGGAAAAATCGCATCGATTTCACTGCGTCTTGAGCCTGGCATCACTGCAATGAGATGACTCATCTCAAGCTCGCCCATTTTGACAAAAAACTGATGATAGGTGGGATTATCCCAAATCAACTCACGGCGCAGCTCATCCATGGGGGTTGTAAGTAAATTGTCATCCATGGTCTTGAGCAGTGAATGCCCGACACACACGGCGGGATGATCATGTTTTTGATAGACAGACAACTCAAATGGAAACAAACACAGCACCAAATTGGTCGCGCGTTTGATTTTCTCAATTCGCCCTTCCCGCCATGCCCATATCGATGGGCTGACATATTGCACACAATAAATACCCGCTGATTTTAACCGCTCCCCCAATCGCAAATTAAAATCAGGCGCATCAATGCCGACAAAAATATCGATGGCGTTTTGTTTAAACGCCGCCAAAATCTCATCGCGTGCTTTAAATAAATCTGGCAAATGCTTAACCACTTCCACCAAGCCCATCACCGACAAACGAGACATGTCAATCACTGAGTTAAGCCCTTGCGCTTGCATCTGTGCGCCGCCCACGCCCACCCATACAATGTCATCACGCAAATTATTCATCTGGCGCATAAAGTCTGCACCCAGCGCATCGCCTGAGACCTCGCCTGCTACGATACCAATGACAATCGGCTGAAACTTGGTTTTAGCAACGTTTTGTGGCAAATTCTCTTCACTTAGGTTAGAAAAGCTCGCTTCACTGACGTTAGAAAAGCTGGCTGCGCTTGGGTTAGCAATATCGGTTGCGAGTGTGGCATTTGCAGCAAGGTCTGAAATGGTTTGTGCAGGGGCGTTAGCGTACATGAGATTAAACAGCCTTGTTTGGTTATCATTTTAAAAAAATATTTTAGGGGTAAACAGATGAAAAGTAAAACCATCAAAAAATTTAAATGACAGTTATTTGTTATTTTGTACTAGTATACTGATACAAGAGTTGTTATACTGTTGCTGTAGGATATGCAGATTACCCAAATATCCAAAAAAACTTTGACCAAACAGATTTTGAACATTGACAAAATATTTTATCAACTGCCAAACTAAAAGTAGGCTTTCCTACTGACTCAAGTAATGACATTATAAATTTTTTGGTTTATAGTGATTTTTTAAATTTTTGCCAACAGCCTGTGAGAATTATGACAACTTTTGCCAAAACTGATATCGCTGATGTAGATAATGTGAATATTGAAGCAATTTTACCGCTAGTGACGCCTGCGGAATTAAAAAACGAACTACCATTGAGCCCCAAAGCTATCGAGACGGTGACCAAAGGTCGCGAAACCGTGCGTAATATTTTAGACGGTAAAGACAAACGTTTATTGATGGTGATTGGACCCTGCTCGATTCATGACGTCAACGCTGCGCATGAATACGCCGATAAACTGTTGGCTTTATCCAAAGAAATTGAAGACAGTATTTATGTCGTGATGCGTGTATATTTTGAAAAACCTCGTACCACGGTGGGCTGGAAAGGCTTAATCAATGACCCAGACATGAATGATAGCTTTGATATCAATAAGGGCTTGCGTGTTGCGCGCAAACTACTGCTCGATTTGAATGAAAAAGGCTTACCTTGTGCAACCGAAGCGCTTGATCCCAATACACCGCAGTATATCCAAGATTTAATCAGTTGGTCAGCGATTGGGGCACGTACCACTGAGAGTCAGACTCACCGCGAGATGTCTTCAGGTCTGTCTTGCCCAGTTGGCTTTAAGAACGGTACAGATGGCGGTATGACAGTGGCTGTCAATGCCATGCAAGCGGTCAAATCTGGTCATAGCTTTTTAGGTCTATCTGCCGATGGTCTAGTGTCTATCATTCAATCAAAAGGTAATCCATACGGTCATGTGGTGCTTCGTGGCGGCAATGGTAAACCCAACTATGATGCCACTGCCGTTGCCCAAGCAGAAAATGAACTTGCTAAAGGTAAAGTCTCAGGCAAAATCATGATTGACTCAAGCCATGCCAATTCAAATAAAGACCCTTACCTGCAACCGATGGTCATTCAAAATATCGCTGAGCAAATCAAACACGGTAATCGCTCAATTATTGGGATGATGGTTGAAAGTCATCTTAAAGGCGGTCGTCAAGACTTGACCTCGGATTTGAGCCAGCTTGAATATGGCAAGTCTATTACCGATGGCTGTATCGATTGGGATACCACGGTTAAAGCGATGCATGATTTACGTGACGCCATTAAAGATGTATTACCCACTCGCGAGTTGAATGAGTAACTGTTATTTTTTAAGCGATTAGTAATGATTAAGTGATTATTAATTGTTAATTGACTCTAGCTTTTCAAATCGCTGATTAAAAAGCCCTGTGTTACTTCTTTAGTCACAGGGCGTTTTTTATTAGAGCTTTAACTCACTTGTGCTTTGCGTGTCGCCTTCACCGCGTCGGCTTTTAAGTTTGATTTGCAACCGCAATTCGTTGGCAGAGTCGGCATTGCGAATTGCTTCATCATACGAGATGGCGCCTTCATCGTATAGATCAAATAAGGCTTGGTCAAAGGTTTGCATACCCAATTCCCGAGATTTGGTCATCAGCGCTTTAATTTCATGAAAATTACCCTTTAATATCAAATCCGCCATCAATGGGGTATTAAGCATAATTTCTACCGCTGCCCGACGACCTTTCCCATCTTCTGTACGAATCAAACGCTGCGAAATGATAGCTTTCATATTCGATGACAAGTCCATCAGCAATTGGTTACGACGCTCCTCTGGAAAAAAGTTGATAATACGATCTAAGGTTTGGTTGGCATTATTGGCATGCAAAGTGCCTAAACATAAGTGACCTGTTTCAGCAAATGCAATGGCGTTTTCCATAGTTTCAGTATCACGAATTTCCCCAATCAAAATCACATCAGGCGCTTGGCGCAAGGTGTTTTTGAGTGCGTTATGCCATGAATGACTATCCACGCCTACTTCACGGTGGGTGATCATGGATTGTTTGTGCTTGTGCACATATTCTACTGGGTCTTCGACAGTGATAATGTGACCTGCGGAGTTTTCATTACGATGGTCAATCATTGCCGCCAGCGATGTTGATTTACCTGACCCTGTTCCCCCTACGACCAACACTAACCCACGTTTTTCCATGATAATTTTTTTGAGCTGCTCAGGTAGCAGCAGCTGTTTAAAGTTGGGTATTTCTGCCGTAATGGTACGAATCACCATACCCACTTGTAATTGCTGCTGAAACACATTAATCCGAAATCGCGATACATTGGGCACATTAATCGCAAAGTTACACTCAAGATTGGTTGCAAATTCTTCGCGCTGTTTTTGGTTCATCAAACTATAGGCAAACAGTTTGGTTTTTTCAGCCGTCAGTGGTTGTTTATTGAGCGGCTTCATGAGCCCGTGATATTTAATACTGGGTGGAAAATCCGCTGAAATAAACAAATCAGAACCACCGATTTCTACCACTTTGGACAGCATATTAAACATGACTGTTTTGGCTTCATGTAACGTTTCTTCGGCAACACTGATTAAAGATTCATTATGACTCATATAGGATATTCCTAACAATAAATGAGAGCAGATTATTTGGTCACAGCACTATGCTTGCTTGATATGCTTGTGAAACTTGTTTGCTATGCTGGTGAAAATTGATAGATACATGTATAAAATTTACGTTAAAAAACGACCCGTTTAGCCTCTCATCCTTGCCTATCTTTGACGGCACGCCTTGATAAAGCATTGATAAAGCAGTTTGCGTTTGATATCCATCACGGTCAATTTTTGCCGAGGTTGTTGCTGATAGTCAGATGCAACTGGCTACCATTAGTTTTTTCCTATTTAGGACATTGGCAGTCTATGGCGCATAAAACGCTTGCCATGTTGATAAAAATTTCAATTTTTGTCAATAAAATTAGTAATGCGGCGGTTTATCGCTCAACAAATCAAACGGCTGAATTTGCGAGCTTTGCGTTTGAGTTTCCAATTTTTGATAAAGTAGCTGTAATTGCCGTTGTTGGTCAGCAATCAACTGGCTTTGCTCGGTAACGATATTATCAAGTTTATCCAATGTATCTTCCATAAACAGCACTTGCGTTTGTAAATCAATCAACGCTTGGGTTAATTTTTCCACCATGTTAACCCATCCATTTTCATCGCTTGCCTGTTTTTGGTTATCTTTTTCGCTCATTTAGAATGCCTCATAAGTTTCCCCACAATTTTTTGCCATAAAGTCTGCTACAATAGCCGCATTTTCCTATTATACAAACATTTTTACTAAACTTTGAGAAAGTTATGGCACTGATTCATTTACGAGATATTCATTTGGCATTTGGTATTGCACCGATTTTGGACGGTATTGATTTTAATATCGAACAAGGCGAACGCGTGTGTTTGATTGGGCGCAATGGTGAAGGCAAATCAACTTTGTTTAAGGTCATTAGCGGTCAAGTCAAGGCTGACAGTGGCGAATTCCAAATCAGTGGCAATCTGAAAATTGCCATGCTCGAGCAAGACATTCCAGAAACGTCGGGCAAAGTCAGTGACATCGTTATGGCAGGTGCAGGCGATGTGGCAACCTGGCTGACAGCCTATGAGCAAGCCAGTGATAAATGTGCAAGCGGTGACATGAAAGCCTGCGAATTAATGTCAGATTTGCAGCATAAAATTGATGATGCCCATGGGTGGGACTTGACCCGCGAAGTACAGACCATGCTATCCATGATGAACTTGGACGGCGATGCCGATATTAGTGAATTATCGGGCGGTCGCAAACGCCGTGTACTGCTTGCCCGTGCGCTGATTACCAAACCTGATGTGCTATTACTTGACGAGCCGACCAACCACTTGGATGTCGAAAGTATCGAATGGCTTGAGCAATTTTTGCTAAACGCGCAAGGATTGACCCTGCTGTTTATCTCGCATGACCGCTCGTTTATTGACAAAATCGCCACCCGCATTGTCGAACTTGACCGCGGTATATTGCGCAGTTATGACGTCACCAAGCAAGCAGGCAATGTCAATAAAGGCTATGCCCGCTACCAAGAGCTTAAAGAACAACAACTGAGTGCCGAAGAAAAAGCCAATGCCAATTTTGATAAAAAACTGGCTGAAGAGGAAGTGTGGATTCGTCAAGGCATCAAAGCGCGCCGTACCCGCAATGAAGGTCGCGTGCGCGCGTTAAAGGCGCTGCGTGAAGAACGTAAATCCCGCCGTGAGCAAGTCGGACAAGTTAACATCAGCATGAGCGATGGCGACAACAGCGGCAAATTGGTTGCCAATGTCAAACATCTCAATCTAGGCTATGGTGATAAAACCTTGGTAAAAGATTTCACCACCAGCATCATGCGTGGTGACCGTATTGGTATTATCGGTAAAAACGGTGTTGGCAAATCCACGCTCATTCATGCCATTTTGGATATTCCGCAGCCTGATATCACCAAATCTGGCTCAGTAAAATTAGGCACCAATCTACAAATCGCCTTTCTTGACCAATTACGTGACCAACTTGATCTAGAAGCAACTGTGGTACAAAACGTCGCGGAAGGTTCTGATTTTGTAGAAGTGGCGGGTAAAAAGAAACATATCATCGGCTATTTGCAAGATTTCTTATTTGCCCCAGAACGCGCCAGAACACCGGTCAAAGCATTGTCAGGCGGTGAGCGTAACCGCGTTTTGCTAGCCAAACAGCTACTAAAACCCGCAAATATCTTGGTACTTGATGAGCCGACCAACGACTTAGATATGGCAACCCTAGAGCTGTTAGAAGAAGCCGTCGATAGCTTTAATGGCACCATATTACTAATCAGCCATGACCGTACCTTTATGGACAATGTCGTAACATCAACTTGGGTTTTTGATGAAGATAGTGATGGCAATGGCATTGTCAAAGAATATGTCGGTGGCTATCAAGACTATTTGACGCAAAAATCCCGTGAACAAGCGATTAAACCCAAAGCAGACAAATCAGAAAAGACAACAGCAAAGCCCAAAGAAGCCATTAACGCTGATGCACCAAAAACTGATACGGTGAAGAAAAAACTGAGCTACAAAGAACAGCGTGAATTAGATAGTCTCCCTGATGAAATCGCCCTACTCGAGCAAGAGCAAGCTGAAATTCAAGACAAATTAGCCGATGGCAGCTGGTTTGTGAGTGATATGACAGCCGCTACCCGAGCCAGTGAACGTCTCAACGAGATTGATGATTTGCTACTTGAAAAAATGGCGCGCTGGTCAGAACTTGATGATTAAAATAAGTAAATAATTTATAAAGGCAAGGTTAGCAATTGACCTTGCCTTTTTTATCTTTTATATTAGTTAATGTTTACAATAACCAATATAATGTAATTTATACTTGAAAATAGCCTTTTTGCCCCTATATTATAGCTATCAATAAGGAGAAAAATCATGGCCATACAAAATAGCAAGCAAAATATCAATAAAACCTATCGACAAGTCGACAAAATTCATGCAGCCCCACGCCCTCATTGGGTAGGTGATGGTTTTCATGTCAACCCGATGTTCAATCACATGGTGGGTGATAAACGCACCGACCCTTTTTTAATGCTCGATTATACAGCAACACAGTATTTTGAACCCAATGCTCAAGCGCCGCGCGGTGTCGGACAACATCCGCACAAAGGGTTTGAAACGGTAACTATCGCCTATGCAGGTGAAGTGTCCCACCGTGATTCTAGTGGCGGTGGCGGTACTATTAAGACAGGTGACGTGCAATGGATGACGGCGGGCAATGGCGTGATTCATGAGGAATTTCACTCCCCTGAATTTAGCCAAGCAGGCGGTGATTTTAGTATGGTACAGCTTTGGGTCAATCTACCTGCCAAAGATAAAGCCACGCCTGCCAAATACCAACATCTTGCCAATGATGACATGCCTGTGATCAGTCTACATGATGATGAAGGACTGCATGCAGGACAAGTTAAGGTAATTGCTGGGGAGTTTACCCCTACTATCAATACCCAAGCCCCCCAGCAGGGTGACAATAAGGCACGCGGCATTGGCACGACTTTTACCCCTATTAACTTGTGGGATATCAGTATTGAACCCAATCGCTCCATAGAAGTCGCGATTTCTCGCACCCACAATTTGTTGTTATTGTCGATGCAAGGCGATGTTATCATCAACGCTGATCACGACCAGCAAGCACACGCCAATCAATTAATCACTTTTGAGACTGAAAGTGGCGAAACGGGCGAGGATTTTGTACGCTTAACGGCGGGCAAAGCGGGAGCGAAAATCTTGCTGATGAGTGGTGAGCCGATTAATGAGCCGGTGGTGGGTTACGGACCCTTTGTAATGAATAGCCAAGCCGAAATCCGTCAAGCTATCTTAGATTTTAATGCAGGAAAATTTGGCGATATTCAATAAATTTTTCGCCTAAAAAAAGCGATATCATGGATTTGATATCGCTTTTTTATTACTGATTTATCTTGATTATTTATCTTGGTAAGTACAAAGATAGGCTGTTTCTTCGTCAATTTTGACTTTGAATTTTTGGTTGGCATCGACGGTAAAGGTTTCATTGGCTTTAAAAGTTTGCCAGTCAGTTTGGTTTGGCAATAGTGCTGAGATAGCCCCGCTAATGACGGTCATGGTTTCAAATTGACTTGTGCCAAATTCGTATTCGCCTACTTTCATCACGCCCACGGTCGCAGGTAAGGTGGCTGTTTGAAAACCGATTGATGCCACATTCCCATCAAAATATTGATTGACTTTTAGCATAGTTATTCCTCAAAATTAGCTAGTATAAATCGATTATCATAAACTTTTTTGACCAATTATCAATCCTATTTTCCAAAAAACGCTGGCAAAACTGCCAAAATTTGGCAAATACTTTTACCGCAATTTTTGTAGTATTTTTATATCAATTATTCCTTAACAATTAAAACTTCCTATTTTTGTGCTATATTCAATTTTTTTACCACAGTTGTTATGTTTGTACGCATTTGGCTTGTATTAATTGAGGTTATTGCTCTATGTATGTTAAATATTCGTCGTCTATCGTCGCTTTATCGCTCTGTTTGTCGCAGCGTTTTGCTAGTCAAAAACTGGCATTGCCTGTCAGCTTAGCGGCATTGTTGGCAGCTTGTTCATCAGCACCTATTCAAACCCAACCCCAAAAATTACCAGGTACCTTGCCGACTGCCCCTGTGGTCATTACAGTACCTCCTAAAGTCACGCCCGTGCCACCTGTGACTGTTCCAACCAATCAATACAGCAGCTTTTATCAGTGGAAATCGGATTTTATTGAACGCGCTGTGCAAAAAGGCTACCCCCGTGCTGATGTTGAACGCTTGCTATCTAGTGCCAACTATAGCGAGCAAGTGGTGTCACTGGATAAAGGACAGCCTGAATTTGCCAAAATGCCTTGGGAATATATCGATGGTGCCGCATCGAGTGGTCGAGTCAGTGGGGGTCAGCGCAATTTTGCCAGTCAAAGCGCGCTACTTGATCGCATTGAAAATCAGTATGGTGTGCCGGCCTCTATTGTGACTGCCATTTGGGGCATGGAATCTTCTTACGGTCAAGGCACAGGCAACTCATCACTGGTCAATAGTTTGGCGACCTTGGCATATGATGGTCGTCGCCGCAGTTTTGCAGAGGACCAGCTACTAGCGCTGTTGTCGCTGCTTGAGCGTGGTGATATTGATTGGTCGCAACTGCGCGGCTCTTGGGCAGGTGGCATGGGACATACCCAATTTATTCCCAAAACTTGGTTAGATGAAGCAGTAGATGGCAATGGTGATGGTCATCGTAACCCTTGGCATACCGCTGATGCGTTAGCCTCTACCGCAAGCTATCTCAAAAATGCCGGCTGGCAGCGTGGTATGGGCTCGTACTATGAAGTACGATTACCAAATGGTTTTGATTATCGCCAGGTCAGTACCAAAAAAACCATGGCAGATTGGCAAAATTTAGGCATTCAATTTATCACCCCAAATGCGCCCATGGATGCGATGGCAGAATTGTGGCTCCCTGCGGGTAAAGAGGGTCCTGCGATTTTATTAACCAAAAATTTTGATGCGATTAAGGTCTATAATAACTCCTCGAATTATGCCATGGGGGTGAGCTTACTTGCCAAAGCCATTATCGGGCAGCCAGGCTTACAGCAATCTTGGCCACGCTATGAGCAGCCACTTGCTACTTATGAAGTCCGCCAACTGCAACAGCGCTTGACGGCAATGGGTTATGATACCAAAGGGTCAGATGGCGTCGTAGGCACCAATACCAAATTGGCATTTCAGCGCTGGCAAGCCGACCACAACCAAATCCCAGATGGATTTATCTCAAAACGCTCGGCAAGTGGGCTGATTAATTAAGGTATTTCTTCATAAAAAAGCCACCGAATGATTCAGGTGGCTTTTTTATTTAATTATCCATACTAAATTCTTCAGCGTAGCTATTCCAACCGAGTTTGGTACGGCAAGCTTCAAAAAAATCCACCCCAGGTGGGTGTAATAACGTGAGTTTGTTAGGATGCTTGTGAATCACTAAGCGCTGGTTTTGGTTGAGCGGCACCGACGGTTTCCCATCCGCACTCACCATCGGCTGGGTGCGGTTATCTTTATGGATGCGGATTTTGATTTCGCTATTGCCGCTGACCACAATCGGGCGGCTTGATAAGGTATGTGGATGCATGGGCACCAGACAAATGGCATCCATACTAGGATGAATAATCGGCCCGCCACCTGATAGCGCATAAGCGGTCGAGCCCGTCGGTGTGGAGGCAATCAGACCATCACTGTGCTGACGATAGACATTAAGCCCATCAATTTTTAAATGAAAATCTAGCATATGCACTGAT
This sequence comes from Moraxella sp. CTOTU48841, assembly GCF_032061225.1. Lineage (NCBI taxonomy): Bacteria > Pseudomonadati > Pseudomonadota > Gammaproteobacteria > Moraxellales > Moraxellaceae > Moraxella > Moraxella sp. CTOTU48841. The sequence goes on from NZ_DAMBFQ010000001.1 coordinate 195,097, forward strand.
TTACCTGCGTGCAGCACAATGTCATTTAGCGCCATATCTTCATAAATCACATGTGCACCTTGACGGATTTCCATCTTTAACAAGAATCGATCTTCAAGCTGATAATGACCTTGTAAAATACTGGTCAATTTTACGTTTAAATCATCAGGATAGATGTCAGTTAAAAACCCTAGACGTCCGCGGTTCACCCCCACCACTGGCACTTTGTGTTTGACCAGTACTTGCGCCGCATGTAACAGCGAACCATCACCACCGACCACAATGACCAAATCACAAGCACCGCCGAGCAAACTGCGCTCAATCGTAGCAATGTCGCCTAGACGTGCAAAACTCAATGCCGGCAACCGTGCCGTCTGATGGTCAATTAATAAAGGCAACCCTTGCTCATGAAAAAAGTCACAAATTTGGTAGATACTTTGAATGACACTTGGCTTGTTGGCACGACCCATAATGCCGATACGCCCAAAGGCAGGATTGGGAATAAGTGTGGACGTCATAGCAGAAAATTAACTGATAAAGATTAAGCTATTTTATCACAGCTTACTGGCTCACGTTATGCCCAATCAGTATTTTATATTACAAAATTGCTAACCTTCGTTGTGCAGTTAATGTATACAAACTCATTGCTATTTGCTAATTTAAGGTGATTAACATATAGCTAACTTTTGAAATTTTTTAACTCTTGGGAGCAAATTTTTATGGCAAATCCGATTATATCTCGTGCTGAACTTGCGGTTAGTACGACACCGATGACGGTCAAAGGGGTCATTCGAAAAACCTCTTTTCTGCTAGGTCTGACGACGTTATCGGGTGTTGGATTTTTTGGCTATTGCCTAGCTAGTGGCGTCACTTCAGGTTTTGTTAGTGTAGCGGCTTTAGCCAGTATCTTGGTGGCTTTTGTATTGAGTATGGTAATTATCTCAAAACCCCACATAGCTAAAACACTGGCAATTCCTTATGCAATTTTAGAGGGCATCGTGATTGGCGCGATTTCCCTGTTTGCGAGTATTAAGTTTCCCACAGTTGCTCCGACGGCGTTGGTCGCAACTTTTGTAACCGCTGCAGTGATGCTGGCGCTTTATCGCAGTGGCGTGATTAAAGTCACCCAAAAATTTCGTTCTGTGATGATGTCGGCTGTGATTGCTATCATGCTGGTGTATCTGGTACAAATCGGGTTTAGCCTATTTGGTAGCTCACTGCCGTATTTGTTCAGTGGTGGCGTGGTGGGTATTGGTTTTAGCTTGCTGGTGATTGTGATTGCATCACTGAGCTTGTTATTAGATTTTGATAGCGTTGAGCGAGCCTATGCTGCAGGGGTGGATGAAAGCTATGAATGGGTACTAAGCGTTGGTATCTTATCAACACTGGTGTGGATGTACATTGAATTTGTGCGTTTACTACGTTCCCTACAAAACTAAGTTTTATCAAATAAAAAAACACGGTATTCTAAACCGTGTTTTTTTATGGCTTGCAGTTTAAGGTAATAAGCGTTCCATCACCCATTGGTCGCTATCTAGCGAATAGACAATGCGGTCGTGCATACGATTGGCTCTACCCTGCCAAAATTCGATTTTTTCTACCGTCAGCAGATAGCCTCCCCAAAATTCTGGCAAAGGGATTGGATTGTCCTCATACTGCGCAGTTAATTGGGCAAATTTGTCTTCCATTACCTCGCGGCTGGCAACCACACTGCTTTGTGGCTCGCTGACCCAAGCAGCTAATTGGCTATCACGGGGACGGCTATGAAAATACTGAGCGGATTGTTCACGGCTAACTTTTTGCACAGCGCCGGTAAGACGGATTTGTCTTTCTAGACTTGGCCAAAAAAATAATGCTTCAGCATTGGGGTTGGTCGCCAAATCACAGCCTTTGGCGCTGTCGTAATTGGTATAAAACACGAGGCCAATGCCCGTGTTATCCAATTGGATAATTTCACGCATCAGTAAAGTGCGCACACTTGGCTGCCCATCACGTCCACAAGTCGCCAGTGAAAACGCATACGCTTCCCCTTGCTTGGCATCAATCGCTTGTTGCACCCAAGTTTGTAGCAAACCAAACGGCTGCTCTGGCAAGTGTGATTCGATAAGCTCGCCTTGCTCATACGATAATCGTTGACTGGTAAAATCAATACTCATGTTTTATCCTTATAAAATGTCAACTTTACGCCATCACTTGGCGTACTTTTTCAGCAAGTTCATTGGCTAGCATATCGCACTCAATCTCATCATCGCTTTCGACCATCACCCGAATCAATGGCTCTGTACCTGATTGACGAATCAGTAAACGACCCCGTCCTGTCAATTTTTCTTCGGCATCTTTAAACGCATTTGCCAATTCTGGGAAGGTATAGGGATCTTGTTTTTGCGCCAATCTGACATTGACCAATTTTTGTGGTAGCTGGGTATAACCCTTCATCAGCTCTGATAATGATTGTTTGCTCTGCGCCATCACCGCAAGCACTTGCAGACCTGCCACAATCGCATCGCCCGTACTGGCTTTATCTAGCGTTAAAATATGACCCGATGATTCACCGCCCAGTACCCAGCCATTTTTCTCAAGTCCTTGCATGACATAGCGGTCGCCTACTTTGGCGCGCTCAAAAGCAATACCGGCTTTGTCAAACGCCAATTGCAAACCCATGTTGGTCATCAAGGTACCTACCACGCCATCGACTTGTTGCTCTGCTTGGGTGGCTAAAATATATAAAATGCCGTCACCATCAACCAACTCGCCTTTTTCATTGACCATGATGATACGGTCGCCATCGCCATCTAAAGCAATACCCACTTGGGCATCGTGGTCAAGCACTGCTTGTTGCAAGTTTGCCGGATGCGTAGAGCCGACATTGTCATTGATATTAATGCCATCGGGTTTATCGCCAATGGCAATTACGGTTGCACCTAACTCACGTAATACACGGGGCGCGACGCTGTATCCTGCGCCATTGGCACAGTCGACGACGATTTTTAGGGCATTTAAATTTAGATTGTAGGGGAAAGTGCCCTTACAAAACTCGATATAGCGACCTTTGGCATCCTCCACACGATAACTTTTGCCTAGTGCTTCTGGGGTGTCAATGACGACATTGATATCTTTGATTTCATCGATTTTTTCATTGATGGCTTGTTGAATTTCATCTGACAGTTTTTTGCCTTCATTGGAGAAAAATTTGATACCGTTGTCATAAAATGGATTGTGGGATGCGGATATCACTACGCCCGCATCAGCGTGAAAACTTCGGGTCAAATGCGCGATGGCAGGGGTTGGAATAGTACCTAGCATATGCACATCCACCCCTGCGGCATTAAATCCTGCTTGCAGACAGGCTTCAATAACATAGCCAGAGAGTCGCGTATCTTTACCAATGACGACATTGGGACGATGATTTTCGTTCGGGGCTGCTTGGTTGGCTAGCAGCACTTTACCCGTGGCATAGCCTAGTTTGATTAAAAACTGCGGATGTATCGGAAATTCCCCAAACTTACCACGAATACCATCAGTACCAAAATAACTCATTTAATTCTCCTTTGTCGCCCGTTGTTGTTATCACAATATAAAATTTTAGCATAGCAAAATTTCACGCATGTTGCGACATCTGTTTGTTTTTATGAGTCATGGCACAGCCTGTTACTTTAGGCTATAAAAACTTTGGGCGATAAATTGGGCCATAAAAAAAACTGGGTAGTTAACCCAGTTTTAGCGCAATCAACCTATCACTTAGTTTACGCGGTAATTGGGGGCTTCTTTGGTGATTTGCACGTCATGTACGTGAGATTCTTTCATACCGGCCGAAGTCACACGCACAAACTGTGGTTTGCTACGCATTTCTTCAATATTGGCACAGCCTGTATAACCCATTGACGAACGTAAGCCACCGGCTAATTGGTTGATAATACCGTTCATTGGACCTTTATAAGGGACGCGACCTTCGATACCTTCGGGTACCAATTTTTCTACCCCTTCTTTGGCGTCTTGGAAATAACGATCGGATGAACCATTTTGTCCTGACATCGCACCTAGCGAACCCATACCACGATAGGCTTTGTAGTAGCGACCTTGGAATAGTTCCACTTCCCCTGGCGCTTCTTCGGTACCGGCAAGTAGAGAACCCACCATGATAGAAGAGGCACCCGCTGCTAACGCTTTCGCCATATCGCCTGAAAAACGGATACCACCATCGGCTATCAGTGGAATGTCATTTTTTAGCGCATCAGCCACGTTGCTAATCGCTGAAATTTGCGGCACCCCGATACCTGCGATGATACGTGTGGTACAGATAGAGCCCGGACCGATACCCACTTTGACCGCATCAGCACCCGCATCACGCAACGCTAGTGCCGCATCAGCGGTGGCGATATTACCGCCAATCACTTGGATGTTTGGATAGTTCTTTTTCACCCAAGCCACGCGATCGATGACGCCTTTTGAATGACCATGTGCGGTATCTACGACAATCACGTCCACATCGGCAGCGATGAGCGCTTCAACGCGGGCTTCTGTGTCTGCGCCCGTACCCACTGCCGCGCCAACCCGTAAGCGACCTTTGCTATCGCGGCAAGCATTTGGGTTGTTTTCAGCTTTGGTGAAATCATTGACAGTAATCAAGCCTTTTAATTGAAAATTGTCATCCACAACAATCACTTTTTCGATACGGTGTTCGTGTAGCAAACGTTTGATATTCTCTGTAGGCTCGCCTTCTTTGACTGTAACCAATTTTTCTTTTGGGGTCATGATATTGCGAACAGGCTGGCTTAGGTTATTTTCAAAACGGATATCACGGTGGGTGACGATACCCACGACTTGATTACCTTCTACCACAGGCACACCGCTGATTTTGTTTTCTTTGGTGATGCGAAGCAATTCGCCCACACTGGTATCGGGTGATACGCTGATAGGATCAACAACCGTACCGGCTTCAAATTTTTTCACCCGGCGTACTTGCATGGCTTGTAAATCAATGTCCATGTTTTTGTGCAAAATACCCATACCGCCAAGCTGGGCAATGGTAATTGCCATTTGTGATTCAGTCACGGTATCCATCGCGGCAGATACGATGGGTAAATTTAGCTCAATACCGCGCGTCAAACGGGTTTTTAAATCTACCATCTTAGGCAAGACTTCAGAATAAGCAGGGAGTAGCAGCACATCATCAAAGGTAAGTGCTTCATCAACGATTCGTAACATAAAGACCTCGGAGCAGTTAAGAGTAGTTAAATAGTAATTAAAATTTTGTCGGGGTGAAAAATTTGACAGCCAAAAAACCGCAAAAGGCTGAACAGTTCCCTGCCCAGCCTTTGGATTTAGCGTGTTGTCATTGGTATGTTCAATTGACACCATCGTTTAGTTTTTGATTAACCGTCTATTCTAGCTAAAATCGATTAAATTATCAAGCTATTTAAATGGTGACAGGTTAAAATCAGCTTAAACACGGCGCCAAGTCGTGCCATTTTTACCGTCTTCTAGCTCAACGCCTTGAGCCTTCAAATCATTACGAATTTGGTCAGCTTTGGCAAAGTCTTTGTCCGCTTTGGCTTTCTTGCGCGCTTCGATGAATGCTTCAATCTCGCTATCACTTAACCCGGTCGTTTCGCCCACTTTCGCTTGTAAAAAATCGGTTGGATTAAGCTGTAAAATATTGAGCGGTTGTGCCAAATCTTTTAGCAATGTTGCCAATGCCAGCGCTTGGGCATTGCCTTCAGCGGTTTCAAGATTGACGGCTTTGTTGATTTCACGCGCCAGACTAAATAATACACTCACCGCCCCTGCACTGTTAAAATCATCGCACATCGCTTGATTAAAGGGGGTTTCAAATGGGGTTTTATCAATCTCACCAGCCTGTTCAGTTAAGTTTTCGACCGATTTTAACGCTTGATACAGACGCGTGAGGCTGGTTTGGGCTTCTTTAAGCGCGCTATCCGAGAAATTCACTGGACTGCGATAATGACTCGATAAAATAAAGAACCGAATGGTCTCTGGGTGAAACTGCCCCATCACATCGCGAATGGTAAAGAAATTACCCAGTGATTTTGACATTTTCTCGCCGTCAACATTGATAAAACCCACGTGCATCCAGTTGTTGGCATAGGTTTTACCGGTTGCGCCTTCAGATTGGGCAATTTCGTTCTCGTGGTGCGGAAACTGCAAATCATGCCCGCCGCCGTGGATATCGAAGGTGTCGCCCAAACAGCAGGTACTCATCGCCGAGCATTCGATATGCCAACCTGGGCGACCCACACCCCAAGGTGACTGCCATTTGGTCTCAGATGGCTCTGTTTGTTTGGCAGCTTTCCACAAGACAAAGTCAAACGGATTTTTTTTGTCTGTCTCAACATTTACCCGCTCGCTAGCACCCGCTTGCATATCGGCTAGGCGGCGCTTTGAGAGCTTGCCATACTCAGCAAAATTTTCGACCGCATAATAGACGTCGCCCGTTGCGCCTTGATAGGCTAACTTTTTGCTTTCCAGCGTTTGGATTAGATGCTGCATCTGCGGGATAAAATCCGTGGCTTTTGGCTCACTGTTAGGACGCTCACAGCCCAGATTATCCGCATCTTCATGCATGGCTTTGATAAAGCGGTCTGTCAACTGATAGATACTTTCGCCATTGTCCTTAGCACGGTTAATAATTTTGTCATCAATATCGGTAATATTACGCACATAATTGACCTCATAGCCAATATGACGCAGCCAGCGCACGACCACATCAAAGCCGACCATAACTCGCGCATGACCAATGTGGCAATAATCATACACCGTCATCCCACAGACATACATGCCAACTTTGCCTGCTTCTAAGGGCATGAATGGGCGTTTTTGTCCACTCATCGAGTCATATATGGTAATCGGCATGGGCTGTGTCAGCTGTGTCATGGGATAGTCACCTGTGCAAGTTGGGTAAAAAAGACAATCGGTTATCATACCGAAATTTTGTTAAAAGTGCTATGATTTGGCATATTTCACACTTTAAGGTCTCTACAATGGGCAATCGATTATCAAAGATTTACACCCGAACCGGCGATGACGGCACCACTGGCATGGCGGATGGTTCACGGGTGTCTAAGGCAGACTTACGTTTTGACGCCATGGGCAAAATTGACTTATTAAACTCCCAAATCGGTTTATTGCGGGGCTATCTTACTCAAGATAACCATACTCAAAACAGCCAAGACCAACCTAACCATGTCCAACCCAACCACGCCCAATTTGATGCTAAATTAAGCCGCTTGCAGCACCAGCTTTTCAATCTAGGGGGTGAACTTGCCATGCCCGAATACCGCGGGATTTTGGCAGAGTATGTGACAGAGCTGGAAAATCAAATTGATGAGTGGAACACCCATTTACCACCCCTCAAAGATTTTATCTTGCCTGCAGGCACCATTGTGACCAGCCAAGTGCATATCGCTCGCTGCTATTGCCGAGACGCTGAACGCCTACTCGTGGCACTAAACTCGCGGGATAATAATGTCTCACCACTCAGTCTACAGTTTATCAATCGTCTATCCGATTGGCTATTTGTATTGGCGCGTGTCGTTGCTCGATTGGATGCCGGTCAAGAAGTGCTTTGGGATAAAACCACCTTGTCATAACTCTATCACGATACTTTAAAAACGCTATCCATTAAAAACACTATACTTTAAAAAGCCATGCTGCAATTTAGCCAACTGTCTTACCAAATCAACAATCGAACACTCGTCAATCATGTTTCAGGTGAAATCCATGACCATGATTTTATTGTCATCACGGGACAGTCGGGTAGCGGCAAATCGTTACTGTTAAAACTGCTATCGAGCTTATTACCTATGTCAGCAGGTCACATCACCTTAAACGGCAAAAATTTGACCGACTTGACACCGGCTATTTGGCGCTCACAGGTGGCCTATATTGCGCAACTAAGTGAGATGATTGAGGGCAGCGTCTTAGATAACTTGACCCTGCCCTTTAGCTTTGCACTTTATAAAGACAAAAAACTCGATGTATCTTGGCACGAGCAGCACCTAGTTAACCTTGGCAAATCACCCCAGTTTTTACAGCAAGATAGCCGAAGCTTATCGGGTGGCGAAAAACAGCTTGTCAATTTATTACGTACGCTACAGTTGCACCCGACCATTTTATTACTCGATGAACCTACCGCCTCCCTTGATACCACTACCACCCACCAAGTCGAAACATTGATTAATCACTGGTATCAGTCCACTCCTAATGCCACCGTCGTGTGGATCAGCCATGAGCCGACCCAAATTCAGCGCTTATTGGCGATTGGCACTAGCCACTGGACGATGGCTAATGGTCAATTGATGAATGACGAGTTAAAAATCGATAGCAAAGTACCCGCATCAATGGCGCAAGGCAATCAGCCATGATGATGTTAGCCAGCACCATGCCGCCTATCTCCTACCTACAAGTGGCGCTGGCAAGCCTGGCATTATTACTGGTGATGGCAATCAGTGTTTGGTTAAAATTGGGTATCGTCAAATCCCTGCTCATTGCAAGTTTTCGCACGGTGGTTCAACTAAGTCTCATTGGACTGGTACTTGCGTGGATTTTTGCCAGAGAGCAATGGTATGAAGTGTTGGCAATTTTGACTTTTATGTCGATTGTCGCCACTATCGCTGCCAAACATCGGGTTCAAAAGCCCTATCAAGGTTTATTTTGGGATACAGCGCTGGCGGTATTTGTCAGTAGTTGGGTGGTGGCTATATTTGGTGGTGGGTGGGTGCTGTCAGATAACGCTGCTACGTGGTTTCGACCGCAAGTGATGATACCGTTATTGGGGCTGATTTTAGGTAATTCATTGACCGCTGTCTCACTCTCTATGAACCAACTCGTCAGCAGTTTTCATCGCGAACAAAGTATGATTAATACTTATTTGGCATTGTCCGCCACGCCTTGGGAAACTGCAAAACCCTATGTCATCGCTGCCATTCAAAATGGCATCACACCGACGATTAACAGCATGATGGTGGTGGGGGTAGTGAGCTTGCCGGGTATGATGACAGGACAAATTTTGGCAGGCGCAGACCCGCACCAAGCCGTGCTTTATCAAATTATAACCCTGTTTTTAATTGCCACCAGCAGTACCTTAGGGTGTACAATAGCGACTTTGCTGATGTTTCGACGGTTTTTTAACCCGCAATGGCAGTTTGTCATTCCACCGTCTGCCAAGACTTCTCATTAACCGTTGATTGGCTATCTTTCACTTATTTACTAAAAATTCTAATGACCCTGCAAAATTTCTTATTTTTTTTAATCAGTACTTGCCTTATCTCGGCAGCGCCTGGCTCTAATATGCTGTTAGCGTTCCAATTTGGTGTCAATTATGGCATCAAAAAAACCCTGTGGACGTTAGCAGGGCTGAGCATGGGTCTATTTATATTACTAACAACGTCACTGTTAGGGCTAGGGCTTATCAGTACCAACGCGCCTTTTTTGCTGACCATTATCAAAGTCGTTGGCGCGCTGTATTTAGCCTATCTTGGGATAAAATCTTGGCGCGAAGCTGACAGCGAATTGCACAGTGACCAGTTACAGGTAATACCGACCCGCGTGCAGCTGTTTAAAACAGGGGTTTGGGTGTCGTTGTCCAACCCCAAGGCGATTTTGTTTTTTGCCGCATTTTTCCCCAAATTTATCAATTTTTCCGCGCCTTTACTGCCGCAATACCTTATACTCACGGTGGGGTTTTTTATGATTGAGATAACGTGGCAACTGGTTTATACCATGAGCGGCAAAAAACTGTCAGATTGGCTGCAATTGGGCAATCGCTTGATGTGGCTTAATCGATTATGTGGCTTGATATTTATCATCATTGCCATGGCGCTCATCATTGAGATTTTTTGGCATTAGCGGTTCAAAAAAAATAGCGGCGGACGATATCGACAATCAATTTGAGTGCTATGAGGGTGAGTAGATATGGCAAGATTTTTTCTAGCCAGTCTAAACGGATTTTATGGCGCAGTCGGGTACCAAGCCATGAGCCTACGGTTGCCATGACCACCATCATCACTAGCAACTGCCAATAATCGGCAAACACAAATCCCATCGCCACATAAACTAGCAACTTAGCGGTATGCACCACTGTCATCATCAAGGCGCCCGTGGTAACGACGACATTGTTATCATCATAGTACTTATTGAGCATGGCGATATTGAGCGGACCCGGTGTGCCAACAAACACGCCCAAGCCCGTTTGTGCAAATCCTACTAAAAAGAAACTTTCAAAACGGCGAATCACGCGGTTAAAAGTGCTTGACCAAGTTATTAGTAAAATATAAGTGCCGATAAATAACGGAATAAGCTCTAAATGGATAAAGCGGACTAACACGCCAAATACCAACAGTCCCGTCAATGAGCCCGCCAAAAATTGCCAAAAATAGGTAAAGTCTAAGGCATCGCGCCCAAACCAAGCGCGCGTGGCATTACTGACAAGCTGGGTCACGCCATGCACTGGCACAATCGCTGCAGCAGGCAAAAAAAATGGCATCAGTCCAATGAGTATCATGCCGCCGCCCACGCCTGTGATGGCGGTTAAAGCAGAGGTTAATAAATTGGCTAAGGCGAGTAAGCTATCATTCAGCATTTTTTACCCTAAAATAAAAAACCCGACGTCACATCGGGTTTTTTGATGAGTAAGGGTTAGGCATCGTAAGGGTCGCGTAGCACGATGGTTTCGGCACGGTCAGGACCTGTTGAGATAATGTCAACGGGACACTCGATAAGCTGCTCAATGCGTTTGATATAAGCTTTGGCATTTTCAGGTAGCTTGTCATACTCTGTCACACCCACAGTGCTCGTTTTCCAGCCCGGCAATGTTTCGTAGATGGGTTTGACATTCTCGTAAAACTCCGCATCGCTAGAGCCGCAAACTTCACCACTTGGCAACTCATAACCCGTGCAGATATTGAGCTGATCAAGGTCATCTAACACATCAAGCTTGGTCAAGCAGATACCAGATAGTGAGTTTAGTACCACAGCACGGCGTAGAATCGCTGCATCAAACCAACCACAACGACGGGCACGACCCGTGGTAGCACCAAACTCTTGACCCACGGTACCAATGTGCTCACCGATATCGTCAAATAGCTCAGTTGGGAAAGGACCAGCGCCCACGCGCGTGGTGTAAGCTTTGGTGATCCCCAATACATAGTCAAAGTACAAGGGTCCAAGACCCGTACCCGTTGCCACGCCGCCAGCGGTGGTGTTTGAGCTGGTAACGAAGGGATAAGTGCCGTGGTCAACGTCAAGCAAGGTACCTTGCGCACCTTCAAACATTAAGTTTTTGCCTTCTTTGCATAGCTTGTCAAGCTCGCCCGTCACATCAGCCACCAAGTCTTTTAGCGCATCACGCCACTCTTCTGCCAACTTTAAGGTCGCATCAAAATCAACTGCGTCCACCCCATAGTATTGGGTCAAGGCAAAGTTATGGTACTCAAGGTTAGTTTTTAGCTTATCGGCGAAGTCAGCTCGCAACAAGTCAGCAAAACGCAACGCACGGCGCGCTACTTTATCTTCGTAGGCAGGGCCGATACCACGACCGGTCGTGCCAATTTTGTTGCTGCCGCGTTTGATTTCACGGGCTTGGTCAAGCGCTACATGCTGTGGCATGATCAGTGGGCAGTTGGGCGAAATACGGAGGCGCTCACGCACAGGCACGCCTGCTTCAACCAGTGATTGCATTTCTTTTAATAGCGCGTCTGGGGCTAGCACCACGCCATTACCGATGTAGCAAGTAACCCCTTCACGTAGAATACCTGATGGAATCAAATGTAATACGGTTTTTTTACCGCCAACGACTAAAGTATGACCGGCATTATGACCGCCTTGATAGCGCGCCACAGCACTGGCTTTTTCAGTCAATAAGTCAACGATTTTGCCTTTACCCTCATCGCCCCACTGGCTACCAAGGACAACGACGTTTTTTCCCGTATGTTTCATGATAAGTCACCTTTTATCAAAGTAATTGCTAAAAACAAGTTTACAACAGCTTAAAAATTAATTTTCTGCCAAATGCTCTAAGTACCAAACCCCATTCGCTACTTGCAAGCGATGGGTGGTTTGCTCAGGTTCATCGGTCTCATCCAGCGCAATCATCACCCGATGCCCTTCTTGGCGTAGTGAGTCGATCGCTTGTTTGAGCGCTGGCGCATCAGGATGATTGGGTACATGTAAAATAGTTTGTACATGGCTATAAGGCACCACGGTAAAAGGCTGCTCATGTACTTGGATATGATTTTGCCAACGGTTTAGCTCGCAGCTAAACCCAACCCCCGAACGCACGGCATCGGTATTATCAACTTCATGATGAAAATGATTGCTAAAACGACCACCACGAATCAGCGGCAATGACTCATCTGCCACGTACACATTAAAGACAACGCCTGTATGATAGTGATATCCCAATCCTGTGACATCGACACTGACATTGGCATCCCAGTGGTTTTCAAGATAGCTCACCAAATAAGTCAAATCAGACAAGGCTTTGGCAATGATAGTATCGTGTTTGGCTTGATTTGAGAGCCGTTCGCGCAGTTTTTGCAAGTCATTACCTGCCTCGCCCAGCACATAAAAATCGTTGGCAAGCTCGCCAAACTGGCTCATTTTGCTGGTCAAAAGTTTCAGCTCAGGTAACGCTTTATTGGCATACAGCTCAATTAGTTTTTCTTGCAGATATACAGGTACACTGGCAAGCTGGCAAAGCTGCTGAAAAATCGCCACATGACCAATATCAATATGCGAGCGCTCAATCACATCTGTGCTATCTAACAAGGTAAATAGCACATCTAATAGCTCCACTTCACTGGCTAGTGAATCGGTACCAAAAATCTCAGCGCCCAACTGTAGCGGGGTGCGCGAACCAAATAAGCCCTTTGGCATGGTATAGATTACATGCCCTGCATAACAATAGCGGGAAATTGATTTTGATGGGTTACTAGTGTCTTGATTATTGTGTAGACGCGCATCAATCCGCGCAATTTGTGGGGTGATATCTGCGCGCACCCCCATGAGCCGACCCGTTAGCTGATCAATGATTTTAAACGTTTGTAATTTAACATCTTCAGACGCATAGCCGAGCAAGCTTTCGGTATATTCAATCATAGGCGGACTAATAAATTCGTAGCCGTGGCTGATTAAAATACGGGTCAATTGATAACGCAGGGTTTCTTGCTTTACCGCTTCGGTCGATAGTAAGTCGACAACCCCATCGGGTAATAGCCAAGTATTTTTTGTATTAAGATAAAAAGCAGACTGATTTGCCACACTTGTGGAATTTGATGCTAAATTTGACACAATAAATCCTAAGGATGATTAAATGATATATCACTAGACATGACAACAAGCGGCCATATGAAAACATAGACCATGAATTACCATGTAAAATCATAGAATAATCGATGAGAAGGGCACTTACAAAAATAAAATGCTAAGAATAAAATAAGGGCACTTTTCCTTTTCATTGTATCATAGCTTCATTGGGCTTAGGCATTTTTTTATTGCCCAATTTTTTATGCTACACTCCTATAAAATTTTATTGAAACTTATTTATTGAAACTTATTTATTAAAACTTACACCCATGCAATCATTATAGGGAAATCCAATTCACCCATGAAACTCTTTGTCTCAACCACCTCCCCTTTCGCCCGTCTCGTGATGATCGCCTGTTTACGCCAGCAAATTGATGCCGAGCTTATATTTGTCATGCCTTGGGAAAACCCACAAGAATTATTAGCGGTCAACCCTTTTAGCCAAGTACCTGCCCTGCTCACCAATAATCAATTACTCATCACAGAAAGCAGTGTGATTTTGGCGCATCTGATGCCGCAAATTTTCGCTGATGAAAAATCTGCCGCTTTAATAAGCCTGAGCTTCGGTATTATCAATCAAACTGTTCGCGCCTTTGCCACCGAGCGCTTTCAGCCATCAAGTGCTACCCCACATCCATTTATTGAGCGCTCGACCAGTCTATTGTCTAATTTACTCCCCAATGCCCCACAGCTCGATGCACAAAGCGATGCGTTAAGCCAAATATTTTTTGGTATCGCCTTAGGGTATTTAAAATTACGTTTAGCTGAGGTGTTTGACAAGGCAGTAAGTGAGGCAAACAAAGCGGCACTGGAGCAATTTTACCAGCGAGATTTTATGCAAAAAACTCAAAGCACTGCTTTAGAAAAACTACCAACATCTATCTTTAAACTTTAGCCAATCTTCCATCTAACCCAATTAAAACGTAAAAAGAGCTCACTATGTCCTATCATCCAAAAGCTGAATTAAACCAAACTAATGTACTGGGTACCGCACTAGCGAGTTGTTGTTTTGACCCATTAACAGGTTATTATCGAAATGGTTTTTGTCATACCGGCGCTGGTGACGTCGGCTTACACACGGTTTGCGCCAAAATGACCCGAGAATTCTTAGAATTTTCTGTTGCCAAGGGCAATGATTTGGTGACGCCTTTACCCGAATTTGGTTTTCCAGGGCTGCAGCCCAATGATTATTGGTGCGTGTGTGCCCTGCGCTGGGTGGAAGCATTGGATGCGGGGGTTGCGCCGCCGCTAAAGCTTGCCGCATGTCATGAGAGTCTTTTAGAGTTAGTAGATATAGAAACGCTGCAGCAGTACGCTATCTAAGGCGATAGTGAAAAAATGACCGTTGCTAAATCCATGGTTAACTAGATTCAACTAGGTTTTAGGGGGCTATCACGTATAATTATCTTGAGATTGTCATTTTTCACTGTTATCATTATCAATCTAATTTTAGCGGTACGATTGCATTGTCAATGCATGACTTCTTTTTTTATTCGTTTAAAAATCACTGAGAATTACAAAATAGCAAGAAAACACAGGCGCATTTGCCTACTTTGATGTTTACTTGCTGTTTTGTGGTTGCTACCTTTTGAGTACTTTGATAACGACTGGACACATTTATTCGATCTGATATAACTCTTTCAAATCGTGATAGCGAGGTTTTTGGTTATGACGCCACCCCACCAAAACAAAAATTTATCTGAACGCAGCGACGATTTATTAGAGCACCCCACTCAGACGACCCAGCATGTCACTCTGCCGTTAGCCTCAACGCTTAATCCGCCACATGATATGTCTGCAGATGCTTTTACCCTCGCCAATGCGGATGTCATGTATGATGAAATCGCTGATGAAGAACTCGATTTGCACGGTGATGATAGTTATATCTATGGCGAAGATTATGACGATGATAGCACTGTCGAAGTCTATGCACCTACCGATGTACCACCCCCCGAGTACAACCCTGAAGCTGAAATCACCGAAGATCGCTTTAAAGGGAAAAATGAGATTGCCAACTGCTTCGCTTATTCTCGTAAATCTGGGGAAAAAATCGGCGAGATTGAGCTTGATGATGTGCGCCGCGAATTATCCAACAACAATGTATTTGTTTGGGTAGGACTACACGACCCAAGTATTGAAACCATTCGAGAAGTTCAAGAGGCATTTGACTTGCACGAACTTGCCATCGAAGATGCTTTTGCTGAACATCAACGCGCCAAAGTTGAAAGCTATGGTAATGATAGTGTGTTCGTGGTGGTACGAACCGCCAAATTGACCGAAAACACCATTCGTTATGGCACTACGGCTATCTTTATGGGCAAGCAATATATCATCACTATTCGTCAAGGTGCCTCTCATAGCTACGAAAGTGTGCGAGATTTTTGTCATCGCCGACCAGAAAAATTGCGCCTTGGACCCATCTTTGTGCTGCACGCCATCCTAGACTTTATCGTCGACAACTACTTACCTATCACTGAAAAATTAGGACGTTATTTGCGCGAGCAAGAACGGGAAATTTTCTCTGAAAACTTTAACAAGCACACACTGCGCAATTTGTATGAATTAAAATCACAACTCGTACATATGCGTGCTGTCATCTTACCCGTACAAGATATCTGTAATTTTTTTATCAATCATAAAAAGACTGATTTGATTCCAAGTTTCCCTAGCCAAGCCAAACCGTATTTTCGCGACGTCAATGACCATCTACTGCGTGCACTCGATGCGGTCAATGGACTTAACGAAATGCTTAGTGTTGCCATGGATACTTACATGGCAGTGGTCAATATGGGTCAGAATGAGGTGGTACGAAAACTTGCCGCTTGGGCAGGTATCCTCGCGGTTCCGACCGCCGTAGCAGGGATTTATGGGATGAACTTTGACAATATGCCTGAGCTAAAAATGCATTATGCCTACTATATTTTGTTGGCATTTATTTTGACCATTTGTTTCACGCTTTACTATCGATTTAAAAAGGCAGGTTGGTTATAGTTATAACTTTACCGATAGACTTTAACCATAAAAGCTTAACAGCATCATCTGTTAAGCTTTTTTATTATTGGTTTATAAATTTATCAATTAAACATTATTCTCTAAACAGTAATTAAATTAAACAGCTCATCAATTTCTTCTTTCAGATGATACATTTCGGTGTCATTCCATTTTTTGGATAAATGGCTGATGGGCAAAATCACACAGTGTAAATCGCGATAAGTGATGGCATTAAAAGTATTTCTCACCAGAATTTTATTGGCTTCTCGCTCAAAATATTTAATTACATCAATATTTTGGGTAATGACTAAGACAGGTTTTAAAATGCTATATAGCCAATCAAATAGATGCGTGTGTTTATGCTGAGGGCTTAATAAAGTCTTTTTGGGGGTGATAACACTATAAAGGTAAGTTTCAATCACAGGATGATTTGAGATTTCATCAATCAAATTTTGCTGAAATATATGGTTGCGATTCCACTGTAAATCATCATTGTAGCTAGCGATGTCATAATGCTCAGCAAACGATTCACGATCAAACCCTATGTCATCATGCCAAATATTTGCATCAAACACGTCTAAATTAACTTCGCGAGCTGGATTGTAGCCGACCATCATGATTTTGCAATTAAGGGGTGACCCTGAACAGATAAAGGGACGTACTTTCACATTGTCTAGTTGCTGCTCGCTAAGCCGCTGCTGCATTTCTGTACGGAATTTTTTTAAATCCATTTTCACGATTTATTTCCAAAAAATTTACTATCAATAAAATCCCATAATTTTTATTATATTACCTAGTCGCTATACAACAATCAATATACTTTTAGCGATAATTAAGTCACTGCTTAACGAGTAAATAGCAAATAAAAAAACCTCAAAAAGCATGAGGTTTTTTTATATTTATCGCCTATATATTTATCGCTTAGTAGCTTATGATAGCGGCAATTACAATTTGCTAGTTAGTTCTGGCAAGACTGTAAAAATATCACCTTCTAGGAAATAATCAGCCACTTGAGAGATAGGCGCTTCTGGGTCATTGTTGATGGCAACGATAACTTTTGAATCTTTCATACCTGCCAAATGCTGAATAGCACCTGAGATACCTGCGGCGATATATAGGTTTGGTGCGACAATTTTACCCGTTTGACCCACTTGTAGGTCGTTTGGCACATAACCTGCGTCAACTGCCGCACGTGATGCACCCATCGCAGCTCCTAGCTTATCAGCGAGTGGTTCAATATACTTGGTGAAGTTTTCACCGCTGGCTAATGCACGACCACCTGATACAACAATCTCTGCAGCAGTTAATTCTGGACGATCAGATTTTGCCAACTCTTCACCAACAAATTTTGATTTACCCGCATCTTCGCCTGCGCTTACTTGCTCTATACTAGCTGCGCCGCCTTCTGCTGCCGCTGCATCAAATGCGGTGGTACGAACCGTGATGACTTTTTTGCTTTCAGTATCTTTAACGGTTGCAATGGCATTGCCTGCGTAGATTGGACGTTCAAATGTCTCTGCATCAATCACAGCGGTTACATCAGTTAGCATATTTACGTCTAACAAAGCGGCAACGCGTGGTAAGAAGTTTTTACCCGTTGTTGTCGCTGGTACCACGATATGGCTATAATCACCTGCAAGCGATACCACGAGTTTAGCAACATTTTCAGCCAGTTGATGTTCAAAAGCAGCGTTACTTGCGCAAAGCACTTTTGATACACCCGCTACTTTAGCGGCTTGTTCTGCCACGGCTTCACAGCCAAGACCTGCAACTAATACAACAATATCGCCACCGATTTTGCTTGCTGCCGTTACGGTGTTGAGTGTTGCTTTTTTCAGCTCTTTATTATCATGTTCTGCATATACTAAAATTGCCATGAGATTTTCCTTAATATTTGATAATCGCTATCGTTAAATGACGAATTAAATTGAAGGTAGTTAAATGATTAGATAACTTTAGCTTCGTTTCTTAATTTATCGACTAACTCGTCAACCGATTTAACTTTAACACCCGCTTTACGTTCTGCAGGTGGCGTTACTTTTACGATTTGAATGTTAGTAGCGGTAGAAACACCATAATCTTCTGGTTTTTTCTCTTCTAATGGTTTTTTCTTCGCTTTCATGATGTTAGGCAGTTTGGCATAACGTGGTTCATTTAAACGTAAATCAGTGGTGATGACTGCAGGCAATGATAACTGAACGGTTTGTAAGCCACCATCGATTTCACGTGTTACGTTGACACTGCCACCGTCGACTTTTACTTGTGATGCAAAGGTTGCTTGACCCACATCTAGTAATGCCGCTAGCATTTGACCTGTTTGGTTGTTGTCATCATCAATCGCTTGTTTGCCTAGTAAAATGATGTCAGCAGCTTCAGCTTGTGCAATCGCTTTTAAAATTTTTGCGACTTGTAGGGGACGCACAGTGTCGGTCGTTTCAACTAAAATACCACGATCTGCACCCAGTGCCATTGCGCCACGGATTTGTTCTTGTGCTTCTTTTGGTCCGATAGATACAACAACAATTTCAGAGACCACGCCCGCTTCTTGTAGGCGTACAGCTTCTTCCACAGCAATCTCATCAAATGGGTTTACAGACATTTTAACATTGGTTAAGTCAACACCAGTGTTGTCCGCTTTTACACGAACTTTTACGTTATAGTCCACTACACGTTTAACAGCAACTAATGCTTTCATACGTTCCTCGTTTGTTATATGAATTAAAAAAGGAGGATAAATCCAAGTATCCCCAGTCATGATAAAATGAACATCCTATTCTTCTTAACTTAAACTAGCTTGGTAAGCTAACTTAGCAAGCTAAAAAGAATAGTTATACTGTGAATACTCACAATACCCATTATCTTCGTTAATAATATATGTTGCGATAACTTACCCAACAAATCAAGAAAATCCTATGAATTTTAAGTCATAAAAAAATGGTTGGAAAACATCAAAAATTCTTGAATTTTTCGAATATATCATAACTAAAATAATTAGGGAAATTTTTTAACTAAATATTCAACATACAATGTCTCGTGTTTGATATGAATATGGAACACAAAACAAAGGCGCAAAAAAAAACAACCTATCGTCTGGTTGTTTTTCTTTATTGCAAGCTAATTAAGATAAGCAGTTAATAAACAAACAATTAAGCTTGTAGTTATTATTATTGTGCTTCGATTTGTTCGGCTTGTGGGCCTTTTTGACCTTGGCTCAATACGAAGCTCACACGTTGACCTTCTTTAAGTGTTTTAAAACCTGAACCTTGGATTGCACTGTAATGAGCAAAAACGTCTTGACCGCCATTGTCTTGAGCGATGAAGCCGAAACCTTTGCTTTCATTGAACCATTTTACAGTACCAGTAGCTTTATCTGACATAAAAAATCCTACATTAAAAATTAACTATGTTATCTATAACGCTTGCAATTACTTAGGTAAATACAGTATGTTATAAATTGTCATCGCCAAAAGTTTGTTAAGTGTATTTTAGCGAATAATCACAGTATAGCCTAGTTTTAGCGTTTCACCTACTATTTTTTGATTTTTTTACCACAAAGTTACAATTAAAAAGGGATTTAAATTGACTTTATTAAGCTAGATTAAAGGCGATAACACCGTTCATCAACATATTGATAAATATCGCAATGCTGGTCACCGTAATCACCAGTGAAAATGATAGGCTATAGTCCATATATTTGATGGGCATACTCATGTCATCGACATCTTTAATATCGCCCGCCTGATCTTTGAGTAGATAAAATCCGTAAATCCAACCAAATATGCTATACAGAATATAGGCAAATGGCACGACTTTGGCAATGCTACTAAATGCGCCATAATATACGGCGACCACGGATACCATAAGCCACACAGTTTCTAATATGGAGCTCACGCTAAATAACGTCGATTGCGGCAATTTTCCTAAGTTTTTCTTCAAAACTATGGATTCATAAGCAATCAGTAGGGCGACAATTAAGGTACCGACCAGATAAATTGCTTGCCAATTTAACGTATAGCTATCCCCCATCAGGTAATTCAAAGGATTTGCCAATGCAGGCAAAGCACTCATACCGCTAAAAGTGTGTAAAAAAGTTGCAGTCGACAACTGCCAAACAGACGCTATATTCAAAACAAATCTCATAAACTTTATATCGATACCCATTATTTTATACTAAAAAACCCTGTCTATGTAACTTTACACAGCGCAGGGTTATTGTCATTTTATTGTTTTTACCAATTGGGTATGATGCCATTGGTAAAACTAATTGGGTGCAAAACTAGTTTTTCTCTTTGTCGATGATTTTGCTTGAGGTAATCCAAGGCATCATACCGCGAAGTTTGGCACCTGTTTTTTCGATTTCGTGCTCAGCGGTTTGACGGCGGCGCGCTGTCATTGATGGATAACCTGACATACCTTCAGCGATAAACATTTTTGCATATTCGCCTGATTGGATACGTTTTAGAGCATTACGCATTGCTTCACGTGATTGGTCATTAATAACTTCTAGACCTGTCACGTATTCACCGTATTCTGCATTGTTACTGATTGAATAGTTCATATCAGCAATACCGCCTTGGTACATCAAGTCTACAATCAATTTTAATTCGTGTAGACATTCAAAGTAAGCCATTTCTGGGGCATAACCTGCTTCAACCAAGGTTTCAAAGCCCATTTTGACCAGTTCAACCGCACCACCACACAGTACTGCTTGCTCACCAAATAGGTCAGTTTCAGTTTCGTCTTTGAACGTTGTTTCGATGATACCTGAACGACCGCCGCCGACGCCCATCGCGTAAGATAACGCGACTTGTTTGGCTTGGCCAGAGGCATCTTGGTAAACGGCGATTAAGTCAGGAATACCGCCGCCTGTGGCAAATTCGTTACGAACAGTATGACCCGGTGCTTTTGGCGCAATCATGATGACGTCTAGGTCTTTGCGTGGTACCACTTGGTTGTAATGGATTGAGAAACCATGGGCAAATGCAAGCGTGGCACCTTGTTTGATGTTTGGCTCAATCACGTCATTGTATAGTTGTTTTTGGAATTCATCAGGGGTCAAAATCATGACTAAGTCAGCTTGCTTAACTGCTTCTTCTACTTCAGCCACTTTTAGGCCGGCGTTTTCTGCTTTTTTCCAAGATGATGAATCTTTACGAAGACCTACCGTAACATCAACACCGCTGTCTTTTAGGTTCAATGCGTGCGCGTGACCTTGTGAGCCATAGCCGATAATCGCAACTTTTTTGCTTTGGATGATTGATAGATCACAATCTTTATCATAAAAAATGTTCATAACTATTTCCTTGTGTAAAAAACAACTACTATTAAAAGGTTGGTAAATTTAGACGCTGAGGATTTTTTCACCCCGAGCGATACCAATAACACCAGAACGTACCACCTCTAAAATGCGTTCACGTCCCATCAATTCGATAAAGCCGTCCAATTTTGCGGTGTCACCGACAATTTGAATGGTATAGACATTGGGCGTGATATCAACAATACTTGCACGGAAAATATCCGCACATCGCTTCACTTCTTCGCGGTTGCTACCCGTGGCACGTACTTTGATCAGCATGAGTTCGCGCTCAATATGTACACTATCGGTCAGCGTGGTTACTTTAACGATTTCAATCAGCTTGTGCAACTGTTTGGTCACTTGCTCAATCTTATTTTGATCGGTATCTGTGGTCAAGGTCAAACGCGATAAAGTCGGGTCATCAGTTGGGGCAACGTTCAATGTCTCGATGTTGTAGCCACGTTGTGAAAATAAGCCAACCACACGAGACAGTGACCCTGATTCATTCTCCATTAAGACAGAAATTAAATGTTTCATTAGGTACGCTCCCCTTTGGCTAACCACATATCGCGCATTGACTGACCTGCTAATTGCATTGGATAAACATGCTCGTTTTTATCGACGAGTACATCGATAAATACCAATCGATCTTTGAGTGATAAGGCATAAGCAAGTTGTTCATCAAGTTTGGCTGGGTCAGTGATTTGGATACCGACATGACCGTAAGCTTCTGCAAGTTTGACAAAATCTGGCAATGAATCCATATAAGAGTGCGAATGGCGACCTTCATAAATCATGTCTTGCCATTGTTTGACCATACCCAACTGGGCATTATTAAGATTTAAAATCTTCACTGGTAAGTTATATTGTAGGCAAGTTGATAGCTCTTGGATATTCATCTGAATTGAGCCTTCACCTGTGATACAGACCACATCACGCTCTGGGTTAGCAAGTTTGGCTGCCATTGCATAAGGTAATCCTACCCCCATGGTGCCTAACCCACCTGAGTTTAACCATTGACGCGGCTCATCGTATTTATAGTATAGGGCGGCAAACATTTGGTGCTGACCCACATCAGATGTGATGATAGCTTTACCATGGGTTAACTCATATAAGCGCTCAACAACGTGCTGTGGTTTCATGCCATTGCTGTCGTCTTTGTCATAGCGTAGACCATGACGTTTACGCCATTCATTGATTTGCGCCCACCAATCATTTAACGCGGCTTGGTCAAGCTGTGCGTTATTTTCTGTTAATACGGCGAGCATATCACCTAGCACATTTTTTACATCACCGACGATCGGGATGTGTGCGTTGATGGTTTTTGAGATTGATGCAGGGTCGATATCAATATGGATAATTTTAGCGTTTGGACAGAATTTTTGCGTATTGTTGGTCACACGGTCATCAAAACGCGCGCCCACAGCCAAAATCACATCTGAATTGTGCATGGTCATATTGGCTTCATACGTACCATGCATCCCAAGCATACCTAAAAACTGTTTATCCGATCCTGGATAAGCACCTAGCCCCATCAAAGTATTGGTCACCGGTAAATTAAGTAAACGGGCTAATGCGGTTAATTCTGCACTTGCGTTTGACGCAATCACGCCACCCCCTGAATATAATACAGGGCGTTTAGCAGCAATTAAGGTTTCGATGGCTTTACGAATTTGTCCTGAATGACCGCGAACCGATGGTTGGTAAGAACGCATACTGACCGACTCAGGGAAATGGTAAGGGAATTTTTCGTTAGGCGCAGTTTTATCTTTGGGTACATCAATCACCACAGGACCTGGGCGACCAGAGCTTGCGATATAAAATGCTTTGCGAACGATTTCTGGGATTTCACTGGCATGACGTACTTGAAAACTGTGTTTGACGACAGGACGTGACACACCAATCATATCAGTTTCTTGGAACGCATCATCACCGATGAGGCTTGAAGGCACCTGACCTGAGATGATAACCATCGGAATGGAATCCATAAACGCGGTAGCGATGGCGGTAACCGTATTGGTAGCGCCTGGACCTGATGTCGCCAATACTACCCCGGTTTGACCTGTGACACGGGAATAAGCATCTGCCATATGACCCGCTGCTTGTTCGTGACGCACGAGGATGTGCTCAATGCTATCTTGTTTGAACAAAGCATCATAAATATGCAGCACGGCGCCGCCTGGATAGCCAAAAATGTATTCAACACCTTCGTCAATTAGCGCTTGCACCAGCATTTCTGCACCAGACATCATCACAGGTTCACCTGCTGAGGCTTTGGCGGTTTTTTTGTCAAAATTGGGTGCAGCGTGAGCCGTTTGGTTTTCTCCCGTCATATTGGGAGCTTGGGTAGTTTGAGTCACTGTCATCACCTTTTATGGTCGTCTTCAAAAATGATACTGGGAAGTTGTTTTAGATAAAAATTGCTAAATGATTAGCAAGAATCTTCAACACTGCCATAAGGTAACAGTGAACAAATCAGACGAGGGCAAAAAGCATGATAACCAAAAAAGAAAGCATCACGAAAATTACGTAATGAGTAAATTGATGGCTACTTTTTGTCTTTGTTGACCGATAAGTCAGGGTTGTTAGATTCTTTTGTTTAGATTCATAAACAACAACAACGGTAAAAAATGCTCTCATCCAATTGTAGAGCCTAATCAGCGGATAGCGCCAATCAGCTTAGATTTTACCAATTAGTAACCAACGATAATTGTTACTAACGACCAGTAGAGGACTTATGATGTGAGTTTTTTTAACACTTGTCAATAAAAAAAAGCTACTAGAATTTATAACTTTTAGTTATAGGTAAATGAATCGTTTGAGGCTTGGTTTTAGGGCTTGATAAACTTTAAAATCTCGGGCTGATTGAGCCAGTCGTTTTTAGAAAATTACATTTAGGAAATTAAACGATTATCTTGTCGAAATTTACTGCTAAAAGCTATCAAGCTGTGATAGGCTATCGCATAACTTTCTAGTTTCTTGCATAGGAAAAACAATGTTAAAGCCACTGTTTTTGTTATCACTCATGTTATCACCATTCGTTATGGCGAGTTCAAATGCAGCCACTTACTACAAGTGGACTGACAAAAATGGTGTACCGCATTATAGCCAATATGCCCCGACCAATGGTGTTAATTTGCGACAAGTGCAAGTGATTAATACCCGTGAACTTGGACCTAGTAGTCGTGCACCTGCAACCGCTGGCAATAGCACAGGTGCTGCTTCAGGTGTATCACCAACGCTGACCGCCGATCAAAAACGTGCTGCTGAACTTGAAGCACAAAATCAGCAACTCAAAAAACAGCAAGATGCGGAGCGCTGTAAATCCTTACAAAATACCCTGGCCAACTTAAACCAAGGCGGACGCGTCTATGAGATGGACAATAAAGGTGAACGTAAATATCTAGATGGTCGTGAAATTGAGCTACGCCGTCAGCAAGTCGCGCAAACAGTGAGCCAATACTGTAAATAATTTTGCATGCTATATAACTTTAGCGTTCAATCAAAGGTTAAAGGCGTGTAAAGATTAAAGATATGTAAAGGTTAAAGGTGAGTGAATTCTCACCTTTTTTCTATTGAACCTGCTTAACCTGCCGTGATTTTAATCTTGCGTGATTTGATGGATGATGTCGCCGATTGCCGATGCCATGTGATTGGCTTGCAGCGCATATTCACCCATTTTTTCTGCCAACGTATCACCCGCTTTGGCATGTATGAGCACGGAGGTTAGCATGGGTGCGCCAATTGCTTGCGCCAATAAGCTCGCCATCAGACCTGCCAAGCAGTCGCCCATCCCAGCCGTTGCCATTCCGGCATTACCCAAGCCACAAATATCAAGACAGTCTCGTTCAAGACTGGCACCTTCAAGACTGGCACCTTCAAGAACAACCGTTTGTGCCCCTTTGATAAGCCAATTGCCCCCATAGTGGTGAGCTAATGCCCGAATCGCGCTGATTTTGTCTCGATCGATGTCGGCATAGGGTTGATTGAGCAAACGTCCTGCTTCCGCTGAATGCGGCGTTAGGTAAAACCGTTGGTTTGACTGTCCCAATCGTAGTTGAATTGGAGCATTTAAACCGTCACTCGTGCCTGCCCAATCTGCCAAATGGTATAAACCATCAGCGTCAATGACACATAACTTCTCTGATTGTTTGATGGCCGTAAGATACTGGTTAAATAACTCCAACGTTGCTTTATCCCTACCCAGACCCATGCCAATAGCAACCACATCCACAGTGTTAATCAGCTCGATGACGCTAGCGATATTGTGTAAATCCGCGGTCATGGCATTGGGCAAAGCGGTGACAATAGATGAATGAAAATCACGATGACAAGCAACGGTGACTTTGCCTGCACCACTGCTCAATGCTGCACTGGCGGCCAATATCGCTGCCCCTGCCATGCCATGCCCATCCTCTAATCGATTGCCACCGATGATGAGTACATGACCATACGTACCTTTATGGCTCACCTGCTGACGTTGTGGCAAATTAGGTAGATTCGTGTGTAACAAGATACCCGATTGCTCAATAGGGAGCAAAGGCACATCGATAACGGTGCCAACATAATCTTTACTATCCCCCATATGCAGCCCGACTTTTCGCCCAATTAAACAAAGTGTCTTGTCTGCCTTAATCGCAGTATCATCATATACTTCGCCCGTAGCGGCATTAAGTCCGCTGGGTACATCGATGCTGATGACTTGACAAGCGTGAACTTGCTTGCGGTATTGATTAATCCAATTGATGATTGTCTGATAATCACCGCTAGGCTTGCCATCGAGCCCAATACCCAATAACCCATCAATCACCACATCATAATGATAGCTTAAACCAAGCTCATAGAATGGCTGTAAAAATGCCGTCAACGTCAGATATTTTGGCGCATTTGCACAGTTTGACTGGTACAGGTGCTTTGCTGTTTGGCTGTCGAGGGTGCTAGGCGCTGCGACTTGTACTACAGTAACTGACCAATGTGGACAGAGCCGGTTGACATAATGCGCCACCAACCAAGCATCGCCGCCATTATTACCCGCGCCTGCCACTACCAATACCGATTTTTGAGGGTGACTGCTTTTTTGAAGGTAACTGCCTTTTTGATTGCTACTTTCCTGCTTGATGATGTGTGCAAGTTGCCATGCAGCTTGTTGCATCAAGGCAAAACTGTCATTTTTGCTAAACCAGTTTTTTTCAAGGTCATAAATTTGTTTGGGGGTATATAAGGCAATGGCGTTTTGCATCACAGTATTTTTATCCGTCTGTGCATTACTTTGCATAAGATGATCCAATGATATGATAGGTGGTTATTTTGTTATAATAGCATTTTAATTTTATCTGGTTGTTGGCATGTTGGACACTACAAACGAACTCAATGCACTCAAGGGCTGGATAAAGGCGCAAGCCAAGGCGTTGGGGTTTGCTGATTGTGGCTTTGTCCATCCCACCAATCCCATCTTTGTAAAACAGCTTGATGCCTTGCAAACCTGGCTAGCACAAGGTAAACATGGCGATATGCTGTTTTTTGAAGACAATCATGATAAACGTGCTAACCCTGCCCTGTTAGTTGACAAGACGCAAAGTATCATTAGCGTGCGTTTAGATTATCTGGTCACGCCGCCGCCCAAACGCAGTGTGCCAGACAACGAGCGCCCCAACTCAGCGATTATTGCCCGCTATGCTCGAGGACGTGATTATCATAAAACCATGCGAGGGTTACTAAAAACCCTAGCCCGACTGATTCAAGACAAACTAACCACCGATTATCCGCAATATGCCAACGACTTTGTATTTCGTCCCTTTAGCGATTCCGCGCCTATATTTGAGCGCGCGTTGGCTGAGCAAGCAGGTTTGGGCTGGACAGGCAAACACACCTTGCTGATTCATCCACAAGCGGGGTCATTTTTTGTGTTGGGGGAATTATTCACCAGCTTGCCTTTGGCAGAGGATAAAAAACAAATCGAAACCATATCATCGCATTGTGGCAGTTGCCGTGCTTGTATTCATGTGTGCCCTACCCATGCCATCCGCAAAACACCCACCGGGCATTATGATGTCGATGCACGGCTGTGTATTTCGTATTTAACCATTGAACTAGATGGCAAAATCCCTGTAGAACTTCGCCCCAAAATCGGCAATCGCATTTTTGGCTGTGATGATTGTCAGTTGATTTGTCCTTGGAATAAATTTGCTAGATTAGCGACGATTGAAGATTTTAATCCCCGTCACCGTTTAGATGAGGTGTCACTACTTGAGCTATGGGCGTGGGATGCACAGGATTTTTTGACAAAAACCGAAGGCTCGCCAATTCGCCGCACGGGCTACGACAATTTTATGCGCAATGTGGCGGTAGCCTTGGGAAATGCACCATTTAGCCAAGCAATTATTGACAAATTGCAACAAAAACGCCCAATGCTAAGCGAAAACACACAAGAACATATTGATTGGGCGATCCAGCAACAACTTAGTAAAAGTTAAAATGATGAGTTGGGTTGTTGTAAAAAGGCAATTTCCTCATCACTCGATTGTCTACCCAAAATCGCATTGCGGTGCGGATAACGCCCAAATCTTTCAATAATGACTTGATGCTTATATTCAAACGCTAATGTATCGTCACTGGCGTATTTTTTAAACAATGGCAACACCTGCTGATGAATGTTTGCCGATTCCGCATGCATAAAAGGCATTAAAGCAAAATTGCGTTCGTCTTGATTCAACTTGTCAAAATCTGGCTGTTTGACGATTTCTTGCGCCAATACTAACGCCATGCCATCTTGGGCAAAAGCCTGTGAAGAATCTCGAAAAATATTGCGCGAAAACTGGTCCAATACAATGATTTCTGCCAGTCGCCCTTTTGTACTGGCTCGCCAATCCCCTAACTCGCCTCGTTTGGCTTGCTCAAGTGTGGCTAAAAATTTAGCCGTTACGGTTTTATCAAAATCCTCATCTTTGGCAAACCAAAATGGCTTAGTATTTTCCTGCAACCAAAAGTCTAATACCTTTTTAGCCTCCGCTGATAAGGGTTGCGCTGCTACCTGTGATTGAATGGTCATTTGCTTTCCTTTTGTAGGTTAATTATAGTGACAAATTTTGCTAAACAAGCGCGATTTACCTATAATGTGGCACAAATTTAGATTGAGAACAACCATGTATCCTTTTTTACGACTTGGCACCCATGCCATCAAAAGCGCGATTAAACAAAAGCAAGGTCATTCGCTTCAATTAACCGATACCAGCGAAATCACCTTGACCGCTAATATCAACGACATTGACAATTTCTTTGAAATGAACAATGGGCGTATTTTTACGCTATTTGATTTGGGGCGAAACGATCTTGCCATTCGCTCCGGGCTTGCCAAAAAATTATTCAAGCATCGCTGGGGGCTGGTGGTCGCTGGTAGTACCATTCAATATCGTAAGCGTGTTCGTTTATTTGATAAGGTCACCATCAAAACCCGACTGATAGCCGTTGATGAGCGCTGGTTTTATATTGAACAAAGTATGTGGGTCAAAGGTCAGCCGACTTGCTCTGCGCTGCTGCGCACTGGTATCACTAACATCGTGACAGGCAAGGTTTTGCCGACTGAGCAAGTGCTCAGCGCATTGGATTATAAAGATATCAATATGCCACCCGATGACTGGGTCAAAGCTTGGTCAGACGCCGATAAAATCCGCCCATTTCCTAAAGCCAATGTCCACCTTGCCAAAGATTCTGCTATCAACGAGTAAATAAATGCCTTTAACTTTAGATGATTTTGATTATCAACTACCCGATGAACTCATTGCCCGCTATCCGTTAGCGGTGCGCTCCGCCTCTCGATTGCTGTATTTGCCTGCCCATGGTCAACCCAAAGACCAACAATTTGTGGATTTGCCAGAGTTGTTAAATCGTGGTGACTTGGTGGTGTTTAATGACACCAAGGTCATGAAAGCAAGGCTGTTTGGGCAAAAAGCCAGTGGCGGCGCGGTCGAAGTATTGGTCGAACGTATTTTGCCCGATGATGCTACTAGCAGCCAAAAGCACACCGCTTTGTGTCATGTACGCGCCAGCCGCAGCCCAAAAGAGGGGCAAACGTTGAGCCTTGCTGATGGTAACATTCATGTCACAGTAATGGGGCGTGAGGAAAATTTATTTTTACTAGCGTTTGACCAGCCGATATTGCCTGTGCTTGAGCACTATGGTGAACTGCCGATTCCGCCCTATTTTGAGCGCCATGCCGATGACAATGATGAAACCCGCTATCAAACGGTATTCCATGACCCAGCCAAACTTGCCAGCGTAGCCGCACCGACGGCAAGCTTGCATTTTGATGATAACGTATTGGCTGCACTCAAGTCCAAGGGCATCAATAGCGCCTTTGTCACCTTGCATGTCGGTGCAGGCACATTTGCCCCTGTCAAGACAGAGGATATTTTGCGCCATAAAATGCACTCAGAATATGCTGAGTTGCCCCAAGCGACTGCCGATTTGATTAACCAAACCAAAGCCCGTGGCGGGCAAGTGATTGCAGTCGGTACCACTGTGACACGGGTGTTAGAAACGGCGTTTCAAAAAACCGCCAGTTTTGAAAACCCGATGCTATCGGCTTGGTCAGGTGACACCGATATTTTTATTTATCCATCATTTAGGTTCGGGGTGATTGATAAGCTCATCACCAATTTTCATTTGCCGAAATCCACGCTATTGATGCTGGTGTCAGCGTTTGCAGGCAGTGAGCCTATCAAACAGGCTTATCAGCACGCCATCGAGCAACAATATCGTTTCTTTAGTTACGGTGATGCGATGTTGTTGGAAAAAATGGTATAATTTCAACCTTTTATGATTTTAACTTTTTAAAAAACCTGTTACAGACACTTTAGATTATGCAATTTACCTTACATAAAAACGCTGTAGGCGAGAGCCGTGCTCGCCGTGGTACGGTTCATTTAGCGCATGGCGATGTGCAAACCCCTGCCTTTATGCCTGTCGGTACTTATGGTACCGTCAAAGGCATGCTGCCGCGGGATATCCACGAAATCGGCGCCGAAATCATCTTGGGCAATACCTTTCATTTGTGGCTGCGCCCAACGACCGATGTCATTGACAAATTTGGCGGCTTACATGACTTTATCGGTTGGAACAAACCGATTTTGACCGATTCGGGCGGTTTCCAAGTCTTTAGTCTAGGCGCAATGCGTAAAATCGTCGAGGAAGGTGTGCATTTTCGCTCGCCGATTGATGGTGCAAAGGTGTTTTTATCCCCTGAAATATCGATGCAAATTCAATACTCACTGAACTCAGACATCGTCATGCAGTTTGATGAGTGTACGCCCTATCCTGCGACCCCTAGCGAAGCGGATACATCGCTTGAATTATCGCTGCGTTGGGGTGAGCGCTGTAAAAATGAGCATGAAAAACTGGGTAACAAGAATGCTTTGTTTGGTATTATCCAAGGCAGTATGTATCGCAACCTTCGCGAAAAATCCTTAGAAGGGTTGCTCGCTATTGGATTTGATGGTTATGCCATTGGTGGGCTGTCAGTCGGTGAGCCAAAAGAAGAAATGATGGCGGTGCTTGATTACTTACCCGATGATATGCCCGCCGACAAGCCCCGTTATTTAATGGGCGTGGGTAAGCCTGAAGATATCGTGGAAGCGGTACGCCGCGGTGTTGATATGTTTGATTGCGTGATGCCAACACGTAATGCACGAAATGGTCATTATTTCACCACTTTTGGCGCCGTTAAAATTAAAAATGCGGTGCACCGTTTTGACCAAAGTCCGCTTGATAGCGAATGTGATTGTTATACTTGTCAGAATTTTAGCCGCGCCTATTTGCATCATTTGTTTAAATGCAATGAAATGCTATCGGCACAGTTGGGCACCATACACAATTTGCGTTACTATCAGCGCTTGATGGCAGATATCCGTCAGTCCATTGAGGATGATAAGTTTGATGCGTTTGTCGATACTTTTTATCAGCAGCAAAACTTACCAAAACCTGATTTGTATTTGACCTAAAAACCACATAAAAAAACACATAAAAAAAGAGCCAATTTGGCTCTTTTTTACTTTTTATAAGCTGCTGTTGATACGCTAAATAGCAATGCTATCCTTTCTTAATATCTTGTCTTAATACCTTATCTGACTAAGCCACGTTCGCTATGAATCAGGGAATCTAATAGTAATTGTACCAAAGGTTCTTGGGGTAATAGCTGCTCGCTCACCGCGACAATGGCTTCTTCCTTGGTCAGTCCTGAACGAAAAATCACCCGATAAGCTTGGCGCAGATAATCAATAGTCTGCTTTGACCAACCTTTACGGCGCATGCCTTCGATATTAAGACCATGGCTTTTGGCAGGGTTGCCGGATACCATGTTAAAAGCCGCAACATCTTTTAAAATCAAGCTCGCACCACCAATCAAACTATAATCATCAATACTACAAAATTGGTGAATACCTGAATTACCACCGACAATCACATGGTTACCGATGCGGACATGACCTGCAATCCCCACATTATTAGCCACAATGTTGTCGTTGCCAATTACACAATCATGCGCAATATGGGTATTGACCATAAACAGATTACGGCTACCAACGCGTGTAATGCCTTTATCTTGTACCGTGCCGCGATGAATGCTACAGGCTTCGCGAATGCGATTGTCATCGCCAATTTCTAGCCACGTCTCCTCGCCTTGGTATTTGAGATCTTGGCAGTCTTCGCCAATGCTAGCGAATTGAAAAATCTGGTTACGCTCACCGATACGGGTAAACTTGCTAATGACGACATGGGGGTGAAGCACGGTCTGCGCCCCAATTGTGACATGTTCACCAATAATGCAATACGGCCCTATCTTGACCGACGGGTGTATCGTTGCAGTGGCATCAATAATCGCCGTTGGGTGAATCGTCATGAAAAATCCTTATACCAGCCCACTATTCAAGAAGAATTAAAAATACAGGTTTAGCTGAACCCATAGGCAAAGCTAACTATAAACAGCAGGTTAAAATAAAAACGACATTATAGCATTTTTACTAAAGTATGCCATTTTTATCAAGGATTTTGCTTAACTTAAACAGATTTTATCGGTATAGCTTACTCAAACGCGCCTTATTCAAGTTATGTAAAAGTCATGACTGGTAATATTGGGTACGCTGCTCTGCAATGGTGATTTCTGCACTGGCTGCCAACTCATCGCCCACGCACGCTGTACAACTAAATTTATAGATACTGTGACGCTCCATGGTCTTTTCGGCACGTAAAATGAGCTGATCACCGGGGATGACTTGACGTTTAAAACGCACTTTATCGACCCCAGCAAACAGATAAATATAACCATCTCTTGGTTTGACATTTTTGCTGATAAAACCCAGTACACCCGCTACCTGCGCCATGGCTTCAATCATTAACACGCCTGGCATGATAGGCTCTTCAGGGAAATGACCGTTAAAAAAAGGCTCATTAATGGTGATGTTTTTAAGACCGGTAATCCACTCGTTCGGTTTTACCGCAGTAACTCTGTCTAATAGCATAAAAGGATAACGGTGAGGCAGATAATCACGTAATACAACGGCATTGAGAGGTAATGTCACCCCAATCTGTGCAAGGCCAGCGATGTCTTCATCAATCAACTTATCAAAATCCATGGATATATCCTTTATACTTTTAAATCATCTTTATCAAAAAAATAGATTTGTGAAAAACAACCATTGTAACGGTTTTAATACTGAGTTTACAGTTGTTTTCTCAAATTATTTGATGGATAAAGGTAACGATTAACTTTTTGGTTTGCCAAGTTGCTTAAAATTAATATACGCTCTTTTCCATAAGCTATTGGGCATCACTGGCATGCCTGAAGAATATACACCCGGTTGGTGAATCGATTTGGTTACCATCGTCATGCCAGTAATCGTGACATCATCACAAACTTTGATATGACCTGCAAAACCTGATGCGCCACCAATCATGCAGCGTTTACCAATTTCTGTGCTGCCAGCAATCCCTACACACGCTGCAATCGCCGTGCCAGCACCAATTTTTACATTATGGGCAATTTGCACCAAATTATCGATAATTACATGATTACCGATAATCGTATCATTCAGCGCGCCGCGATCGATACAGGTATGGCTGCCTACGCTGACATGATCGCCCAGTATCACTCGCCCCAATTGGTGAATTTTTTGCCAACCTGCTTCATCTGTACTGCCCTTAGGGGCAAAGCCAAAGCCGTCATTGCCAATGCTGGCATGACTGTGCAAGCTGACATGTTTACCCAGTACACAATCATGCCCGATGTACACGTGCGGCGCAATTAAGCTACCTTCGCCAATCACGACATTGGGCTGAATATTGACTTGGGCATCAATCTTGACGCCATCACCAATGACGCAGTTATCGCCGATTTGACTATACGCCCCAATACGCACA
This sequence comes from Moraxella sp. CTOTU48841, assembly GCF_032061225.1. Classification (NCBI taxonomy): domain Bacteria; kingdom Pseudomonadati; phylum Pseudomonadota; class Gammaproteobacteria; order Moraxellales; family Moraxellaceae; genus Moraxella; species Moraxella sp. CTOTU48841. The sequence goes on from NZ_DAMBFQ010000001.1 coordinate 229,091, forward strand.
TTGTCGCCCAATTGCAGATTGTTACCCAAAATGGCTGTCGGGTGAATCAAACTGTCCGATAAATTAAGATTGACTGTCTGATGATACGCTTGGGTGGGTTCAAACAATGCGGTCAGTTTGGCATACGCGGCATAAGGTGATTTGACCACGATGACAACGCTATGGCTTGGGCATTTTTCCTGCAAAGATGCGGGGACTAGCACGGCGCCAGCGCGCGTGGTTTGCAATTTTGATTCAAATAAAGGATTGGCGATAAACGTGATATCGGTGTCGATGGCATCCTCAAGGGCGGCGATTTTGGAAATTTGTTTCTGCAAATTTTGGCTCGTTTGCGCCTCCCCTTGGTCAATGACGTCACTAGCTAAAAAATCCAAAATTTGTGCGATGGTGAACGCCATTTGATTACTCCAATCGTTTGCTTAAAATTTGCCTTAATTTTACACAGAAAATAAAAAACGCAATAGTCGAATATTGCGTTTTTGCTAAAACCTCTGAGCTTAAAAAATATTATTTTACTTGATCGTTAATCGCTTTAGTAAAATCTGCCGTTACGTCCCATTCAGGTTTGACATAACTAACGGTTCTATCACGATTATCAATGAGCACATCAATATTTTTTTGACGCACAATATTTTCTTTAATGGCTTGGATTTTGGGGGCAATTCGCTGCATCACTTCTGCCTCATTAGCATCAATGATGGACTGGATTTGACCGGCAACCTGTTCATAGTTTTGTAGGTTGGTTTGAATTTGCTTACGCAAATCATCCTTTTGTGCTTGGGTCATCTGAGCGTTTTGCGTGGCATATTGTTTTTGCAAACGCTCAATGGTCGCTTTATAGCTGTCAAGCTGCTGCTGCTTTGGTTTGACAGCCGCTTGCACCACGCCAATTTTGGTTTTGGCGATGTTAGTATTATTGATGGCAACTTGGGAATTCCAAACCGCAACGGTATTGGCAAATACTGGCATTGCCAATACACTCAAAATGCTTGCTGTGGCTAACTGAGTCATTATTTTCATATACATAGACCTTTTAGAATGTACGTCCAATTTCGAACTGTACATTGTCGACTTTATCTTTATCTTTATCATTGAGCGGAACGGCATAGCTTAATGAGATTGGACCAATTGGGGTAATCCAAGTGAAACCAGCACCCGCGCTAAAACGCATGTCATTGTCTTTTTCATTTAATAGCGATACGGTATTGTCACCCACTGTGACTTTTTGGTCATATTTATTGGTGGTGTCAAATACTTGTGCCCCTTCAACAAATAACACGGGACGGATTTGGTCTGCCCAATCGCCTTTAAACGGCATCGGCAAAATTAATTCAGTACCTACTTGCGCGAGTGCATTACCGCCAATCTCTTCTGGGTAATTATCGACCCCATTATTATTCTTCACTGGGTAATAACGATTACTGGTAGGACCTAAAGTGGCATTCTCATAACCACGCACTGAGCCATAACCCCCTGCGAAGAAGTTTTCCCAGAAAGGTAAATCGTTACCATATCCTAACTTGGTATAACCGCGTAGTACGGTATTTTTTAGGAATGGGCGATAGTAGTTGCCTTGATAGACCAGTTTTTGGTAAGTGGCATCGCCAAAGGCCAGTTCTAAATTGACGTTATGTGACATACCTTTGGTTGGAAAACGTCCACGGTCAAGCGTGTTCATATTCCAGCCTAAATTTAGGCTCGCGGTATTAAATGGGTCTGATTCAAATGACTCATTGCCATCAGAGTCTGAACCTACTTGCAGATTACCCTCGTCTTTTAAGTACTGATAGTTTGATACCGCTAACAAAGCGCCTGCTTTGATTTTGGTACTATCAAGTGTGAGACCGGCACTTAAACTCTTATTTTCATCAATCGGATAGCTAAAACCTAACGTGCCGCCATACGAATCTGTTACGTAGTTTGAAATGTTTTTGCTGTCATATTTGGTTTTGCGTGCATAGATACTGGCACTTTGCGATATCCCATCTGGGGTAAAGTACGGGTTGGTATAGCCCAAATTATAACTATCTAACGTCTCAGAACGCGATAACGAAATATTGACCTGATTACCTGTACCCAAAAAGTTAGATTGACTTAAACCTGCTTGGAAAGTGATACCGCCACTTTGTGAATAACCAGCCGCAATGGTACTGGTACCTGATGGTTGCTCCTCTACTGCGACATTGATATCTACCTGATCGGGGGTGTTAGGGACAGGTTTGACATCCATGTTGACAGTTTTGAAGAAGCCTGTACGCATCAAACGCGTGCGCGACAAATCAATTTTTTCATTGGCGGCTAATGTACCTTCCATTTGGCGCATTTCTCGGCGCAATACTTCATCTGCGGTTTTATTGTTACCGGTAAAATTGATACGGCGCACATATACAGGACGCACAGGATCAATAAAGAAATCGACATCTACGGTGCGAGTGTCTTCATTGATACGCGGCACTGGGCGGATTTGGGCAAAATAGTAGCCATCGTTACCATATAATGTGCCAAGATTTTGTAAGGTTGTCGTCATTTGACGTTGTGAATAACGCTCACCTGGCTTAAATGCCACCTGCTTACGAAGCTTGTCGGTGTCGTAGTTGGGCGTACCCATAAAGTTGACATTGCCAAATTTATATTGTTCACCTTCGGTAAGATTGAGCTCAATAAACACTTTGTCTTTTTCTGGACTTAAATTAATGGTGGCATCATTGATGGTGAATTTGACGAAGCCCGCATTTTGGTACATGGCAGTGACATTTTCTAAACTTGCCGCAAGCTTTTCTTTGGCATAGCGGTCAGATTTGCTAATCACATTGACCCATGAGCTTTCTTTGATGCTCATCGCCTGTCTGATTTCTTTGTCGCTAAAATGTTTGTTACCAATCACCTTGATATCGACAACACGCGCCGCTTTACCTTCAACAAAATTAAATTTAAGGGCAACGCGGTTATTGTCTAAGGGCGTTTGGGTCACCTTAACTTCGCTATTATAATAACCTTGCTGATTGTATTGCTGTTTTAGCTCATTTTGGACTTGCTCAACCGTCGCCTGTTTTAACACATTGCCTTCTACAATGCCAATACGTTTTAGGCCTTCGGTCAATGCTTCTTTTGGAATGAGTTTATTACCGTCATAAGTGACATTTGCGATAATTGGGCGCTCTACAACGTCAAATACCAACTTATTGCCTGATTGGGATGCTTTAACGTCTGAGAAATTGCCAGTTTCATAGAGGGCTTTGATACTAGCTGCGATATTGGTATCGTTTGCTACTTCACCGGTATTGACAGCAAGCACGGGATAGAGGTTATCAGCGGATACCCGTGTCAATCCATTAAATTGAATATCGCTCACGGTAAAATTTGCCGCTTGTGCATACGAGGTAACGAGTGCTAACGGTGCAACCAAAAATAACGCTGAATTTCGCATATAACTTGTTTCCGAATTGACGACTGCCCAAAGATAATGCATGAAACCTGTCACTTTTAGGTATCCAAAATTAGTTATCCAAAGGTCTTTATCTAGGTTTGTATCTAAGTTTGGGTAATCTAAATTTAGTTAGCTAAAAATGACAAATGCTATCAAAAAGGGTGACTTGATTAAACTTCTAGTAATAGTTTGTCTTTGATGGGTAACTTGTATTATCAAAGTACAAGAGATCCGTAAATAAATTTTACTGGCATAAGGTAAGCTAAATTTTGCGTAAAGTCTAGCGAAAAAACAAAACTACAAATCAATATTTTAGCCAAATTTGGGTCGGTTAAAACAACCGTGAGATATCGTTACCAATCGCCAACAGCATGAAACCTGCAAGCAAAACTAAACCAATATTCATTCCCATCATTTGTATCTTTTCGGGCATGGGTTTACCAAAAATAGCCTCATAGGCATACATGACAATATGACCGCCATCAAGCACCGGTACGGGTAATAAATTGAGCACAGCAAGGCTTAAACTGATAATCGCCATAAACGACAATACCGCTTCCCAACCAATGCTAAAACTTTGATTGGCGACTTTGGCAATGGTAATGGGACCTGATAGGTTTTCAACCCCAATGGTGCCTGTCAACATTTTACCCATTGATTTGAGGGTCATGGCACTTAAATCGACAGTTTGATGCACGGATTTTTCGACCGCTTGGATGGGCGTATATTGAATGGTTTTTATATACTCAGGGGGCGGCGTAACCTTAGATGCCGCTGCCGCTGCGCCAATTTGTCCAAATCGATTGCCCATGGTATCTTTTTTTGCTTGTGGCATGACTTTTAAGGGGATGATTTTGCCTTGGCGCTGTACTTCAAGGGTTAATAACTGCTCGGGGCTTGATTTGACAACTTGCGAAAACGCCAGCCAATCGCTCACCGGTTGACCGTTGACACGGGTGATGGTATCACCGACTTGCAGACCTTGACGGGCGGCAGCGCTATTTGGGACAATTTCACCGACCACCGCCGGAATTTTTGGTTGCCACGGAATCGCACCTAGACTATCAATGGGGTTGGTTGCTTTACCCACTTCTACTTTCATAAAGCGCTGTATCGGCACGGCAACATTGGTTTGACCTTGCGCGCCATTCACCGTTAAATTAACTTGTCCCGACTCGCCCATGCGATCGGCTAACGCATAGTTAATATCCTGCCAACTTTGGATGGGTTTATTATCAACCGCAACAATTTCGTCACCGACTGTCAGACTGGTTTGACTGACGGGTGAATTGGGCAAAATACTGCCAACTTTGGTCGCCAATACTTGGGTTGGCGTGATAAATAACAGCCAATATAAAAAAATCGCAATCAATAAGTTCATCACCGGACCTGCTGCGACGATGGCGATTTTTTTCCAAGGTTGTTGGGTATTAAAGGCTAAATGACGTTCAGCTGGATTGACTTTGCCTTCTCGCTCATCGAGCATTTTGACATAGCCGCCAAGCGGAATTGCAGAGACAGCATAATTAATCCCCGTTTTTTTACTGGTCCAGCTTAGCAGCTTCGGACCAAACCCAATTGAATAGGTCAATACCTTGACACCGCATAGCCGAGCAACAATATAATGCCCCCACTCATGTAGCGCAACCAAAGGTCCTAGTACCACAATCGCAGCTAAAACGGTCAAGATGAAATTCATGGCTATCCTTTTGACAAAATCACAGGCTAAAAATAATTTAACTATCGGTATCTTAATAAGTTATGTAGCCATTTTTAACGATTATCAACCAGTGTTGCCAACTATTTTTAAGCTTTTTTAAGCATTATTTAAGCGTTTAAATCGGCAATACATTGGTGTGCTTGTTCGCGGCTTATTTTATCGACCGCCAAAATCGCTTGCAATGACCCAATCGGCTGTTTTTCGGCTTGCAATAGTACTTTTTCATTGATATCGGCAATATCGGTTAAACGGATGTCGCCATCCAAAAACGCTTGAACGGCTATCTCATTACTGGCATTTAATGCGATACACGCATAGCTGCCTTGTTGCATGGCTTGATAGGCTAACCCTAGGCATTTAAACTTTGCTAAATCAGGTCGGACAAAATTTAAATTACTTAACTTAAAAATATCTAATCGCTGCACCCCACTGCTGATACGATTGGGGTATGCCATAGCATGGGCAATGGGGGTACGCATATCGGGACTGCCAAGCTGCGCTAAAAAACTACCATCGTTGTATTCAACCATAGAGTGCACGATGCTTTGCGGATGAATGACCACTTCAATCTCAGAGACCGGCATATCAAATAAAAAACTTGCTTCAATCAGCTCCAAGCCTTTATTCATCATAGTAGCACTATCTACCGATATTTTTTGCCCCATGGACCAGTTCGGGTGCTTGACAGCTTCTGCAACGCTGGCGCGTTTCATATCATCGAGTGTTTTGTGTAAAAATGGCCCGCCTGATGCCGTTAACCAAAGCTTTTTAATACCATGGTTATCGTAATGAATAGCATTGCGCTGTTGTTGCACCGCGGTAGGCAAACATTGAAAAATGGCATTGTGCTCGCTATCAATTGGCAGCAATTTGGCATTTGACTGCTTGACGGCTTTAATCATCAGCTCACCTGCCATCACTAACGCTTCTTTATTGGCAAGCAAAATAGTTTTACCCGCGTTAGCCGCTGCCAGCGTTGATTGCAAGCCTGCAGCGCCGACGATAGCCGCAACCACCATGTCCACTTCTGCTAGCGTGGCAAGCTCAACCAGACCTTGTTCACCAATCAAAATCTTGCAGCTTAGCTGAGCCTCGCTAAGCATCTGCGCAAACGCTGTTTCCTTTTCTTTAGCAACACAAACATAAGTTGGCTCAAATTGCTGGCAAATGCTCAACAGTTTATCCAGCCGCGAAAACCCTGTCACCCCGACCACGTTATACAAATCAGGATGCTGACTGACGACCGATAGCGTACTATCGCCGATAGAGCCTGTTGCGCCCATAATAGCAATGTTTTTTTGCGGTATAGTGTGAGTTGAAGATAGCATTACAATGACCTAGTAAGTTGCGGGCAGACAGCAGTTAAACCTAACATTTTACATTTACAGCGGCAAATTGCCACTGTGGTAAGCATATTAACATGCGAGAAGATTTTTAAGCATCAATCAACAAGCAGTTGCGCAAAAAAGATTGAATGAAAAACAAGCTTGTATTTATTAGCAGATTGAATAAATTGATATGGGCTAGATGGGTATTAAACAGATTAATATGAAGCAGATGTGAAAATTTGTGAAAGCCAAACCCAATGTAGCATTAAATTAATCCGTAAAATTTCATCGCCCAAAACCCCAACGCGAAAATTGGCACGGCTGAAAGCTGCGAATCAATACGATCAAGAATACCCCCATGCCCTGGCAACAATGCCCCGGCATCTTTCACACCAGCATGGCGCTTTAGCATACTTTCAAACAAATCACCGAACACGGACATGATGATAGTGAGCAACGATAACAGCAAAAACAACCCAATAGCCATCATCGACCAATCGTTTAACAACCCAAAGGATACACCAATCACCACTAGCGTACCCGTGGCAAGTCCGCCTAATAAGCCTTCCACACTTTTATTGGGTGAGACGTGCGGGGACATTTTGCGTCTACCAAGTTTTCGTCCGACAAAGTAAGCACCGCTATCCGCGCACCACACCAATACAAACACATATAACAGCCACCAAGCTGAAAGTGACCACAGATAATACATCGCCGTAATGGCGGATGACAGTATAATCATACCGATGACGTATAAATGCTTACCATACCAAGCTTGAGTATTATTGGGATAACGGCGAATCCAGCCAATCGCTACCAACCAAATCAGCGCCGCAACCAGCCAAAAAAACACCCAACAGGCTATACTGCCAGTTAGCTTTGCTAGTACCAATAACACACTGACAATCCCTAGCATCACAAGGGTATAGCTATAATCGATTGGTTTGGCAGGTTTGGTGGGAATTTGGGTGGTAGGCGGTACATAACTGCCGGGATTTTGTTCAAGTGACGGCATGAGCTTTGACCACTCAAAAGCCCCAAAGCCTGCACCGATTAACAATAGCGGCAACATCAAAATAGGCTCGCGGGTAGCAAACATCGCAACGCCAACAATCACTAACAAAATAATGGCGGTTCTAATGCGTTCCCACATGACAATTCCTATTGATTAACTAAAAGCTCAAACCTAATAATTGCTCGCTGGTCTTACCAAATCGACGCTCACGACCCATGAAAATATCAATCATTTGGTCTAATTCAGCCGCCTTGAAATCTGGCCAAAGCGTTTCGGTAAAAAATAACTCAGCATACGCACATTGCCACAGTAAAAAATTAGAAATGCGGTAATCGCCCCCTGTACGGATTAACATATCAACGGCTGGTAAATCCGATAACGACAGGTGGCGTGCAAAATCATCTTGGGTAATGGCATCGGCAGTAAGCGCGCCTTGTGCCACTTGCTTGGCAACTTGGCGGCAGGCATTGACGATGTCCCACTGACCGCCGTAGCTGATGGCAATCACTAAACTCATTTTAGTAAAATGGGCAGTTTGCTCTTCTGCATCTTGCATAATCGCGCGTAAATGCGGCGTCAAGGCACCTCTATCGCCGATAAAGCGCAAAGAAATTTGATGACGCAGCATCCGCGGTAATTGGTCATGGACGGTTTGCTCAAGCAGCTTCATCAATAACGCTACTTCATTGGCTGGGCGCTGCCAATTTTCGCTAGAAAAAGCAAACACCGTCAACGCACGTATACCAATATCCATACAATGCTCAACCAAAGGGTCTAAATTATCTTTGCCGGCAATATGCCCACCACCGGTTGGTAGCCCATGTGCTTTGGCATAGCGGTTATTGCCATCCATAATGATGGCAATATGTTGTGGCATTGCTGCCTTTGACTCAACCATGACCTACTTCTTATGAATTGGTTCTTTTATTGGATAAATAACGATTAAACGGCCATTAACTCTGCTTCTTTGCTCGAGAGCATTTTATCAATGCTATCAATGTATTTATCAGTCATTTTTTGGATGTCGTCATTGGCGCGGCGTTCATCGTCTTCTGAGATTTGCTTGTCTTTTACCAAGGCTTTTAAGGCGTTGTTTGCATCACGGCGGGCATTACGCACAGATACACGACGCTCTTCGGCTTCATGACGTGCCAACTTTTGCATATCTTTACGGGTTTCTTCCGTCAATGCGGGTAGTGGCACTCGAATCACTTCTGCGCTCATTGGGTTAAGACCCAAATCTGATTCACGAATTGCTTTGTCCACTGCCTGCACCATGCTACGGTCAAAAGGCTGCACTAACAGGGTACGCGAGTCTTCAACGTTGATACTCGCCACTTGATTAAGTGGCATCTCAGAACCATAGTAAGACACCATCACACCCTGCAAAATACCAGGATGGGCGCGGCCCGTACGTAATTTACCAAAGGCATTTTCTAAGGCTTCAATCGCCTTTTTCATTTTGTCTTCGCCTTGTTTTTTAATATCGTTAATCATGTTGTGTCCTTTTAAAACTCTGTATGTCAAATTTAGAAATTAGTGATTGATAACTTTGGTGCCTTCTGACTCGCCCATCACCACATGAAGTAGCGCGTTGGGTTTTGCCATATCAAATACTTGCAGCGGTACGTTATGCTCACGCAGCAAGGCAATCGCAGTCAAATCCATCACACCTAACTTTTGATCCAGCACTTGGTCAAAGGTGAGTTCGTCGTATTTGACGGCATCATCATGGTTATTTGGGTCTTTGTTGTATACGCCATCGACTTTGGTCGCTTTTAGGATTAAATTGGCTTCAATCTCGATGCCACGTAAACACGCTGCGGTATCCGTAGTAAAAAATGGATTGCCGGTACCTGCGACAAACACGCACACTTCATTGTTTTGTAAATAGCGAATGGCGTTGCGGCTGCTGTAGTTTTCAGTCACTTCGCCAATTGGCAAGGCTGACATCAAACGGCATTTGATATTACGGCGCTCTAGAGCGTCACGCATCGCCAAGCCATTCATCACAGTCGCAAGCATACCCATTTGGTCGCCTGTGACACGGCCCACCAAGCCTTGTTTTTGTAGCGCAGCGCCGCGATACAAGTTGCCACCACCGACCACGATACCCACTTGCACACCCAATCCTACTAAGTGCGCAATCGCAAGACTCATGTTGTCTAATACGCCTGAATCAATCCCCATATCATTTTTGCCTGCCAGGGCCTCGCCAGAGAGTTTGAGCAAAATACGTTGGTAACGGGGAGCTTTATCAGACATGGTTGACCTCTTGTTGGCTGTTGGATAACAAATAATGCAAATGGCGAAATTTTAACAAAATTAACGGTTTTTAGATAGTGTAAAGATAATTTCAACAGTCATTTTAATTTTTACCCTGCTCTCACCTTGACAATTCAATCGGCTTTAGCCATCAAACTATCAAGTCGCTATATTCAAGGTACTATATTAAAGCGTGATTAATGCGTGGCTGAATGAGAAAACAGATTAATCACAATCACACCCAATACTATTAGGCTCATACCCGCGATGGCGGGTAAATCCAGTTTATTACCCAAAATAAAGTACCCAATGATAGCGGTTAACACAATACCCACCCCTGACCAAATGGCATAAGCTATCCCCAATGGTATGATTTTTATGACTTGTGAAAGAAGATAAAAAGCAATGCCAAAACAAATCATGGTAATGATAGTGGGCAACGGTTTGCTAAACCCCTCTGATTTTGCCAAAAAAGTTGAACCAGTAACCTCACTGACAATCGCAATCGCTAAAAGACCATACGCTAACATTGATTGAGACATGACAATCCTTATCTTTATAAGAGTTCACCGGTAAAACTGGCAAAAAGGTCATACTCATTGGCTTCATCAATGGTGACGGTTAAAAATTCACCGACTTTAACCGATGCATCAATATTATCTACATACACGTGACCATCAATTTCTGGCGCATCAGCATAGCTACGACAAATGGCGATATTTTCTTCTTCATCAATCTCATCCACCAGCACTTTTAAAGTTTTACCGACTTTCTCAGCCAGTTTTTCGGCACTGATTTGTTGCTGTAGCGCCATCAGTCGTTCATAGCGTTGTTGTTTGATAGCTTCTGGCACAGGGTTCGGCAAATCATTTGCCGCCGCGCCTTCTATTTCTGAATAGGTAAACGCCCCTACTCTGTCTAATCGCGCCTCTTTGAGCCAGTCAAGCAAATATTCAAAATCTTCTTCCGTCTCCCCAGGGAAACCCACCACAAAGGTGGAACGAATGACAATATCGGGGCAAATCGAGCGCCAAGTTTTGATACGCTCTAGTACGTTTTCGCTATGCGCGGGGCGCTTCATGGCTTTGAGCACATTAGGGCTGGCATGTTGGAATGGGATATCAAGGTATGGCAGTAGTTTGTCTTCACTCATCAGTTTCACCACAGCATCGACATGCGGGTAAGGATAGATGTAATGCAAACGCACCCAAATGCCCAGTCGATTCAGTGCCTCGCACATATCGTAAAATTTGGATTTGATGGGCATGCCATTCCAAAAACTGGTTTTGTATTTAAGATCTACGCCATAGGCTGAGGTATCTTGCGAGATGACTAATAGCTCTTTGACACCTGCGTTTTTGAGCGCAGCTGCTTCAGTCATGATACTGTCAATCGGGCGACTAACGAGGTCACCACGAAAGCTTGGGATAATACAGAATGTGCAACGGTGGTTACAGCCTTCGGATATTTTGACATAAGCATAATGTTTTGGCGTAAGCTTAATGCCCGCATCATTGATTAGGTCGATTTTTGGGTCGTACGTTTTTGATGGTGCAGGTTTAGGCACATAATGCGACACGGCATTGACGACTTCTTCATAGGCATGGGCGCCAGTCACCGCAAGCACGGCTGGGTGCATGGTTTTGATTTTTTCGGCATCTTTGCCAAGGCAGCCGGTGACAATCACCTTGCCGTTTTTGGTAATTGCCTCACCAATGGCGTCAAGCGATTCTTGCACCGCAGATTCGATAAAGCCGCAAGTGTTGACCACCACCAAATCTGCACCATCATAGTCACTGGCGACTTGGTAGCCATCACGGCTAAGCTCGGTGATAATGCGCTCACTATCCACCAAGGCTTTGGGGCAGCCAAGCGACACAAAACCAATCTTAGGCGCTTTTGTCGTTGCGATATCTTGAGCCAGTTGGTGCGCAGTTTGGCTGGCGCTTTGACCTACAGTACGGTTTTCATTATGATTGGCTTGGTGGTGGGTGGCGGGTTTATTGGTAGACTGGGGATTAAAAACTTGCGGTTGGCTTGGCATGACTTTCACTTTTAAAAAATTTAATCTGACTATTTTACTAAGTTTTGCTGTTTTTACCAAATCAACTTTTTAATTTTTCATCGACTCAAATTAACTGTATAGGTAAAAATTTCAAATGCTAAAAAAATTAATCTATTGTTCATAACCTATTGTTCGTAAAACCCCTATCAACTGTAGCACTCCCCATCATGACTACTCAATATGAGCCATACCCTGCAAAAAACACTATTGGCGATGATTTTAGTTCAATCAAACTTTATAAAAAAATTATTTAAAATCAATATTTTATAAGAAATCCGCCAAATTTTGACGGATTTTTTTATTAACCATTCAACTCATCCCACAATTTTTCTAGGCGTTTATCTGAGACTGGCACACGGGTTTTCATCGGCTGGGCAAACAGCTGAATCCGAAACTCCTCAACCAACCAACGATACGGCATAATTGTCTCATCATTACCCTTAACAGACAGCCTCTCCATGTGTTTATCAAGCTGATACACGGCATCAAGATCGGCATCCAAATTGTGCTCAAGCCTATCAAGTCGCACCAACAACGCCTGCAAATAACGCGGATATTGCTGCCAATCTTGATAACTCATGCGATACACAAAGTCCGACAAACTCAAATCATCGAGCTGGTCTTCGATATCTTCGATACTTTCTTCAAAAATATCACGGTCAAGTAGCAGCAGTTTTTGCCGAACTTGTTGCCACTGTTCATACACCGATTTTAGCTGGGCTAGTACACTTTGCCCAACGCTCAAGAAATTGGCAAGCACCACGGCTTTGGCTTGGTTAAATTCATCCAACGTCAAAGGCAACTGATTGATGGCAATCACCAACTCTTTATCATGAATCCCTGCCGTGAGTTTTTCATGGTCAAACTCTGCAACAAATTTTTCAAAAGTGGCATCAAGCGTGGCATGAATCAGTAAATCTTTGAGTCTATCAAGCTCACCAAGTGGCGCAAAGGCAAGTTTAAAGTTTTTATCAATTTGGCTGGTAAGCTGTCTGGCTTTCGCTCCGAGCTCATTACCGATTAAAGCAAGCAAGCCTTGACGGTGTATGTTGAGTGCCACACTGACATCGGTAAATTGCTGAATAGACACGCTCTTTTTATCGCTATAGCTTGACTGTCCATCGGCAACCAGTGCCGAAAACTGCTTGATTATCACGCCTGCACTGTGGCGGTTTTGCATAAAGTTAAAATGCTCGGGAAACTCGCTATGTACGCCTTTACCACTGGCGACAGCTTGGCTTGTGGTGACTTGATGACGCAGTTTTAATGCGTCAATATCTCGCCCTTTTTCAATCAGGCGGTTTTTGTCATCGACCAGCGCAATTTGTGGCTGCAAATAGGTTTCAACCTCACTTGGATTAAAGTCTTTTGGCTCTACAAATTGATTGTTTGCCCCACGCACACCGCGCTGGTTTAAGGCTTGGCACAGTTGCCTTAGCAGTCCGCCATGGTGGTTTTTTTCAAGCGTGTCAAAAATTTGTTTGGCGGTATCGGGCACGGGCACGATTTGACGACGAATATCTTTTGGCAACGTCTTTAATAGCTGCAAAACCAGCTCATAGCGCCACCCTGCAATACCCCATAATAATTCAACCGCATCAACCTGTGGTAAGGCAACGAGCGGGACTTTAATGGTCACGCCGTCATCATCGCTGGTCGGGTCAAAAATATACGACAGGGGTAGTTTCAGATTACCCAGTTGCCACGTTTCTGGGAAAGCTTGGGTAGCGGGTGCTTGTTCGTTGAGCACATCTTTATCACTAAAAAATAAAAACTGTGGCTCCGTCTTTTCTACTTCTTTTCGCCAATCTTCAAATACTTTACGGCTAGCGATATGCTCAGGCACTCGCTTGGCATAAAAGTCGTATAATTGCTCTTCATCGACCAGCAAATCTCGACGTCTCAGCTTATCTTCAATCAAGGATACATCAGCGACTTTATCTATATTATGCTGCAAAAATGGCGGCAATTTGCCCTTTTTACCATCGCCTGTGGACGGGGCATTTAGATTGCCCAAGACCAAGGCATCTCGCAAAAAGATTTCTCGAGACTCGGTAAGGTTGACCCGCTCATAATTCATCAATTGTTTGTGTACCACAATCAAACCAAACAGGCTGATTTGGGCGTATGCCTTGACATGCCCCGTTTTGGCTGACCAATGCGGCTCAAAATAATGGTATTTGAGCAAATCCCCTGCCATCGCCAGAATCCATTCTGGCTCGATTTTGGCAGCGGTACGCATAAACACCTGCGAGGTCTCAACCACCTCAAACGCCATCACCCATAGCGGATTTTGTTTAAACAAGGTACTGGCAGGAAAAATCTTGGCTTTGTGCTGACGCGCGGTGACATACTCCCCGCGTTTGGCTTTGATTAGCTTACCGCTTTTGTCGACATCATTGACTTTTTGGGCAATAAACGACAGCAGACCTGTAAGCAATGCTCGGTGAATAGGCACATAACTGGCTGGCTCTTGGTTGATTGTTAATTTTAAGCCATCCACCATTTGCAGCAACTGGCTATGGGTTTGTTGCCATTCACGTAAACGCGGCGAGCTTAAAAAATGTTTTTTGGCAAAGCTTTTACGTTGGCTGTTGGTTAATTTGTCGTTTTCATACGGGCTTTGCGCGATTGGAGCGGCTTCATCATCTAGCGTTGCATTTTTTTGACGGTCAAGATCACTGCTTTTAAATCCACTAGTTTTAAATTCACTACTTTTAAATCCACCGCTTTTAAATAAAGCCCCATGAATTGACTGCCAAAGACTGAGATAAAATAAAAAATCGCTGTCGGCTTGGCGAAATAATGCGTGTTTTTGGTCAGCTTGGGTTTGCTTATCGCTCGGGCGTTCTCGAGGGTCTTGCACTGACAAGCCCGATACAATCACCAATAGCTCTTTGAGACAACCATATTGCTCACCTGCAATCAGCATACGTGCCAAACGAGGGTCTATGGGCATTTTTGCCATCATTTGACCGACTTTGGTGAGTTGATTTGGATGGCGTTTGGATTGGCCTTTGCCCTTGCCACTGTCATTAGCTATGCTTAGGCTATTTTCAGATTTTTTAGTGGCAATCGCACCCAATTCTTCTAACAGTTTACGCCCATCATTGACCAGTCGATTGTCGGGTGGCTGGATAAAGTCGAAGTTTTCTACTTCGCCCAGCCCCAAGTTTGCCATTTGCAAAATCACCGATGCCAAGTTAGTACGCAAAATTTCAGGCTCGGTAAATTCGGGGCGGCTGGTAAAGTCTTCTTCTGAATATAAACGGATACACACGCCCGCCGCGATACGTCCACAGCGACCTTTTCGTTGATTGGCGGCCGCTTGGCTAATCGCTTCAATCGGCAAGCGTTGTACCCGCGAGCGATAGTCATAGCGTGACATCCGAGCAAATCCCAAATCAATGACGTAGCGGATATTGGGCACGGTCAAGGCAGTTTCGGCCACGTTGGTGGCGATGATAATGCGACGGCCGCCTGTCGGGTGAAAAATCTGCTGCTGCTCGGCAAAACTTTGACGGGCAAATAACGGCAAAATCTGGGTATGACGGGGGGCATATTGGTTTAAAATATCTGCCAAATCATGAATTTGTGCTTCTGTCGCCGCAAAAATCAAAATATCCGCTTGGTCAGCATGCCCTTTACTGGCAGCGTCTTGGTAGCACTCTTCGACCGCTGCGGTAATCGCTCGGGGTAAGTTTTCTTCGACATCATCAAAGCTGTCATCATCCGAACCTGTGACAATCTCCTCCGTCAACGGACGGTAGCGCACTTCCACGGGATAACTGCGACCTTCAACCACAAATACAGGCGCGGGCGTCGCTTTTTTGGTTTTACCATCAACGCTAGAAAAATACTGGCTAAACCTTGCTGTATCGAGCGTTGCCGATGTGATAATCACCTTTAAATCGGGACGTTTTGGCAATAGGCGTTTGAGATAACCCATGATAAAGTCAATATTAAGACTGCGCTCGTGGGCTTCATCAATGATAATGGTATCATAACGGCTCAAAAACTTGTCATGCGCCATTTCGGCAAGCAAAATACCGTCGGTCATCAGTTTGACAATGGAATCGGATGAGCCTTGCTCAGTAAAACGCACTTTAAAGCTCACTGTCTGTCCGAGCGTTTCCCCTAGTTCTTCAGCAATACGATTTGCCACACTACGCGCCGCTAATCGTCTTGGCTGTGTGTGTCCGATTTGCCCTGTTATCCCTCGCCCGGCGAGCATGGCAATCTTAGGTAATTGGGTGGTTTTGCCTGAGCCTGTCTCCCCTGCCACGATGATGACTTGGTGGTCTTGGATGGCTTTGATGAGTCTATCGGCTTGTTGGCTGACGGGCAAGTCTTCGTTTAGGTGTATCGTTGGCAGACTGGCGATACGGCTTTGCACTCTGTCTTGCGAGTGTTTGAGTTGTTTTTGGTAGCGATCAAATCTTGACGTATAGTCTTCGCTTTCTTTGTCTTTGATTTGTTTTAATTGTTGGGCAAGGCGTGACAGATAATAGCTGTCTTTTGCCATGACAGGTAATTTCACATTCTGAGGCTTGTCTAGTTGAGGATCATTTAATGGTACAGTAGTCGATATAAGTTCTTTCATTCACTTAGGCTATTCTTATGGTAAACATTGCCTAGATAATGTGGTATGAATAAGCTAAAATCAAGCGTTATCCCTATTTTTAAGCTATCAGCTAATTATTTTTATGACAATTAATTTTTATGACATTTGTGTTTCACATGAAAGGAGAATTTATGAGTTTATTAAAAACGGTTGAAGTCATTCACAACCCTAATAACTTGCCGATTGACAGAGCGGTGATTTGGCTACATGGACTGGGCGCAAATGGTCATGACTTTGAACCGGTCGTCCCTGACTTGGGACTCGATGGCAACCATGGCATAAGGTTTGTATTTCCCCATGCCCCCGCCATTCCTGTAACCATCAACCAAGGCTATGTGATGCCAGCGTGGTATGATATTTTAGAAATGTCACTGGACCGCAAAATCGACACGGCACAGATTGAACAATCCGCCCGCTCGATTGGAGATTTAATCGCACGTGAAGCCGAGCGCGGTGTATCGCCAGCGCATATCGTAATTGCAGGATTTTCACAAGGCGGTGCGGTGGCGTATCAAACGGCGTTAAGCTATGACAAACCATTAGCCGGACTGTTAACCCTATCGACTTATTTAGCGACCAAAGACAGCCTAACTTTAAGTGATGCCAATAAAAATCTAAACATTGCCATTCATCATGGCACACAAGACCCTGTCGTCCCAGTACAGCTTGGGCAAGAAGCCAAAGCATGGCTTGAGTCAAAAGGTTATCAGCCGCAGTTTTACAGCTATCCGATGGCGCACCAAGTATGTATGCCGCAACTCAAAATTATCGGTAAATGGCTAAATGATGTGTTGGCCTAACGATGTTTTAGCATAATTTTTTAGCATAAAAAGAGCGTACCTGACTTAGGTACGCTCTTTTGGCAATTAGCCATTCATCTTTGGCAGTCGTTTTAACAAAATAAATAGCCAGTAATTCACCCATCCTAGCAAAACAAAATCCACCAACCACACAGCCATCAATCCCCAATGCGTTTGATAGCCATATTTTAGTGCAACCATACCACTGCCCCCCAAATATACAAAAGTGAGCATACTTAGCAGCAATAGCGCGTATGGGCTTTTGCCTTTCACGATATAAGGCGTTGATAAGAGCGCAGGTATCAACCACAGAGCTTGCCAAGCAATCCCGCCGACTATAGCAGGCTTTGCACTTGCCAACCAATGCGTCAATAGCGGTACTGCCAGCAATCGAAACCCCAGCCAAACCCACCAGGCTATGGTTAAGCGGCGGTGGATGGGATATACGGGTTTGGGCGCAGATAGTGAGTGCGGGTCTTTTTTTCTCATAACGCTTGTTTTCTCATAACGCTTGTAATGCCTTGGCAATTTTGGCTAGACGTTGGCCTTGGGCGATGGCTAACGTTTTTTCATCCGCGCTCATGATGTGGTCATGCTTTGCCCCACTGACATGGCTTGCACCATACGGGCTTCCACCTTGGCTCGTGGTATTGAGTGCAGGCTCACTATAGGGAATTCCCACAATCACCATACCATGATGCAGTAGCGGCGTCATCATGCTAGTTAACGTCGTCTCCTGCCCACCGTGCATGGTACCCGTACTGGTAAATACAGATGCCGGTTTGTTTTGCAAATCCCCCGCTAGCCAAATTGTGACGCTATTATCCCAAAAATACTTCATCGATGCTGCCATATTGCCAAAATGGGTGGGGCTGCCGAGTGCCAGTCCCACACAGTTTTTTAAGTCATCCATGGTGGCGTACAGGTCACCCTCATCAGGAATACTTGGCGCAACTTTTTCAGTCTCGCTACTGACCTTGGGTACGGTGCGAATCCGAGCGGCTATGCCTGTGCCACTATCTTCAATGCCTTGTGCGACCAGATACGCCAAATCTTTGGTAGAGCCATTTTGGCTGTAGTACAAGACTAAAATATAAGGTTGACTCATGGTTTTTTCTCACATCACTTTTGATAATTGTTACGTCAAGCTAGTCTAGGTGAATAAATTTTGATGGATGAATTTTGATGGTAGGGTCAAGGCAATCTACCAGCCAGATTGCCAATTGCAAAACACCAAAACTGTTCACAGTAATTCAATAAACATTTTTTTTGAATATGATACCATACTGCCATACAATCACTGCTTTTTTCGCCGATTTGATGGTCAAACTTTGAAATTTTTTATCAATAAGAACTACTATGAATGAACTGATTGCCAAACTAAAAAAATTATCCATTTTTAAACATAAATGGGTGCAGTTTTTGATGTACCTTATCAAAAATTTTATCGATGATAATTGTAGCCAAAAAGCTGCATTACTGACGTATACCACGCTGCTGTCTATTGTACCGATTTTAACCTTGTTGGTGGTGATTCTCTCCACCATCCCGCAGTTAGCAGAAGCGCGTGAGCAGATTCAAAACTTAATTTTTAGCAATATTTTGCCCAGTACCGGATTACAGGTCACCAAGTATCTTAACCAATTTACCAGTAATTCCTCCAATTTAACCATCATCGGTGTGGGTATCTTATTTTTTACCACCATTTCCACTTTAATGACGATTGAAACCGCGTTTAACCAAATTTGGCGCGTTGAAAAAAAAGAGACCAGCTGGCTCAATCTTGTGCGTTATTGGGTGATTATTACCCTGTTGCCTATTGTGCTTGCGTTAGCGATGATTGTCTCGAGTACCGTTCAAAGTTTGAGTTTTTTAAATCAAAAGATTGGTGGTTATGGGATTGACTGGGCGATTTGGGTACAAATCGGCTCCATTGCAATTATGCTGATGGGTCTGGTGGCCATGTATTGGTTTATCCCACGCTGCCAAGTACGTTTTAAACATGCGTTGGTTGCCGGTGTTGTGGTTGGGATTATCTTTGAAATCCTAAAACTCACCTTTGGCGCAATTGTTGACAACTTTACCAGTTATAAAGCGGTGTATGGGGCGTTTGCGATTTTGCCGTTGTTCTTACTTTGGATTTATATTTCTTGGAATATTATCCTGCTTGGGGTGCAAATCAGCTACTGTTTGACCATTTTTGAGACCAAAGAAATCTTCCCCCGTCACGCCTTGTTTAGCTTGATGGATATGCTAAACGTGTTGTACCGTGAGCATAAAAAAGGCAATGTCGTCACCGAAGCCGGTCTGCGTGATGTGTTAGGTCGCCAAGAGATGCCAAATTGGTACACTTATATTAGCTTTTTACAAGATAACAATCTCATCACCACCAGCGACAAAGATGAATATGTGCTCAAACGCTCGCTCGATGATTATAGTTTCTGGGAGTTTTACCAAAATATGCCCTATCCTTTGCCGCATGAAAAGGATTTGCGAAAACTTAAAAATAACGCGCCTTGGACTGTGCAATGGATTAATACCTTAGCCCGTGGTGAAGCCATGCTCAAATATAATTTTGATGTGTCTATGGCAAGTATTTTTGATAGTATCGCGCCGCGTCAAACCCCAAATACCGAAGATATTGAGCCAGATAAGGGAAAAAAAGGGAAAGGTAACAAACTAGCCGGTCAACGCGAAGGCTCAGGACTATCAGGGGGTCAAGTCAGTGACGTGGTCAATGAAGATAAACGCATCAAAGAAACTGACGCCGAGCAAGCGACTGGCTTTGATGGTACGCTTGATTTTAAAGGTCAGGGTAGCTTATCGAGTCAACCGCGTGATTTTAATGCCTTAAATAACGATGAGTTATCGGATGAATTATCACATAAATCATCAGTTGCTAAGCAAGGTCATGATAATCAAAAACACTTGTCAACCGATAACGGGTTAGATGATAAACATCCGCTAAAAACGCTTGAAGAAAGTAACAGTGAATACGACAGTCATGGCGAAAATAAAGCGACGCCCTCATCCCCACAAAATGGCAATGCCACAGACGAGCATAAATTTGCGATTGATAATTATTTGAATGCCAATAATTTTGACAATATGCATTGGGACATCAGTAACCTAGACGACACGAGTTTTAGCAATGAAATTACCACCACCCAAACAGTCGAGTCAAAAATCCTAGCGGATGAGGACAAAGCGAAAGGTGATAATACAGCGGTAATGGCTAAAATTCGTCAGATTGTCCCGGCTAGCGTACTCGATAGCCCGTACAATCCTTTTAATTTTATCAAATCAAAAATTGCAGCCAATGCGAGCAAAAAATCCCCGCGTATCATTACGGAAAAAGATAGACCAGACAGCTAGTTTGGCGAGTAAAAAAGGGCAGAATCTGCCCTTTTTTACTCGCTTTTTTTATCGATAGCTTAAGCCTGTGTTATCTTTTTACCCAATAACCCTTTGGCGTGCATATTGCGATAGACCACCACAATGACGATATTGACTAGCAGTATTAAAATATTAAGCCAATTAAACCGATGGCTAAATAACTCATAAACTTCAAGCGGCAAAAACACGCCGTAGCCCAAAACACTAAACCAATACGCCCATATCTTATCTCGATAAAGACCATAGGCTTCCACAAAACGCAGCAGCGCATAGCCCACGACTATCCAAAAGGCTTTTTGCCAATTTTGGTTAGCTACCCAAGCATAGTGATTCAGTGCTTCTATTTGGTGGTGCAGTGCCATACCCATGATACGATGCAGCGCCTGCGAAACCACCCGCGCAATCCATTGCAATTTATCATGCCCTACAAAAATAATAGCCGCCACTCCTAGCGCTACCAATCCTTTTAACAGCTCATAGATAGCGACCATGATGATGGCCTTCTTGGCATGATGCCTATTAGGCACTGTCGGGGCTATCTGCTTAAACGCCTTTGGCATGATTCATTACCGTATCCAATCTTAAAACAAGCTTCAAACAAGCCTAAAAATAGACTTGCTCGACTTTCCCTGTCAGTTCGCTATTGATAAATGGCGTATTTTTGCCTTGTGATATCATCGATTCTTTTGTCACGGTCCAAGTCAGATTGGGGTCAACTAGCACCGCCCCGCCCGTTTGATGATAGCTAGCTTCAATTCCAGCGATTTTTGCAGGGTTGAGTGCAATTTTTTCTACCAGCTGCTCTGGGGTCAAAATACCCTCTTTGACCAATTGACAAGCGAGCCCCATAAAAGTATCAAAATTGCTAATGCCGGGTTTGCACTCCGCAAATGGCGCTTGTTTAGCGGTTTTTGCCAATGGCTCATGGTGGCTACAAATCGCATCAATCGTGCCATCTTGCAAGCCTTCTTGCAGCGCTTTTTTGTCGGTATTGGAACGCAGGGGCGGCAACACATACGCCAAGGCATTAAAACCAATCAAGGCATCATCGGTTAAATGTAATTGGTGCATTGCCACATCACAGGTCACCGGCAAGCCCCTTTGTTTCGCCCAGCGAATCAAATCAATCGATGATTTGGTGGTCAGCTGACCAAAATGTGCCGATACGCCTGTTTCTTCGACAATCAACAGCTGCTTGGATAATGCCACCGTTTCAGCAATCCAAGGAATCCCTGCCAAGCCGTGATAAGATGCGATGTAGCCATCATGGGCGACGCCGTTTTTGGATAAACTGGGTTCATCAGGGTAAAAAAATACTTTGATGTCATAAGTCGCCGCATAATCAAGGGCTTGCAGTAGTACGTCATCATTGGCGAATTTGCGGCGAGCATTGCTGACCCCAATGATGCCACCTTGCTTCAGGCCAAGCATATTGGCGGGTTTTTCACCTTCAAGACCTGCGGTCATCGCCCCTAGCACATGCAGATGAATACCACCATCTTGATAAGCCCGCTCTCGCAAGCCTGCCAGTAATGAGCCATTCTCAAGCACGGGATTGGTATCAGGTGGTATAACGACATGCAAAAAACCGTTTTTTCGAGCCGCGGCGCCTTCTGATTTTAGTGTGCCATGCGACTGGTGCCCAGGTTCACGCAGGCGCGCACATAAATCCACCAGCGGCGGTAATAGCCATTTGCCATCGCTGTCGATAGGGTTAAGCTGCGTGGTATCAAATTGCCAATTGGCAGGTAAAAGATTTTGAAGCGTCATGGTTTTGCCTACTTTGTCATTTTTTTTGCTAAATTTTAAGATGCGCTGCGTGCGGCACGTTGCCCTTGCATAGCCAGTGCCAACACTGCCATACGTATCGCAATGCCGTTATTGACTTGTTTTAAAATCACTGACTGCTCACCATCGGCAACAGCTGATGAGATTTCAACGCCGCGATTCATCGGTCCTGGGTGCATGACAAGCGCATCAGGTTTGGCAAGGGCAAGGCGTTCGGTGGTGATGCCATACGCTTTAAAATACTCGGATGTCGATGGTAACAGCGGCGAGCCAATACGCTCATTTTGAATACGCAGACCAATAATGACATCACAGTCAACCACCGCCGCGTCTAAATCGTTATAGACACTGACACCATAACGCTCAATGCCTTTTGGTAATAATGTCTTGGGCGCCACGACGCGAATTTCTTTGACCCCCAAGGTTTTGAGCGCCGCAATATCCGAACGGGCAACGCGGCTATGCTTGATATCGCCGATAATCGCTACCGTTAATTCCTCAAAAGGTCTTGGCGCTTCACGATAAATCGTAAGCATATCGAGCATGGCTTGGGTCGGATGCGCGTGCCAGCCGTCACCACCGTTGATGATGGCAATGTTTGGGGTGACTTCGGTTGCCATAAAATGCGCAGCCCCACTCGATGAATGACGCACCACAAAGATATCCGCTGTCATGGCTTCAAGATTCCACAGCGTATCGCGTAAGCTTTCGCCTTTTTGGGTGCTGGATTTGGCAATATCGATACTGATGACACTGGCGCCAAGACGTTTGGCAGCTACATCAAAGGTGGTGCGGGTACGGGTAGAGTTTTCAAAGAACAAATTCATCACCGTACAGCCTTCAAGCTCATCACTATTGCGAATGCTGTTGGGGCGACCGACATTGTCAGTTAAGTAACCATTGGCTTTTTCGATGATGGCCATCAGCTGGGCTTTGGATAACCCTTCTACGCCGATAAAATGCCGCAAATCACCTGCTGCGGTCAGTTCTGGCTTTGCCATCGCCTGATCAAGCTTGCTCTGTAGCGCTTCGTTGGATAGGGTTTGGGTATTTAAAATATTCATCAGCCACCTAGATTTGTTGTTATTTGTATAAATTTTGCCTATTTTACCGTAAATCGGCTGGAATAAATACGCCAATATTTTGCGATTATCGCTGATACGACGGGTCAAAAAGTGCTACAATTTGCGGCAAATTGTCTATATTTTTTCAATTCATGAGGTCTAAATTCACCCTGCTTAATCGTAGGTGATTGGGTTAGGTTGTTAATTTATAATTTTATAATAAGGTCTACTATGTCAAATCTTGAAACTTATCTTGCCGCGCAAAACGCCCAACCTGCTGTTGCCGACATCATTACCACAATTACCAAAGTCGGCATTCAAATCAGCGACTTGCTCAAACGCGGCGCGCTCGCGGATATTTTGGGCGAAGCGGGCAACCAAAACGTGCAGGGCGAAGAGCAAAAAAAACTCGATGTCATTGCCAATGATTTGTTGCTAGACGCCTTGAGCAGCAATCCGCATTGTGCGGGTGTGGCCTCGGAAGAATTAGATAACGCCACTCCTGCCAATCAAGATGGCGACGTGTTGGTACTGTTTGATCCGCTTGATGGCTCATCCAATATCGATATTAATATGGCAGTCGGTACAATTTTCTCGATTTTACCTTACAACAATCAAGGGCATCCTGCGACGGATGAGGACTTTTTGCAAAAAGGGACTGCGCAGTTGGCATCGGGTTATATTTTGTATGGCACGTCAACTGTGATGTCAATAACACTTGGCAAGGGTGTCGCCATGTTTAGTCTTGACCCAGATACCAAAGCGTTTGTGCAAATCAAAGACCAAGTGCAAATCAGCGCAGATACCAAAGAGTATGCGATTAATGCCTCCAACTATCGCTATTGGTTGCCACCGATGCAGCGTTATATTGACGAGTTTACGGCGGGTAAAACTGGCGTGCGTGGTAAAGACTTTAATATGCGCTGGGTGGCGGCGATGGTGGGCGATATTCACCGTATTTTGTGCCGTGGGGGGATTTTTAGCTATCCATTTGACACCAAACACCCTGATAAACCGGGTAAACTTCGTCTGATGTATGAAGCCAATCCGATGAGCTTGCTGATTGAGCAAGCGGGTGGTTTGAGTACCGATGCAGTCAATCGTATTTTGGATATCGAGCCGACCAGTATCCACCAGCGGGTGCCTGTGGTGCTGGGGGCAAAAAACGAAGTGGAGTATGTTAAAAAGTTGCATGAAGAAGTCAAATAATGCTTATCACTTCAAAAGACAACCCAACTATTAAAACTACCCATGCCCTTCTCACTGGGTCGCGCCAGCGTAAAAAACTGGGCAAAACCGTGATTGAAGGCACGCATTTGCTTGAAAGCTATCTCAATGCTAGCTTCACGCCCGAGACCGTGATTGTCAGTGAAAGTGGTTTGCACAATGACGAAATCAACGCCCTGCTCGGTCGGCTTAACCAGGTAAAAACGTTAACGGTTAGCGATAATCTGTATAAAGAGATTCGCACGCTGGGCGAGAGCCTGCCCATCATGGCGATGATTGACATGCCGCATTTAGACTTTAATCAGTCCATCACCAGCGATTGCTTAATCATCAATGGCGTGCAGGATAATGGCAATCTAGGCACACTATTTCGCACCGCATCCGCCGTGGGCATAAAGACGGTGATTTGTACGATGGGCACAGCATCGGCGTGGTCGCCCAAAACCTTGCGAGCGGGCATGGGGGCGAATTTTAGTTTAACGATTTTTGAAGGCATCAGCGTAGATGAGATTTTGATGAAGGTCAAAGTGCCGATGTTTGCCACGAGCTCACATACCGATCATATTATTTATCAGACCGATTTGAGACAACCGTTAGCCTTAATTATGGGGCATGAAGGACAAGGCGTGGATGAGAGGTTACTTAGTCAATCTGCCCCGATTGCCCTACCCCAGCCCAATGGTCAAGAAAGCCTAAATGTGGCGATAGCAGGGTCACTGTGTCTGTATGAAATGTTACGGCAAAGACACTACGCATGATTGCCATAAATAATTGCCATCAATGCCATCAATAAATAAGTGTGACATAAATGACTAGACAGCCTGTGTTTAGTCTTTTTTGTCGTCACTATCACCTGGTATTACCGCTTTAGCGACGGCTACCGTGCCTTTGACCACCCCTTTGGTGGTCTTATAGGCAACTTTAACAGGGACAGTGACAACTTTATGTACACACCCTTGTAAGATAACAGCGGTGGTCAGCACAAAAAGCAGGGTGGTTAGTTTTTTCATTCGTTACCTTTAATTGACTTTAAGATTGACTTTAAGAACGATAATCGGCGTTGATTTTGACATACTCGTATGATAAATCACAGGTATAGACGGTATCACTCGCCTGCCCGCGACCCAATTCAATATGAATGGTAATTTCTGGACGCTTCATCACCTCGCTGCCACGCGCCTCGGTATAGTCATGTGCCAAGCCGCCACGCTCGCAGATACGCACATCATCGAGTGATACCGCCACTTTTGACTGGTCGAGCAGCACGCCCGCTTTGCCTACTGCTGCCAAAATACGCCCCCAATTTGGGTCACTGGCAAAAAATGCGGTTTTTACCAGCGGTGAATGCGCCACTTCATACGCGATTTTGGCACATTCTTCAGAGGTTTCACCGCCTGTCACTTTGACCGTGATAAATTTGGTTGCCCCTTCACCATCGCGTACAATCAATTGAGCGATTCGAATCATCACCTTGTTAATTGCCTCATAGATTGCTTGATAATGCGGGTGATTTTCACTGTCAATCACCTCCCCAACTTGTCCTGTGGCAATCAACGTACAGCAGTCATTGGTCGAGGTATCGCCATCCACCGTGATGCGGTTAAATGACTGATTCACCGTGTCGGTCAAGATATTTTGTAGCAATGATTTCTCAATGTTGGCATCGGTTGCCACAAAGCCAAGCATGGTCGCCATATTGGGGCGAATCATGCCTGCCCCTTTTGAGATACCTGTCACGGTATAGGTGATGGCATCAATCGTGACTTGTTCGCTATGCCCTTTTGGGGTGGTATCAGTGGTCATGATGCTGTGGGCGGCGCCAAGCCAATTATCGTCGGTTAAATTGGCTAAGGCGCTGTCTAACCCCGCGATGATTTTATCCGCCGGCAAGGTTTCCCCAATCACCCCGGTGGAATAAGGCAATACTTGCTCGGCTGCGACACCGGTTTTTTCTGCCAATGCCACACAAGTTGTTTTGGCACGCTGTTTACCGTCTTCACCCGTGGCAGCGTTGGCGTTGCCTGTATTGACAATCAAATAACGGGGGCTGTCTTTAGCGATAAATTCTCGCAACAACTGCACAGGCGCGGCACAAAATTGGTTTTGCGTGGTGACAACCGCGGTATTTGCGCCCGCTATGATGTCAAAAACCGTTAAGTCTTTGCGCCCTGCGTAGCGTACATGGGCTTCGGTGATGCCAATTTTTATCCCTTTCACTGGGTTTAATTTTACAAGTTCAACATTGCCAACTGGCATGAGAGCGCTCCTTACTGTTGTTTAATTGATTAATCCAAAAAATCTGCCCAAATCGGGGCATGGTCGCTGGGTTTTTCCATGGCACGCAAGTCATAGCTGACGCCTGCACCGTTGAGCTTATCCGCCAAATCAGGCGTCATCAAAATATGGTCAATCCGCAGCCCCCGCTTTGGCTCATCGTCAAATCCCTTGCTGCGATAATCAAACCAGCTCAGGGCTTGACCGTCGGCATATAACGCCCGATAAGTATCATGCAAATCTGTCGCAAGCAGGGCTTGGTACCACTCTCGCTCCTCTGGCAAAAACGAGCACGTGCCATTTTTTAGCCAACGTTTGACACTATCCTCGCTAATGCCAATATCAAAATCAAGCGGCGCAATATTCATATCCCCCATCAAAATCATACTGCGATTTTCTGCTTTAAGCTGCAAGATATAAGCCGTTAAATCGGCATAAAATTTGCGCTTCATCGGAAATTTGGTTTCATGCTTGCGATTTTCGCCTTGCGGAAAATAGCCATTGAGCACATCAATATATTTGCCATTAAAATCATAGCGCGCATGGATAAACCGTCGCTGCGCATCGTCGCTGTCGGTTGGAAAGCCTTTTTGTACAAAAATAGGTTTTTGTCGCGATAATAACGCCACGCCATAGTGAGATTTTTGCCCAAAAAACTCGACATGATAGCCCAATTGCTGCACGCTTTGTAGCGGAAATGCGTCATCATGTACTTTGGTTTCTTGTAGCCCAATGACATCGGGCGCGATGATATCGCGAATGGCTTCAAGCTGGTGTGGGCGCGCCCGCAATCCATTGATATTAAAACTGACAAAACGCGGCATGTGTTTTCCCCAAATTGATAAATATGTCTTGGTATTGATAAATGTGGCTTGGTTAAGCGTTAAATGCCGACTATATTAGCGGATATTGCCCGCAAGCTCAATTTGAAAGCAAATTGGCTCTGCAACACTGAGGTTATGCATGATGAACCCGCAAATAGCAGGTGAAGTTTAAAAAAATTTTGGTATAATCAAAAAACCTTGCACTTTAATCACTGCCAACTTTGCAAAATATTTTTTTCAAATTTTTCTGGCGACGTGCTGACCCTAGACTTAAAAAGACAATATATGGCTCGAGTTTCTTCTATTACCCGTGTTTTAAAAATCATCGAAGCCGTGTCTGCGGCGCAGCGTCCTTTATCCCCGCTGGATTTGTCTGAGATTTTGGATATTCCAAAACCAACCATGCACCGACTGATACAGCAGCTGCAAGAGGAAGGCTTTGTGCGGGTCGATATCAATGGTACGATTGTGCCTGCGTCGCGTACGCGGCATATGGCGATTCATCTATGGCAAAGCCAGCAAGTGGCGATTCAGCGCTTTGCGATTTTGCAAAGACTGGTGGATAAAATCGGTGAAACCTGTGGCATGGCGGTACCTTATTACGTCAACATGGTATATACCGACCGCGTACCTTGTCCTTCTGCCTTACAAGTGTATATGCCCACTGATTCGCAAGCACCCATTTGGTGTACGGCGGCTGGTAAAATCTACCTAAGTACGCTCACAAAAGACGATAGGGCGACGCTGCTAAAAAATTTATCGTTAACCGCTATCACCCCTGCCACGATTACCGATAGGGATGCGCTCAATCAAAGCCTTGAACAGGTAGCCAAGCAGCGATATGCAATTTCTGATGAAGAATATATCGCCCAAGCGGTTTCAATTGCTGTGGCAATCAATGACACCCAAGGTCGTTACATCGGCTCACTGTACACAACCGCACCTAAAACGCGCAAATCCCTCGAGGACTTGATTGGGTTTGTACCTGATATGCAAAAAGCTGCCGATGATATTCGTGATGCGTTTTTTGGGGAAATTTAAAGGTTATCCTTGGCACTTTTGACAAGGTAAAGTTAAAACGCTCAAAGCAATTTTGTTGATAGATTTTATATAGTATGGCGGGGCTTAATCATTTGCTGGCTCACGAATGTGGCAACAAACCCAAATGTTGTAAGCCTTGATAGATACCATCTTCCCACGCAGCTGGACATACATAGTCAGCCGCCGCTTTCACATCGGGATGAGCATTCCCCATCGCCACGCCAAAGCCGACGGTCTGTAACATTTCGATATCATTCACCCCATCGCCAAATGCCATCGCATCTTCAAAATCTAGCCCCAGTTTATTGAGCGCCTGCGCAATTCCTCGTGCTTTCGAGCCTGTCGCATCTAGAATATCGATACCGTTTTTATGCCAGCGCATGATTTTTAAAGTCGAGGGAAATTCAAAATTCACCTGCGTGTTGTCAGAATGAAATGCCACAACTTGATAAATAGGTATCGACAAATCAATGTCACCATGACGGGCAGTACGGTAAGCTATTTTAAGTGAATTCAACGCTTCTGACAGCGCATCATCCTCCGCTAACGCGATAATTTCCGTATCGGTCATGTAGGCATAGGATAAATTGTTTGATTCAACATAATCGGTAATGAGTTTAATTTGCGCAGTGGTCATCGGATAATGCGCTAATAATTCACCTTGGTGATGACTGCATTGACCGTTGATGGTGACCAGCACATCGATACCCACGGTTTCAATGAGCTCATACACAGCTTTGGGAAAAACAGCACGACCCCGACCCGTAGCGATAGCAACCATAATGCCTTGCTGCTTTAATTGTTTGAGTGCCTCAATCGCGGATTGTGGCACCCTTTCTTGCTGCTTGATGTACAACGTGTCATCAATATCAAAAAAGACAATTTTTGGTTTTTTGGGGCGTGCTGTTGGCTTAGACATAATAAAACTAATGCGATAAATTGGGATTGACGCTAATTCTACCCTATTTTTGGGTTAACTTTTGAATTAACGACCAGAAAAAAGCCAGAAAAAATCCTAGCTTTTTACTAAATGCCAAAACTTATTGCAGAACATTCGCATCATAATGCGCCATAATGCTTGAGAAATCTTTATCCCCATGTTGCTCGCTATGTTTGGTGTAAAGCGCCGTCGCTTGGTCTGCCATTGGTGTCATAACCTTGGTATCATTGGCTGTTTGTTTGGCAAGGTTCATGTCTTTGAGCATAAGTTTACTCATAAATCCACCGGTATAACCACGGCTTGATGGCATGGCGTCGCCAACATCGGGATGCGGATTACACACTTCCAGCGCCCAGTTACGACCGGTGCTGGCTGACAAAATACTGGCTAATACTTTTGGGTCTAATCCGTTTTTGGCGCCCAAATTCATGGCTTCGGCTGTCCCTGTCATAATCACGCCAAGCAGCATGTTATTACAGATTTTGGCAACTTGACCTGCACCGACCTCGCCCGCGTGAAAGATATTTTTTCCCATCGCCTCTAAAACGGGTTTGACCTGCTCAAATTGCTCAGCTTGCCCGCCCACGATAAAGCTGAGTGTCCCTGCTGCTGCCCCTGCCGTACCGCCTGATACGGGCGCATCCATGAACTGAATACCTTTTTCTGCCGCGACTTGGGCAACTTCACGCGCATCACTCGCTGCGATGGTGCTACTATCCACCAGCAAGGTATTTTTACCCACCACATCGAGCAAGCCTAGATTACCGTCTTTACCCAGATACACATCTTTGACATGTTGACCTGCAGGTAACATGGTAATGACCATATCCACCTCTTTGCTTGCGTCCACAGGTGAAGTCGCCACGTTTGCCCCTTGTTTGGCAAGGTCGTCTAGCACGGCGGTGTTTAGGTCAAATACGTTGAGGGCAAAGCCATTTTTGATAAGATTTTCTGCCATCGGTTTGCCCATGTTACCAAGCCCGATAAAAGCAATTTTTTTAATGGCTGTTTGTTGATTATTTGGCATATACAATCCTTGTATGTTGTGGTGTTTGTAAACTTTATACAGCAAGTTTGGCTAATTTTGCTGAGAGCGAATCGCTACCCAACCAAGACTCAAATGGATGTTCGCTATTGGGGAAAGCTGACGCAAGATGTGACTGGATATAGCTGGCATCGCATTCATCAAGGGTTTTACGCCATTTTGGCGATTTGTCTTTATCAATCAGTAAGGCGCGTACACCCTCACGAAAATCGGGGTAATTGACACAATGTAGCGACGCATTCATCTCCATATAGAGCACTTGCTCAAGCGATAATTTGCTGGCATGTTTAAACATCTCAACCGTCAATGCTGCGCTGACGGGACAACCATGCTGATAAGTCTCGACCGCTTTGGCGAGCCATTTATCCGCTTCGCCGTTGACTTTGGTGAAGTTGTCATTGCGCAAGGCTGCATCTATATCATGCACTGAGCCTTTGTTTACTAGCGCTTGGATGGTATTAAAATGCTTCATCAAATGACTGTCTGCTAAATGCTCGGTATGATGAATTTTGGCTAAGGCATGGCTTGCGATATCATGTAAATTGTTGTCAGCTTGCCAATTGGCTTGTTTTAGCGCGTCAAGCACTTTGTCGTATTCGCTACTTGCCACAGCATACTCAGCAAGGCTAGAGAAAATCGCATCGTTGGCGTTGCAGTTCGCCCCTGTCAAGCCCAAAAACAGCCCAATTTTGGCAGGCATGCGCGCCAAAAACCATGAACCTGTGGCATCAGGGTATAAGCCGATGGTAATCTCTGGCATGGCAAAACGGGTGGTTTCGGTGACGATACGATGGCTACACATCGCCATCAAGCCCATACCACCGCCCATGACGATACCGTTACCCCACAAGACAATCGGTTTTGGGTAAAAGTGCATTTGCCGGTATAGGCTGTATTCGTTTTCGAAGAATTCAACCCCGTACGGATTGGGCTGCTGCATAGGCACTTGTGGCGGGGTGTCAATCATGCTGTCATACAGTTTGCGGATATTACCGCCTGCACAGAACGCTTTGTCGCCACTGCCCTTTAGCAAAATGGCGACGATGTTGTCATCAGTTGCCCACTTGGTGAGCTGATTTGCCATCAGTTTGCACATATCAACGCTTAGGGCGTTTAGGGATTTCGGGTCGTTTAGGGTCATTGTGCCGATGTGATGACCGCAGTGGGTGGCTATCGTTTCAAATATTACAGGTTGGTCTTGACTGATGTCTGTCATAATACTCCTCATTAATTATCGTTATATCCAAATTGTCGAGTAAGCAGCACATTCTTCCAGTGGCTTTCTCTGACTAAAATTTCATTTTCACTGCTATGAGTATCTGCTATTTCTAAAATCGAAAAGTAAAAATTCTCAAAAGGCACGTCACCAAATTGCTTTTTTAATTCAATTAATTGGCGATTATTACCATGTAAATTGGTTGCGTATTCAGCCCAACGCTGCCAAATACCCCCTTCACCTGTTGCACTACCTACATAGAGTTTGCCACTGCTTTTATCAGCAATTAAATAAACCCCTGCGACTGATGATAATGCTGACTGCCAATCGGACAAAGATTTTTTAACTATAGTTTTTAACTGAGAAAAACTAATATGCACCGACTTAAAACTTGGAAATTTTGCAAAGTCTAATGCTTGTGCTAAAACTTCGGCTACATTTAATTTTTCAACCCAATTTTCTGTAAGTAAATAGGATTGGCGGACGAATTTATTATCAACATTTTTTTTATCAAAACTAATAATTAATCTACCGTCTAGCTCTTTGGTTTCTTGTATTTCAACTAGCGGATAATAAATGCAATCTTCTCTTTGCGTAGGTATGTCAGATAAATGTACGCCTGCAAATAACCATAAATTTGGCGTTGGCATTGCGATAAAACTAACCACATACTTTCGGTCAAAATTACGTTTAAGCTGTTGGCGTTGCCATTCTTGAAAATCCCCTTGATAATAAACATCAAGCGGATTTTCTTTCCCATTAGTTATTGCGAAATGCAGTTTACTATTTTTAGGCGTCAAATCAGGGAGCAATATTTGCAATAAGTGAAACGCATTCATTAAATATTATTTCCAAACCGCAGAGCGTTTTTCTAAGAACGCATTGACGCCTTCTTGTTGGTTTTCGCCATCAAATAGCTTGATAAACAACTCACGTTCCTTTATCCAGTTAAAACTTGGTGGCTGATAACGTGCCGACATAATCAAGGTTTTACTCGACGCAATCGCATCGGGGGATTGCTTCGCCACTTTTTGAGCCAATTCTAAAGCCGTTTCTAACCCTTTGCCACTTTCCACGACTTCTTCCACCAAACCAATTTGCAGCGCCTTATCTGCCTTGATACGCTCACCGCATAAAATCATCCGTTTTGCCCAGCCTTCACCCACTAGCCACGGCAAGTTTTGCGTACCGCCTGCACATGGCAACAAACCAACAGATAGCTCAGGAAGTGCCATTTGGGCATGGCTCTCAGCAATGCGGATATCACACGCCAACGCACACTCAAGACCGCCGCCCATCGCATAGCCGTTGATACAGGCTATCGACACGCCACGGAAGCTTGATAACGCTTCAAACGCTTCGCCAAATGCAATCGCCATCTCCGCGGCTTGTCCTTTGTCACCACTGGCAAAGCTGTTCAAATCCGCCCCTGCACTAAAGAACTTTTCGCCATCGCCATGCATCACCAAGGCGGTGACTTGTTTGTTGGCGTTTAAGTCGCTAATGAGCTGCTTTAAACTGGCTAAGCTGTCCTTTGTCCACGTATGGGCAGGGGGATTGTTTAGGGTTAAAACGGCAATATGGTTTTCGATTTTTAGGTTTAAATTGGTGTAATTCATTTTTTGCTTCCTTGCTTTGAAGTTGATTAATTAAAAGGTTTATATTTTATTTCTTCTAGGTATGGGTTTGACTGTCCATTAAAAATTATTCTGCTTATCTCTTCAGTTATTTGAATGATTTTTTCAATATCTTCTGCATATTTTTCTTTATTGTATGGGTATCTGATTTTCGGCTCTACTGTAGCTGGTAATGATTCAAAATGATTCAAAAAAAACTTAGCTTCATCGCTTTCTAATTCGTTAGGTATATAACTTTTGCACAATTCTACGAGTTTTCTACCTGCTTGCAACATTAAGGGTATGATGTTTATATAAATTTTATCGTCAACATATCCATTCAATTTAGCATGTTTCTCAAAATCATCTGCTTGAATAAAATTCCTAATATCTGGGTACTTTGGAAGACTTTTTTTATTAGAACTTAATTTGTTAATTATATCCTGCCATTTTAATGGATAAATTAAGCATGGTAAGCTATCTTCCTCAAATGAAAAATCTACAAAAAACACTTCGTCATTTTCGAAAAAAATACTTGTTAAGGTATCATTATGATGTCTTGCATTTCTTACTTGAATAATCAAATGCAACTCGGGATACTGATAAAAATCAATTGTCTTATTTGAGAGAGTTTGAATTGCATCAAATACATTATGGAAGCAATCTAAAACACTTTTAACTATAATCTCAACATTAAAAATTGCTTCATGTTCATCAACTTTCACAAGCTCTGGATATTTATTGATTTGTTCCAATTGCATTCTCAATGACTGCGATAAGCATTCAAATTGATAATTTACATCCATTTTGTTATCCCTCTTCTATACCAATATGAATTTCAACCGTGCCATCCAGCAAATATTTTTCATAATCCAGTTGGTAAGCACGATTTAGTTCGCCCGAGTCTTCCATTTGCCAAATTTTTACCCAAGTTTGTGGAATGTCTAAGCGAGTACATTTGAACACTTGATAAGGCGTATCGGGCAATTCAATGACTTTACCCATAGGTAGCGGTTTAAAAAGTATGCTGATACGATTTTCCGTTCGTGGTGAGCTTGTCGAACCATAGGAAAATCGCTACCCTTCGACAAGCTCAGGGCGAACGATTTTCTTTGAGCATACTTTTCAAACCACTACCTACCCATATTCGGCATTTCACTTGCGGTGCTACAGGTGTAATCACCTTGGTAATTTGAGTCAAAATCGTGATAGACACCATATAACACCGATAATCCATGACCTTGCAAAATCGTACTTTGCCATAGTTCGCCAAACTTTTTCATCACTTCGACATCGGTAAAATTGTTGGTGCGGATAGAAGTGATTTCGTAAACTTGCTGACTCATATTTTTGCCCTTTGCTATGGTTAAACGTTAATCATAGCAAAGTTTTATGGCAAATTTTCAATTTAGCTTTTTATAATGTAGGCTTATTGCAATCTTGCCAACGCCCCATCTTCCATCATTTTGCGAGACACAATCATTCGCATGACTTCGTTGGTGCCTTCTAGGATTTGATGAACGCGCAAATCGCGCACATGACGCTCTAGCGGATATTCTTGTAGATAGCCATAGCCCCCATGTAGCTGCAGCGCTTGGTTGGCGATATCAAAACTCAAATCCGTGGCAAGGCGTTTTGCCATCGCACAATACGCCGTGGCATCGGGCGATTTGCTATCCAAATGATACGCCGCCAATCGCACCATCTGCCGAGCCGACACCAAATGGGTGAGCATATCGGCAAGTTTAAACTGCACGTTTTGGAATTGATCAAGGGTTTTGCCAAACTGGCTACGCTCCTGTACATACTGCACAGCACGGTCAAGGGCAGCTTGAGCCGTACCCACCGCGCAAGTGGCGATATTGATACGCCCACCGTCCAAGCCTTTCATGGCAAAGGTAAAGCCCTGTCCTTCTTCCCCCAGTAGATTTTCGGCAGGGACTTTGACATCGGTAAAATGTACCGCTGCAGTCGGTTGGTTTTTCCAACCCATTTTATGTTCATTTTTGCCGTAGCTGATGCCATCGCTGTTGGCATCGACGATAAAGGCAGACACGCCTTTTGCCCCGTTGTCCGAGGTGCGTGCCATCACCACAAGCACATCAGTCGCCCCTGCCCCAGAGATAAACATTTTTTGCCCAGTAATGTGGTAATAGTTGCCTTGTTTGACCGCTTTGGTTTTTAATGAACCCGCATCTGAGCCAGCATTGGGCTCTGTCAAACAGTAGCTACCCAATTTTTCGCCCGCTAATAATTCAGGCAAGTATTTTTCGGCAACCTCGGGTTTGGCAAACTCGCCAATCATCCAAGCGACCATGTTGTGAATGGTCATGAATGCAGCGGTTGACGTATCGCCATACGCCAGTTTTTCAAAAATAATCGCCGCATCAAGGCGCGGCAAGCCCAGTCCGCCAAAATCAGGGTTGCTGTAAAGCCCCATAAAGCCCAGTTCCCCTGCGGCTTTGAACACCTCTTTGGGAAAATAGCCTGTGGCATCCCATTCGGCAGCGTTGGGGGCAAGCGATTTGGCGGCAAATTGGGCAGCCAAATCGGCAAAGGCTTGTTGGTCTTCGGTAAGAGAAAAATTCATGGTAAATTCCTTTTTATGGCTAAATTACATCCATGCCATCAGTCATTGCCAAGCGTTGCTTTAACTTAATGCAAAATCGCGACGCTTGGCTATATTGGCTATAACGTTTTTAACCTGATAGCCCAATTCAATCAGTCTTAATCACGAAATATTAATTATTAACGTCTATTTATTTTAATGAAATCGTGGTATTAACGCCTTTACTGGCTTCATCATCAAACCAACGGGCGGTGACGGTTTTGGTTTGGGTATAAAACTGTACCGCTTGCTTGCCATAAGGACCCAAGTCACCCAGTTTACTGGCGCGAGAACCGGTGAATGAGAACATCGGTAGTGGCACAGGAATGGGTAAATTAATACCGACTTGACCCACATCGATGTCTTGTTGGAATTTATGGGCTGCCGCACCTGATTGGGTAAAGATAGCCGTGCCATTACCGTTTGGATTGGCATTGATGATGGCAATCGCTTCATCTAGGCTATCGGCGTACATGATATCTAGCACCGGTCCAAAGATTTCTTCCTTATAGCACGTCATATCGGTGGTGACATTATCTAAAATAGTCGGTCCGACAAAATTACCGTTCTCAAACCCTTCCACCTTGATACCACGACCATCTAGCAGGACTTGTGCGCCTTCATCTGCGCCCGCTTGGATTAGACGTTCAACACGCGCTTTGGCTGCTTGTGAAATCACAGGTCCTAAGTCTTTATCATCTTTGCCGGCTGCCACTACCAATTTTTTGGCACGTTCTACGATGTCACCCACCCAGTTTTTGGCTTCACCGACTAAAATCACCACGGATAACGCCATACAGCGCTGACCTGCTGCCCCAAATGCAGCACCGGCTAGTTGGTTAAGACATTGTTCTTTATCGGCATCTGGTAGGATGACTGCATGGTTTTTAGCCCCCATCATACATTGCACGCGTTTGCCTGCTTGACTTGCACGGTTATAGACGTGTGTACCGACTGCAGTAGAACCCACAAATGAGATGGCTTTGATATCTGGGTGGTCACAGATGGCATCAACGGTGTCTTTGCCGCCATGCACCACGTTTAATACGCCTTTTGGAATTCC
The DNA here is from genome assembly GCF_032061225.1 of Moraxella sp. CTOTU48841. Classification (NCBI taxonomy): domain Bacteria; kingdom Pseudomonadati; phylum Pseudomonadota; class Gammaproteobacteria; order Moraxellales; family Moraxellaceae; genus Moraxella; species Moraxella sp. CTOTU48841. Next base: position 266,437 of record NZ_DAMBFQ010000001.1, read on the forward strand.
CGCCTCTAACGCCAGCTCTACCAATCGCATGGTGACCATCGGGTTTTGTTCTGATGGTTTTAATACGAAGGTGTTACCGGTGGCAATCGCCATTGGGAACATCCACAGTGGAATCATGGCGGGGAAGTTAAACGGGGTAATACCTGCACAAACGCCAAGTGGTTGCTGAATATTATACATATCCACGCCAGTCGCCACGTTTTCGATAAATGCGCCTTGTTGCAGGTTGCCAATGCCTGATGCATGTTCGACGACTTCAAGACCACGGAACACATCGCCTTTAGCGTCTGCTAGGGTTTTGCCTTGTTCTTCGGTGAGCATGGCGGCAAGCTCGTCCATGTTGTCACGAATGAGTTGTTGGTATTTTAAGAAGATGCGTGAGCGGGTGTTGATTGGGGTTTTGCGCCAGGTTTTGAATGCTTCTGCCGCCGCCGCGACGGCTTGGTTGATTTCATCGCTAGTAGTTTGGGGTACTTTGGCAATCACTTCTTGGGTAGCTGGGTTGGTCAAGTCAATCCATTGCTCGGTGGTTGATTCGACAAATTCGCCGTTGATGAGTTGTTTTACAGTTTGGGTAGTCATCGTAACAATCCTTGTTTTTACCGTGTTGGGTGTATAGCGTTTGATAGCGTTAAACGCGTTGCAAAACAGTGTGAATGAGTTGGGAGATACTGTCAATAATACTTAATTACTTAAGTAGTTTTTCTGGAGTAGTTTTGCTAGAGTGGTTTTGCTGGGCGGCTGCCATAGGATTAATGACAATAATTTTTGAGGCTAGCTCACCTTTGCTGCGAGCGCCCAGTTTTTTCATTAAGTTGGCTTTATGCACTTCAATGGTTCTGGGGGATAAACCAAGCAACTTACCAATCTCTTTACAGGTATAGCCATTGACCACATACTGCGCGATTTGGGCTTCACGTGCGGTGAGCTGCGATTCGGACGATACTTGCGGTTTTTTTTCAAAATGCCAAATTGCCAGTTTGAAGGGGTCATCTGGGGTTAAGGTGCGTCCGTGGGTGGTTGCCCAAAATATCTCCCCTGTTTTGTGACGCATAAAGCGCTCATCACAGTAATGCATGTTGGTCTGTAATCCCAAACCTGTTAATGCTTCTTTGCCAATTTTTTCAAAATCTTCGACACTGGGAAACAATTTTTGCATCGATTGATTGAGTAGCTCATCGTGCGCATAACCGAACAAATTGGCAAAGGCATCGTTGAGCGCTTTGATACGCCGATAGCTTAATACCACTATCGGCGTGGGCGCGTGCCTAAAAGCCAGTAAGGCATAATTTTCCATCACAATCACCCCTGATTTTTAAGCCCTGACAACTTATTGGTGGACAACTTATTGATTGCCATTAATATTAATATTCCGCCATCGCTTGTCTGACTGCTTCAATCGCAGTTGGGTCATCCAGCGTACTCATATCGCCTGTTTCTTTGCCTTCCGCCAGTGCCTTGATAGAACGGCGTAAGATTTTGCCTGAGCGGGTTTTGGGTAAAGCTTTGGGAAAATAAATAGCCGCAGGTTTAGCAAGGGCGCCCAACTGTCTTGCGACTTCACCCACAATTTGCTGCTCAATGCGGAAACGGTTTTCGGTTTCTGCTACTAAGTCATGATTTTTTAGGATACAAAAGGCAATGGGTAGCTCTCCTTTAAGCTCGTCATGGATGCCAACAACCGCTGATTCGGCGACTTCGGGGTGATGACCGATAGCCTCCTCGATTTCCTTGGTACCCAAACGGTGACCTGCCACATTGATGACATCATCGGTTCGCCCTAAAATATAGTAGTAGCCGTATTCATCCATTACCGCATAGTCTGATGTTGCGTATTGTTTGCCATCAAATAATGAAAAATAGCCATTGATAAAACGCTCGTCATTTCGCCAAACGGTAGCCAAACAACCGGGTGGTAAAGGTGCGGTTAACACCAGCATGCCTTTTTCATTGGCTTGGCAGGGTTCGCCTGTGGTTTCATTGATGACTTTGGCGTCAAATCCAAACATCGGATAGCCGGGTGTGCCTTGTTTGTGTGGCTTGTGGTCGGGATTGCCTGCAAATTTTGGGGCATGGCTGAGGATGGGCCAGCCCGACTCAGTTTGCCAATAGTGGTCAATGATTGGCACTCCCATGTGACCTGTTAGCCACTGGGCCGTTGGCTCATCGAGTGGCTCACCTGCCAAGAAGAATGATTTTAGGCTTGAGATATCGTGACGACTCATCCACATTTCGTCTTGTTTACGTAGCATCCGCACGCCTGTCGGTGCAGTTAACAAAATATTGACTTTATTGGCTTCGACAATTCGCCACCAAATCCCCGGGTTTGGCGTGGTTGGCAAGCCTTCATATATGATACTGGTCATGCCTGTCAGTAAAGGGGCATAGATGCTAAACGAGTGACCCACTGCCCAACCGATATCCGAAATCGCCCAAAACGTCTCGCCAGCCTTACCGTTATAGACAAAATCCATCGCGGTGGCAAGGGCTACTGCATGACCGCCTGTATCACGCTGTACGCCTTTGGGTGTGCCTGTCGTGCCCGAGGTATATAATAGATACGATGGCGCATTGGACTCTAGCCAAACACAATCGACTTTGGCATTGTTGTCGGCACTTATCGCCCGCTCAGTAGCATAGTCGATGTCCTGCGGCTCTGCTGTATATGGCATAATGCCACGGTCAATCACCAGCACATTGGTTTTGACTTTGGCTTCTTCGACTGCTTTATTGACCAAGTTTTTATAATTAATGAGCTTGCCACCGCGCAGCCCTGCATCGACCGTAATCACCATTTTGGCTTCGGCATCATCCATGCGCACGGCAAGGTTATGCGAGGCAAATCCGCCAAATACCACTGAATGAATCGCCCCGATACGCACACAAGCGAGCATGGCATATGCTGCTTCCAAAATCATCGGCATATAGATGACAACACGGTCGCCTTTGTCGATGCCATGACGTTTTAGCACATCGGCAAAATAGTTTACTTCTTTGTATAGATCGTTGTAAGTTAAACGGCGTTTGGCATAGTCGGTATACAGTTCAACAGGGTTGCCGAGTGCCTTAAAAGCTTTCTGAATATTGGGGTAATTATCAATCATTTCAGCATTGATTTCGGTAGAGACCCATACAAAGGCATCTTGCTCTGCCCGGTTTTCAAGATGGCGATCGACCATGTTGTAACACAAATTGGTTTCCCCACCGACAAACCATTTGGCAAAGGGCAGCTTACTATCATCTAAGATTTGGGTAGGTTGTTGATGCCAATAGATCCGCTTGGCTTGCTCGCCCCAAAAGGCTTGTTTGTCGTTGATGGATTGATTGTATAAGTCAGAGAAATTCATTGGCTGTCCTTAGCTAGAATCTTAACGGATGGTGAAAGTCGCTTGCAGGTTTGGTTTTCAGAGGTTGGCAAAACATTTCATTGTTTAGCAAAGCCTATCATTGTATTCATTCTTTGAATTCACTCCTTGAATCCACTTCATAAATTCAAATGATACGTTTTGTATCGTTTTTGAATATAGCAAATAGACTTGCTAACGTCAAGCCTTGCCAAAATAATTTTAACGCTGTTTATATTTCGAATTTTTAACGATTAGTATTTCTTATGGTGATAATAGTTTGTGCTAACATAATTGTCCTGTTACACTTTTTAGACTAAAGCAAATAAGGGAAAAGTCATGAGCCAGACCAACGCCAACCCAGCTGAAAATGAAAACAGCCTTGCACCGCCTCACGTTTTAAGCTTAACCCCTTTAAACTCGCATCCGTCAAATACGGCACTTGTTGAGCTTATCGATAATGATAAAGACTCTCCTTTGCTAGCGGACACCCAGTTACTTAGCCGCGTGCTGATAACGGTCGTTGAGCAGCAAACCTCAGAACCGGTCAAACAAACCATTAATAAACTGTTAAATGGCGAAGACCCCCAACAGACTATTCAAGCCATTTTGCCAACACTCAACCATCAACAGCGCAAGAACCTCATTCGGGCTTGTGGCTTATTTGCGCAAGTGTTTAACATCGCCGAAGATATGCACCATGAGCGCCGCCGCCTTGCCCACGAACAAGACGAATCTGCCTCAAAAAGTAGTTTTGCCCATGTGATTGATGAATTAAAAGCCCAAGGGATTGACAGCGATGAGTTGCAAGCACAGCTTGATGATACCTATATCAGTGCGGTATTGACCGCGCATCCGACCGAAGTGCAGCGTCAAACGATTTTATCACTGCGCCGTCAAATCCGTGCCTTACTTGAGCAATACCACACCGCGATTGGCTACCAACGTCATCGTATCGAGCAGCAACTAGAAGCCACGTTATTGTCGCAGTGGCAAACCAATGAAACTCGCCATTTTAAAATTACTGTCAAAGATGAAATCGACAATGGCATTGCCTATTTTGATTTAAGTTTTTTTGAAGCCCTGCCAAATTTATATCGCAAATTAGATTATCAGTTAAAAGAGCGTTTCCCCGACACTGACATGCCAAACTTACTTAATATCGGTGGCTGGATTGGTGGCGACCGTGACGGCAATCCGTTTGTGTCAGCCGATACCCTTCGCTATGCGTTCAAACGCCAAGCAGCGACGGTGTTTTACTTTTATCGTGACCAACTGGGCAAGCTATACCAAGAGTTGCCGCTGTCTATCCGCCATGTCAAAGTGAGTGATGCGGTACTGGCACTCTCCGAGCAATCCAAAGAAGATAATATCTCTAGAGAAGAAGAGCCTTATCGCCGCGCCATCGGGTTTATCTCGTCACGTTTAGTTGCTACCTCGCATACGTTTGATTTGTCTTACGGTTGTCGCTTTGGACTTAGTGAGCCCTACGCTGATTGTGACGAGTTTTTAGATGATTTGTACGTCGTTTATCAGTCATTGGTGGATCATGGCAGTGAGTTACTGGCTAATGAACGACTCACCGATATCATCCGCGCGGTGGAAGTATTTGGTTTTTATTTGATGCCATTGGACTTGCGCCAATTCTCAGGGATTCATGCCGAAACGGTCCATGATTTGTTCAAACATGCCGATTTAGAAGATTATCTTTCTTTGTCTGAGTCCGCACGTCAACGTGTGCTGCTGCGTGAATTGGCAACTGCACGTCCTTTATACAACCCCTATATCACTTATGAGCCACAGACCCAGCGTGAGTTAGAGATTTTTCAGACCGCAGCCGATATCAAAAATCGCTTTGGTGACAAAGCGATTACCCAAAGCATTATCTCCAATGCAGAACAAGTAAGTGATTTGTTGGCATTGGCGTTGTTATTGAAAGAATCAGGGCTATTATTGGTCAAAGATGGCGTACCCGTGAGCCGTATCAACATCGTACCTTTGTTTGAAACCATTGAGGCGCTGCAAAACAGTACCCGCATCATGAGTGAGTTACTCGATAAACCTTGGTACAAATCGGCGCTAGCCAGTCGTGACAATCTGCAAGAGATTATGCTCGGTTATTCAGACAGTAACAAAGATGGTGGTTATGTCACCAGTCAATGGTCGCTATACCAAGCTGAAATTCAGCTGGTCGAAATGGCAGAAAAATATGGCATTCAACTGCGTTTATTCCACGGTCGTGGCGGTAGCGTGGGTCGTGGTGGTGGCCCATCATTTGAAGCGATTTTGGCACAACCCGAAGGCTCAGTGGATGGTCAAATTCGTATTACCGAGCAAGGGGAAGTTATTACCGCAAAATATGCCGATGCGGGCAACGCGGAACGCAACCTTGAGACGCTGATTGCTGCAACGCTCAAAGCGAGCCTATTGCCAAGCCATAGCGAAAGCCCTGATAGCGACCTAATGAATCAATTATCGCATGAAGCCTTTAATTGCTATCGCGCGCTTATCACTCAGCCGTATTTTATTGATTATTTCTTGCAGACAAGTTTGGTTAAAGAGATTGCCAGTTTAAATATTGGCTCACGTCCTGCTAGCCGCAAGTCTTTGGCGCGTATTCAAGATTTGCGCGCGATTCCTTGGGTATTTTCTTGGATGCAAAATCGCTTGATGCTACCAGCGTGGTATGGCTTTGGCACCGCAGTCGAAAAACTGATTGCAGATAACCCAGAAAACTTAGCAAAACTGCAACACAACGCCCAACACAGCGCCTTTATGCAAGCCATGTTATCAAATATGGCACAGGTCATGGCAAAAACCGATATCGAAATCGCCCAAGCCTATGTTGAGCTTGCCAACGATGCCACTGAAGCCAACGCTATTTTTGCACTTATTACTGCAGAATATCACCGCAGCCTTAAAGCCTTGCTGACACTGACCAATAAAGAAACGCTACTGGATGACAACCGTACATTGGCACGCTCACTTGCGCTACGCTTGCCGTATTTAAATGCGTTGAACTGGTTGCAAGTCGCCTTACTAAAACAACTTCGCGAAGCGACTACTGACGAGGCGACTACTGATGAAAGCTCTACCACTGAAACCACCAATGAAACGACTAGCGATAATGAAGCGTCTTATACCGCAGCGCTTAACTTGGTTCATTTAACTATCAATGGTATTGCCCAAGGCTTAAGAAATACCGGTTAGTAAGCGTTCAAAACAGCCTTAAATTACTTATTTTAAAAAATCGCTGGTTGAGTACTGGCGATTTTTTTATTGACGTTTTTTATTGGCGATTGTTTTATTGATGAAAATTAACCCAAATAAACCTTATCAAAATCCAAATGGTGCATCCATTCTCGTAATAGCAATACCTTTGCATAAAACGCTAGGTCATTGGGCATAGCAGGCAAATCTTGCAGCGAGCGATAGCCCGCCAGCACTGCAAAAGCTTTTTCTAGTATCTCAGCCCGAATATAGCCGCCATTGTCATCTTGCTCAAACGCTAGCAAGCGTAAATCCTCTGCCCCTATCACCTTTAATAATTCATCTTTGGGCAAGCTAGGTTTTAGCGGTGAAATAGCATCTTCTATGCGCATAATTGCCGTTTCCCAAGCCAATTCGGTGGGTGGCAATACGTACAATGTCTCTGCAATCACTTTTAAAGTTAGCCCAATGTCCCATAGGTTATCTTGCAACGTTACACTGATATGGTCAGGATTTACTGTTAACACTAACATAGTACGCCTTTTTGTGATTTTGATTCATTATAACTGGATTGTGATTAAATAGCTTGATTGTCATTAAAATGCGCTCGTTTAACCGGTGGATTTGATTTTATAAAAAAAACCCTTATCTAATAACCACATAAACAAGGGGATAGCCATGTCAGAAATTCAATTTAATGCCAACTTAAAAAAAGCCGAAAGCGATGAGCCACTGACTGAGGAGCAATTAGAGGCACTGGCACAAAAACGTGCCTATTTGCAGGAGCAGGCTGAAGACATCATTGCTATTGCACAATTACAAGATAATTCTGCGCTTAACTGTTTACACAAAATCAATGTCTTAGGCGGTACCTCAGAAAAAGCTTATAGAGCCGTAAATACCCGTATCATAACCGACCAAGACCCACATGGCGCTTATCATGCGGTGGCAATGGCACAGTCAACCTCGGATTTGCCCTTTGACGTGCCTACCCTCGTAGATATTGTCATTGAGCAAGGTGAGCCAGCATTACAACTGCGGTTGTTAAAGCTATTTGATAGTCAACCGATTGCTGCCGAGCCGATTCCAAAAATTCGTGACAGTATCAATCAGTTAGGCGACAAAGCGGTGATTGCACAGCTTAATCAGCATTTGTTAAATCGTCAGTGATACCAAAACAATAAAGGTTAGGAACACTCCTAACCTTTTTTATGTCTGTGCTGTTGTTACCGCTGTCCTTTTTACATTTGTGCTTTTTTACGTTTGTGCTTCTTTGCTTGTACTTCTTTGCTTGTATAAAGGGCTTAGGTATAAATTAGGGACATCTAAACGTCATGGTATATTCGTAATCATCATCGCGGGCAAGGGTTTTTTTGCTACCAAACACACTGCCAATCATACCTATGGCTTGGTCAGCCGCGCGTCCCATGTTTTCATCCAACACGCCGTTATACTGGTAGCTATCGGTCAACACGATGGGCGATTTTCCGCGGCACTGCTCGGTTGCGATATGTAACGCATTTAGTTTGGCGCTATTTTTACTTTTGCCTAACCCAGTAGTTTCTAGGGTGTTGTTCGCGCGCTGTAGCACGGGTAAATTAGTTGGTGTGCTTTGACAAGCAGATAAATTCATTGCTGCTAATAGCGCGATAGTAGTGATTTTTAATGAAGACGGTTTGAGAGATGATTTCATGATCTGCAGGCTGTCCCTTTTCAATAGCGGTGTTAAAGTTCTCATCAATTATCAACAATCCATGCAAACTCACCATTTTCATAATAGAATCTGGTTGATGGCTTGTATTAGTGTGTGGTAAAAAGTGAGCCGCCGCAAGTGGTCTTACAAATCATAAAATCTGCGCAACAATTGGCTGGTTTATTGATTTTCAACCTAGCTATTTTGGGTGAAATTGGTTAGCATGATGGGTGGTTTTTTTAAAGTTTTTTGCTTAGATTAGGACGATTATGCTCTCACCTGCCCACTCACAATCAACCCATTCGCAATTAATAGATGCCCCTTGCGGTAAGCTTGAAGTTGACGCACTTTGGCAAGCTGACTCAACGGGCGTTGCTAACCCAAACGCCGCGTCGGTTGAGCGCGTTGCCATTCTTTGTCACCCAAACCCATTGCAAGAAGGCACGATGATGAATAAGGTGGTGACCACCATGTATCGTTTTGCCCGCGACCAAAACATGCACGTGGTACGCTTTAATTTTCGCGGCGTGGGCAAGTCAACGGGCGAGTACGGCAATGTGACAGGTGAAATCGAAGACGCCTTAACCGTGCTGCAATGGATTCATAGCCAAACCGAGGCGCGCAAGCTATGGATTGGCGGATTTTCGTTCGGCGGATTTGTCGCCGCCAAGCTTGCTCAGCTTGTCAATGAACAAGGCGCATTTTTGGGAGTCGATGATTTTGACATCACGGATTTGGCATTGATTGCCCCTTCTATTGAAAAAAACGACACCTCAGATTTGCTACTGCCCACTGCACAAACCTTTATGATTTATGGTGCGAATGATGAAGTGATTGCGCCAAGCTCGCTACAACAATTTGGGGAAAACTTTGGTATTCAAACGCACATCATTGACGATACAGGGCATTTTTTTCATGGTAAATTAGGGGAATTAAAACAGCTGCTTGAAGCGTTAAGTAGCAAATAACGCAGTTTTTATTTTATCCTAGTTCCTGATTTGTGTTTTTGATTCGGATTTTTGGTGTATTTGACATCGTGAGCTATTTGGCACCTTAATGCCGTCTATTTAATCGCATCTATTTATTTAATACCCCTACGTCAAAGCACGTTGAAATGGAATTTTGACAACTTTTTAATTTACGCTGAGAGATAACATGCCCAACTCAAATTTACGACCCTTACAACGCTATGAGCTTGCGCTAAAATCTGGTGAGTTTAGCGAAGATGCACAGCAGCGGGCTGCGATGACTTATTTGGACAATGTCTATGAACAAATCATGGACAACCGCGCCAAACAACGTGGGCTATTTAGCTTTTTAAGACGTACTGAGCCGCCCAAAGGGCTATATATGTGGGGCGGCGTGGGTCGTGGTAAGACTTGGATGATGGATATGTTTTTTGAGTCGGTGCCTGCCGACAACAAAATGCGCCAACACTTTCATCACTTTATTAAGCGGGTGCACGCCGAGCTCAACAAGCTACAAGGTCAACAAGACCCACTACAAAAGGTCGCCGATATCATCCATAATGAAGCGGATGTGATTTGTTTTGATGAGTTTTTTGTCTCCAATGTCTCCGATGCGATGATTTTGGGTGATTTATTTACCATGCTATTTAAAAAAGGCATCACCTTGGTTGCCACATCAAATATCGCGCCAAATGGCTTGTATAAAAATGGTATTCACCGTGACCGTTTTTTACCTGCCATTGCCGAAGTCGAAAAAAACTGTACGGTCATGAACATTGACAGTGGCATCGACTACCGTCTGCGCGTATTGCAGCAAGCCGAACTTTACGTGTCTCCGTTGACCAAAGAAAACATCCACTGGCTTGCCAACCGCTTTACCGCGCTAAGCAACAACCAGCACATTATCCAAGACCCCATTCATATCAATGGTCGTGATATCGCCATCAAAGGTCGCACCGAAAACACCTTGTACATTGATTTTCGAGCATTATGTATGCAGCCGCGCTCAGCCAGTGATTTTATTGAAATCGCCAATGAGTTTAGCACGGTACTAGTGGATGATGTGCCTATACTCAACGATATTATCGCTGACCCGACAAGGCGCTTTATTTACCTTGTCGATGAGTTTTATGATCGCCGCGTCAAGCTTTTGGTACGCGCAGAACAGCCAATTTTACAACTGTATGATGGGCAAAAATTGGCGTTTGAAATTGAGCGCACGCGCTCACGGCTGTTAGAGATGCAATCAGAAGAATATCTCAAAGCGGAACATCGTTTGGATGAGATAAATAAAGAAGATATGACCCTTTAAATAATCCAAAGCCTTAATTGTTATGCAGGTGAGTGGCTTTAATGATGTATATTCCCAAAGACTTTTCCCAAACCGATTTTGAAGCCGTTAAAGATTTTATTGCTCAGTCGCCATTAGCAAATATAATGGCATCAAAAGGCGATTCGGTTGAAATCTGCCCTGCTCCGCTACTTTGGCAAGTAGATGAACAAAATCCGCTTGGCTATTTGATTGGGCATGTAGCAAAAGTAAATCCGATTGTAAAGATTGACGCTAAAAACTGGAAAGTTGTTTTCACTAGCCAAGGTCATTATATCAGCCCAAATTGGTATCCTACCAAGGCGATTACTCATAAAGAAGTGCCGACGTGGAATTATCAATCGGTGATTTTTTCGGTGACACCGCAGCTAATCACAGACGCAACTCAAATCCAGCAGATTGTCGCGACGATGACGGATTTTTTTGAACATCAGCTTAAACAAACTAACCCCAGTCATAAGCCTTGGTCTTTAAGTGATGCGCCAAGTGACTATATCAATGCCATGTGCCGCGCGATTGTGGGGGTTAAGTTGACCATTCATAATTTTGAAGCCAAATTTAAACTTAGCCAAAATAAAACCCTGGATAATCAGCAAGGCGTGATTGACGGTTTAACACAACTGCAATCAGCTTCAGCGGATAATATGGCTACGCTAATCAATAATCTCTTTAAGGAAGAAAAATGACAAATTCAGAAATTTTAGACTTTATCAAATCGCGCCGTTCAATCGGCAATCTTGTCGCCCCTGCGCCTACCCACGCACAAGTCGAACAAGCGGTTGAAGTCGCCCTATCCGCCCCCGATCACAAGGATTTAAACCCGTACCGTTTTATCGTACTTGAAAACCAAGCGCTCAACACCTTAGGCACAGCGTTAAAAAATGCCGCGATAGCACAAGGTGAAACCGATGAGAAAACCCTCAAGAAAGCCGAAAATATGCCGCTGCGTGCGCCGATGATTATCGCGTGTGTGACCGATTTTAAACCCCATGATAAAGTCCCCCATTGGGAACAAATAGCGGCGAGTAGTTGCGCGGTGCAAAATCTCCTGCTTGCCTTGATGGCACAAGGGTTTGCCACCGTATGGCGCACCGGTCCACTTGCCAATGCACCTGCAATCAAACAACTGTTTAATGTAAGCGCTGATAACCAAGTCATTGCCTTTGTCTATGTTGGCACAGCGGTGTCGACCATCCCACCGCGTTCTAAGATAGACGTCACACCATTTATTGTTTATGATAATGGCACAAACTAACGGCTAAAGTAGCCGTTTTTATATTTTGCTCATGTAAAGGGTGCCCTGTTGTCAGTATTTGCAGGACAAGTGGATTCAAGGATTTTCAATGAAAAAACCCCAGTTAGCAACCAATCTAAGTGAAAATTTAGAAAAGCTGAATGTCAATCGTGAAAAAGCCAGCAAGCTGTTTGCCGACGTCATTGAAAAAGCGGTCAAAAAGTCTAAGCCGGACACCCCAGCGGTATTAGAGACAGACTTAGACAATCAGCTCGCCAACCAACCTGCACCCCTCAAAATTGCCGTGCTGGGCGGTGGCAGTTTTGGTACGGCAATGGCAAATCTATCGTCCAAAAATGGCTGCGAAGTCACACTTTGGGTACGCGATAAGCGCAGCGTCAAATCGATGCAAAAAACCCATATCAACAAAAAATATTTGCCAGACCATAAGCTTGACGAGCGCCTGCAATTTACCCATGATTTGCAAGCAGCTGTCAAAGGCAAAGATTTGATTTTTGTGGCAGTGCCTAGCGCTGCTTTTCGCGAAACCTTACAAAAAATTGCGCCTTTTATCAGCGCTCAAGCCATCGTGTCTTTAACCAAAGGTATGGAAAAAGATACCTTTGCACTAATGAGTGATGTGATCGCGGATGAATTGCCCAATGTGGCTTTTGGCGTGATGAGTGGTCCCAATCTCGCCAAAGAAATCATGAATAATATGCCGTCTGCCACCGTGATTGCCAGCCAATCTGCAGCGCTACGGCTTGCCGTTCAGACAGCGCTGCACAGTGCGTTTTTTCGCGTGTTTGCCAGTGATGATTTAATTGGCGTGGAGCTCGGCGGTGCGCTTAAAAATATTTATGCCATCGCCATGGGCATGGCCGCTGCCTATGACATCGGGGAAAATACCAAAGCCATGATATTAACCCGTGCATTGGCTGAGATGAGCCGATTTGGCGTCCAAGCGGGGGCTAATCCGCTGACCTTTTTGGGGTTGTCGGGCGTGGGTGATTTGTATGCAACTTGCTCATCGACCTTAAGCCGTAACTACCAGATTGGTAATATGCTAGGGCGTGGCATGAGCCTTGACCAAGCCATCAAAAAACTGGGGCAAACCGCTGAAGGAATTAATACCATCCAGCAGGTGAATGAAAAAGCCATGAAAGAGGGTATTTATATGCCGATTACCCATGCCTTGCACGATATTATCTATGAAGACAAAGCGCCGCTTGGGGTTGCGTTAAACTTAATGGAAGCAGGATTTAGAAGTGATGTGGAGTTTGTCATGCCGCATCAAGTGCAGCCAATGCATAACTGACAAACATAACTTTAAATATTTTTAGGTAAATACATGCAATTAATTTTAGTTCGTCATGGCGATGCAGGCGCTTATACCCTCCCAGACCATGAAAGAAATTTATCAGCACTGGGTCAAGCCCAAGCTTCACAGACCGCGGCGTGGCTTGCCGAAAACTTTGAGCCCGATCATTTTATCGTCAGTCCTTACAACCGCGCCCAGCAAACACTTGCCCAAATCCAGCAATTTTTTCCCCATGTGCCTGTGACCACGTATGAGGGCATCACCCCTGATAACGATGCAGACATCGCAGTGGAGGCGCTAGGCGAATTGGTTGGCGACTGCATGGTGGTGGTTTGTCATATGAATATCATTGCTAAAATTGCCCATATTCTCACGGATGATCCCTTGGAAGGTTTTGCACTGGCTGAAGCGCGTGTATATGATATGGGTATATTGGCACCCAGTCTTGCCGCTGAGATCAAACGCTTTGTTCCCACCTGTTAGGTGATTTAATTTGTCAATTTTGTGTAGGACACTTCTGTGATTCATATTTGGTTGCCAACTCAGCATGCTGCCTTACGTTTATGGCAACAAACCACCCAGACTTGGCAAACGGCTGACGATTGGCCAACGCTTGCGACCCTTGCCAATCTGCAAACCACGCAATCAGCCAAGCTACAAGCCTGTCTCTATTTTCCTAGTGTCAATTTATTAACAATCCAGCCTAACCTTTCAACAAGCCAGCTCAACGCTCTGGGCGACACCGGCAGGCGCTATTTATTTGAAGATATCAGCATTGGGTCGGTAGAAGATTTACAAGTCAAAATCCAGCCAACCTCAACCAACAGCGAGTTACCCGCATTATTTGGGCTTCATGCTGCCGATATTCATTCATGGATCAATGCTGCCTCGTTGGCGGGTATTGAGATAGGCGCTTTAGTGCCAGATTTTTTATTGCTGCCGACCATAGATACAAGCATAGCTACGGGCACAAACACGAGGGCTACAGAGACGAGAGTTACGCCTACCACAAGCGCGGTCTACTACCAAGATGCAGATACCCAGTTATTAAAACTCCATACTTATCACGGCATGGCGGTTAGTTTTTTACCGCTGGTACTCACCAAATTACCCATGCTAGAAACGCTATATTTAACGGGTTTTCACGATGAAACCGTTGCCCAGCAATTAGCCAGTATGCCTAATTTATCCATAGAATCGTCTGAGTTGTTGCCTACCCCAATCAAAGACCCGGTCAGACATTTTTTTAACTTTGCGACAATCAAAGGCAAAACGACGCTTGCGCCCTATGCTAAAGTCATCGCCCTAATCACGGTTTGTGCGCTACTGACAGCCTTTGTGGTCGATGCGCTTCGTTGGTATTATTACAACCAAGCACAAAAACAAGCCGCAACTTTGCTGGCGCAGCAATACGCCCAGTGGTTTCCCAATGAGCCGCTTAGTAGCAAACTTACCCTGCAGCGACAGTTATCTGGCAAATTAACCACCCAGCAATCAGCCACGCCAAGCGTACTTCAGACATTATCGTCCATACAGCCGGTATTGCAGCAATACCAACTGACCGCCAAGCAGCTTAATTTTCAAAATAATCACTTACAACTGCAGCTTTTATCATCAAGCGCCGATTCATTAAACAAAGCCGTCAATGACATGGTAAACAAAGGGATAAAAGCCAAGCTGGGGTCTGTGGATGCCGCTCTGCCTGCTACGATATCTTCGAATACTGCCAGTGCGGTTTCCAGTGCAGTGGCGTCAACTTCTGCTGGCAGTGCCCTTGCCATGATAGATGTTGAATTGGCAGATTAAACCTACGACTGAGATGAATTTATGAAACCGCAAGCCTCACTGAGCCAATCCCTACAAAAACTAACCACGCCTCTGGGTCATGCCTTTCAAAATTTATCGCGTCGTGATCAGATTGCGCTGCTGATATTGGCAATGTTCTTGCTTTTTTTCGTGGTCGGTGTCGGTGGTTGGACGCTGCATAGCAAAGCCAACCAAGCACAAAAAAAATACGATGACACCATGGCAGATGTGTTTTGGCTACGCAGTCAAGCAGGTAACATCAATCCCAACCAAACCCAACCAGTCAGTCAAGCCGATGCTATCAAACAAATACTTACCCAATCAGGTATTGTCAATGCGCAAGTGGTCGAGAATGGCAATACTATCCAAGTTGCTTTTAGTCACGCGCAGGCCAGCATAATCACCAATATATTCAATCAGTTTCAACAACAAGGTATCCGCATCCAGCAACTACAAATCAACCAGCCAGCCCTCGATAAACTTGAAGTACAATCTGTCTTATCTATTAACTAATGGTAAAAGACCATAAAAAACGATGCACTTGGCATCGTTATTTTGGCGCATGGGGGCGCATGGGGTGATTATTTTTGCACCCACTGACGAATTTTATCACGCTCTGCTGGCGTTGCTCTCAACCATAACTGCATAAATTGATCGAGACTATCCGATGAACTGACTGTGGTCGCAACAGGTTGATTGATAGCGGGAATCGCGCCCCCTGATTGTCCTAAGGCATTGATGGTTTGTTGATTGGCTTCAACCGCTTTTGAGCTACCACCAAACACACCGCCTAACGCATTACCCAACCCGCTAAAAATGCTTGAACTACTGCTTGACGTAGCTTGCTGACTTGCAATGATTTGCTTGCCTTGTAGCACCGCTAGTGTGGGTTGTTTGACATATTCTTTGGCGGCATTATAGTCTTCTGGTTGGCCTAGCATATCCAACACATACGTTTGATTATCGGCAAGCTCTACCGGAACGCTAATATTGCTTGAACGTAACACATCGTGATTGTCACCGCGCAGCTCGTACAATCGATTGTACTTGGCAGTAATCACATGTTTGCCTGGCTCAAGTTTGTAGGTTTTTTGCGGCTTTGAAAGTAAGCCGTTTTTGACTTCTTGACCATTAATAGCGGTCACGACGGTATTATCAGCAACATTCAAGGTGACTTGGGCAAATGTTTGTGTGATTGATAACACGCCAGCAGTCAACGCGGCAGCCGTCCATAAGTACTGTTTATTCATAGGATATCCTGTTGTTTTACATCAAACTGTTAATGGATTCTAACCCATTTATCACGCAATTCCTATGACAAACCCGGTCAAAAATCTAAAAAATTTTCATTTTCTGCAATTTCATCAAAGTCCGCCAATTCAAAATTGAGCGTTAAATTATCAATGATGTTCATCGCATCTTGAATTTTGGCTTTGGTCACTTTGTTTAATGGGGTGCGTTCCATGTTAGAAAACAATGGCTGCAATTCGTTTAACACTGCCAACATCGCACCGATGCGGTGTGGACCTTCATTGAGCAAATAGTCAATGATGCGCGGGTCAAAGTGCCAATGACGACGGCGTAATACCGATTCCAAAATTAGCTGTCTATCAAGCTTATCACTGCCCGTTGGCAATTGAAAAGTCGCGGCTCGAGCAAGCCTTGATAGCAAATCTCGCAGCTCAAAATTTAACGCTTTGACAGGCAAACGACTGGCAAAAATAATTTTATTGCCGTATTCTTGCGATAAATTAATCAGATGAAAAACTGCTTCTTGCCACTCAGGATAACCTTGAATTTCATCCATATCATCAAGCGCAATCACTGTGGTATTCTCTAGCGATGACAACACCATGGCATCCATATTGGCGTTTATCAGTTCACGCAGCGATAGATAAATAACAGATTGGTCGATATCACGGAAGGATTCGCAGATAGCGTTGAGTAGATGGGTTTTACCTGTATCGCGCTCGCCGTATAGATACAGCTGCGTCAATAGCCCCACATGCATTTGGCGCACTACATCGATGATTGATACCCAGCCTGGACCACTAAAGTCACTGATACTCGCGGACTGCTTGATATTTAAGTTTAGACTTAATTGTTCCGACATTCATGCACTCGCAATCGGTAAGATATCCCTTTTTGAAAATAAATCATAAACCACTATACACATAGTGCTGCCCAGTTAGCCGCCCAATGTTTGAAAGTTTAAAAGCAAAAAATTCAAGCGTCTAACTAAATTTTGACTATTATAACCTAAATTTATGAAATAGCTACTCACGCGCCTTTTGCTCCATTTTTGCTCCATGTCAGGTTATTTCAAATTTACTTATCTTTTTTGTTTACTTTTGAAACCCGTCAAGACAAAAACACTCAATACTGTTTTGGCGCTGAATGCGATGATATAACCAAAGATTGTACATGTCTTATCATTTTAGTAGTATATTTGATTATCTTTGTAATGGAGACTTCTATGTCTTTTGTTAACCAATGGCGTGATGCGAATTTTTTTAGACCATTACATATTACTATAAGTACCCTAAGCGCTATGGGGCTAGGCTTGGGACTTACCGCCTGCCAACCCACCCCTGAGACAAATACCCGAGCCAGCGACACTGCCCCTTCAACCGCTAATGTACCTGAAGTCATCATTGCCCAAACCCCAGCCAGTATCCCACCTGCTACAGTCGGGTTAAAACGCATGGATTTTCCGGTGTATTTGGCAGGTGTGCCAAACCTACTGCATCCGATTATTCCGTCAGTGCCTATCAATCGCAAATATGACAGCGATGGCAGTGATGCTAAAAAATCACCCGTCAGCTACTTTCAAGAAGTTGCCCCCTATGATTTTCAAAGCAGTGTCTACAATATTGTGTTTGAAGGGCTAAAAACCGGGCAAGTACACCGGCTGTTTCCACAGGATAACTTTGTGATAAGAGCGGTGCACACGCCCTTGGTAGATTTAAACCAAGATGACAAAACAGCGCAGAAAAAAGCTGCCATCACGCAAACTCCAACCAACCAACCGCAATCCGCTAAAGAAGCAATCAACCCATTGGCAGTCAAAGTCGGCAATACCTTACTTTTAGGCTATTTTATCTATGAAGTCAAAGAGATAGCTGATGATAATGACAATAAAACCAATCTTGATCAGCAGCTCACCTTGTATTTAAGTGATTTAAATGGCAAAAATTTATTGAAACTCACGCCCAATAATCAATATTTTAAACATTATAAATGGCTGCCTGAGACCAAGCGTTTTTACTTCTCAACCCAAGCCGATACCAACGGCGATCGGGTGATTGATGAGAATGATAAATACTTCTATTATTTCATCGATTTTGCCAAAAACGCGCAAATAGTCACGGCGTATGATTTTAGTAAGCCAAAAGCATAAAGCTTTGATAAATTGCGCCGTTAAGCGCGTTTGAGACGTAACGCATTGAGCACCACAAACAGTGAGCTCAATGACATACCAATCGCAGCCAACCAAGGCGGCACATAGCCTAACGCAGCGGGTATCAGTACGATAAAATTATACCCTAGCGCCCATTTGAAGTTTTGGGCAATAATGCGATCGGTCTTGAAAGCCACCTCACGCGCTTTTGCCACGGCTTGGATTTGACCATTGAGTACCAAAGAGTCACTGGAGACTTGCGCCAAATCTGCCGCACCCGCCATGGCGGTTGAGATATTGGCAGCGGCAAGTACCGGCGCATCATTTACCCCATCCCCGACCATTTGCACGATGTGTCCTTGCTGCTGCAGGGCTTTTAAATGTTGTACCTTATCATTCGGGGTAAGACCTTTATAAACTGTGTCAATACCAAGCTCGCGCGCTACCTCAAGCGCCTGAGCACTAGGGTCACCGGTAAGCATCAGCACCTGCGCGCCTTGGTCTTTGAGATGTTTAATGGTAGCTAAGGCGCCTTCACGGACTTTATCATGAAAATAAAAATGCGCCAGTGGTTGCCATTTTTTGCTTAGGCTATCTTGTCTTGATAAGGTCACACTGGTGCTGGCTTGGTGTTTGCTCAGATTTGGCAGTAACCCATCGTCTAATCCTGATTGAACTGCAAAACCGTGATGACCTAGACGGTAACTTAGCCCATCAATCGTAGCTTGCAGACCGCCCCCCGGAATGTGTACCAAATCGCTGGTAGTGGGCAAATGCATTTGCCGAGTCATTGTCAATAACGCATGAGCAATGGGGTGACGACTACCCACTTCAAGGCTCGCTGCAATACTTAAAAAATGGTTTTTTATCTCGTCTTCGTTTTTGGTGTCATCTTCAGTAAAATCCATTGACGGATTTTGTTTAACACCATACGGCATATCCAGCGTTTCAATCGCCATCAAATTGGGTTGACCGTACGTCAATGTACCGGTTTTATCAAACGCCACATGGGTGACTTCAGCGAGTGTGGTAATGGTATGCCCCCGCGTCGCCAAAAACCCTAGGCTCGCTAATCGATTGGTAGAAACGGTTAATGCGATGGGTGTGGCCAATGACAAGGCACAGGGGCAAGTAGCGACCAATACGGCAACCGTTGCCCAAATGGCATGACTGGGCTCGATAAAATACCAGGCCAAAAACACCATACTGGCAATCACCAGTACCCGCGCGACAAACCAGCGCGCCAGTTTGTCTGCTTTTAAGGCGATTTGCGGCTTTTCACTGAGCGAGCGATTCACTAGCCTATCAATCACGCCCATTTGGCTGTCATTGGGTAATGTGGTGATTTGCATCACAAACGGCTGACTGTCATTTTGGCTACCGCCCACAATGTTATCGCCCAAGCGTTTGACGATTAAATCACTCTCCCCGGTCAATAAACTTTCGGACACCGTGGCACTATCCGACAGCAAAACACCATCACTGATGATACTGCTACCGGCATCAATGCGGACAATATCACCAACTTTTAGCGACTGTGCCGAAACCATTTGCTCATTATCGCCCCTATTGGCAGGGTCTACACTAAGTGACTGATAAAAAAGGTCTTTATATTGACTGGCATAGAGCGTCACTTGTGAGGTATCCATATTCTCTAGCGCTAACGGCGCTTCATGACCCAGCTTTGCGACCAACACAGGCTCGACGACCACCAAATCATTGGCTAAATTGGCAGCTTTTAGCCTGGCATTGTGCTCGACAAATTTACCCGCCAATAAGAAAAATATTAGCATACTAACCGAGTCATAATAGGTCTCGCCCGTGCTAGTCAATGTCGCATATAAACTTGCCAAAAAGGTAATGACAATGGCGATACTAATCGGCACATCCATATTGACTTGGCGGGCTTTAATCGCTGACCACGCCGATTGAAAAAATGGCAACCCTGCAATCAAAAACACAGGAATACTAACAAACAGCGATACCCAGCGTAAAAATTGCCGATCGTTGACACCGATACCTGAATATTCCCCAAAATATAGCGCCACTGCAAACATCATCGCTTGCATGGCACCCAATGCCGCAATGCCCAATTGAAACAACATACGGCGATTATCTCGCTTGAGCATCGCCTCATGGGTATCTTGGCGATAAGGTTTGGCATCATACCCAATGGCTTGCACATTTGCCAAGATTTGGCTAATCGGCAGTTTTTTGTCATCCCATACCACGCGCATCCGTTGATTGGTGAGATTGACTTGGCAAGTGTCCATGCCATCAAGCCGATACAACTGGGTTTCAATCAGCCAACTACAGGCAGCACAGCGCAAATTGCTGATTGACAGCTCAGCAACGCTGTGCCCTTGCTGATGGTAAATAAATTGCGATTTGATATCATCGTGGTCATACGCTTGCAGCTGATATAACGAATCAGGGAGACTGGCAGTACGATTGATTTCACTGCGGTCAAGATAGTATTGCTCAAGCCCCGCCTCGATGATACTTTGCGAAGCAAGCTGACAGCCCATACAGCACATCGCCCGATCTTCACCCAATACATGGGTAAAAAATGGCGGGCTTGGTAGCGGGTCGCCACAATGAAAACAATGCCCTTCATCTGGCAACACCAGCTCCACATCTTGATATGTGGTAGTAAATTTGCTATCTGCTTCAACAAGCGTACGGCTAGGCGCATCGGTCACAACCGACGGCTCAATATCCGATTGTTTTGCCCCAAATTGGCTATTGTTTGGCATCATCAAAACCCCTAGGGCAAAAACCCTAACTCACCCAAAAATGACTGTTATTGTACTCCAAAACGGTCTATTAAAGTTCAAAAATCCTGTATAAACGTGGCAAAATAGCACGATGTTAACATTGTATTTTGGCGTATTTTGGGTCATGATAAAGCACTTTTTTATACCCTTGATCGTGACGCATTTTTGTATGAATTCAACCGTTATCTCTGCCGCTAAAAATCGCCAAAACTCGCCTAAATTCCAGCATGGCTCAAACCAACAAGGGATGTTTATCCTGAGCTTTATCTTTGTGGTGGCAGTATTGGGCGGCTTGGTCTTGCTCGGGTTATATTTGATGCGCCAAGATAATGTCATCACCCAAAAATTTGAGGGCAAACGCTGGAATATCCCTGCAAAAGTGTACTCTCAACCATTAACGTTGACGGTGGGTAATCCACTTCGCTCGGATGAATTGGAAAATTGGTTAAATTTACTCACCTATGCCCCTGACAAAAACTATGACAATGCCGGCACTTTCACTAAAAAAAATGGCGAGTACTATATTCATACCCGCGAATTTAAATTTGCCGCCAACGATACTGAGCCATCGCAAATTATTAAGGTCACGCTTAAAGATAACCAAATTGAAAAACTACAAAGTACCCGTCCCAATCCATCGGGTGTGGCGCGGGTTGAGCCAATTTTTATTGGCGGTATCTATCCAGACAACAATGAAGACCGCATCGTTTTAACTATCAATGACTATCCGCAGCCATTAATTGATGCGCTGGTGGCAACGGAAGACCGCAGTTTTTATCAGCATCACGGCGTGTCTATCCGCGGGATAGGACGTGCGATTTATAGCAATTTTATGGGCGGTTCACGCCAAGGCGGCTCGACCATCACCCAGCAACTGGTTAAAAACTTCTATCTCAACTCAGACCGTACTATCAAACGTAAAGCCAATGAAGCGGTGATGGCGATTTTGCTGGAAATGCATTACAGCAAAAGTGAGATTTTGCAAGCCTATATGAATGAGATTAACTTAGGTCAAAATGGCAATCACTCCATTAACGGGTTTGGGCTTGCCTCGCAGTTTTACTTTAACCGCCCGCTAAAAGAGCTTCGACTCGACCAAATGGCGATGCTCGTAGGGCTTGCCAAAGGTCCTACTCAGTACAATCCGCTACGCTACCCCGATGCTGCCCTAAAACGCCGTAACGTGGTACTGAGTAATATGCTGATAACCGGTAAAATCAGCCAACAGCAATATGATGAAGCGGTGCAACAGCCACTGAACATTTCTTACAATCCTGTGATTGGTAAAACGCGTTTTCCTGATTATCTCGATGTGGTCAAACGAGAACTTACCCGTACCTATGATGCCAACGATCTCAAAAACGAGGGGTTAAGAATATTTACCAGTTTTGACCCCAATGTTCAAAAAACCGCTACCAGTGCAGTCATTCAAAGCGTCAATCAGTTAAAAAAAAGCAATCCCAAACAGCTCACTAATTTGCAAGCCGCCCTAGTCAGCGCCAACCCCAACAACGGTGAACTGCTTGCTGTGGTGGGAAGTAGTCGTGATTTTACCGGTTTCAATCGCGCCATCGATGCCAAGCGCCAAGTTGGCTCTTTACTCAAACCGATTATTTACTTAACCGCATTTGAGCAGGGTCGTTACAATTTATCTAGTAGTGTCGATGACAGCCCGATTGTGCTAAAAATGACCGATGGTAAGACATGGACACCCAGCAATTACGGTGGCGGCAGTCATGGTATTATCCCCCTCACCAGCGCTTTAGCCAATTCCTATAACCAAGCCGCGGTGCGTGTGGGCATGGAAGTCGGTATTCCCAATTTTTTAAATCAATTATACCGTATGGGTATCAGTAGCCCATTGCCCAATTATCCCTCTACCTTGCTTGGCGCAGTAAATCTATCGCCCATGGATATGTTGGGGATTTATCAAGTACTGGCAACGGGTGGCTTGCGTCATGAGATTCATACCATTCGCACGATTATTGATGACCAAGGACGAGTGGTTCAAGGCATGGAACAAAAAAATCAGCAAGTCATTAACCCCACGGCTGCCTATCTCACCAATTATGCGATGCAGCAGGTCATCAAGCAAGGTACCGCCAAAGCGGCGCTATCGCTCGGTGACAATCTCAATCTTGCAGGTAAAACAGGGACTACCAATGATTATCGCGATGCGTGGTTTGCAGGCTATAGTGGCAATGTGGTCAGCGTTGTTTGGGTCGGTTTAGATGACAATAAACCCACAGGTCTAAGTGGCGGTAATGGCGCTTTGCCGATGTGGATGAATTTTATGAAGCAGCAAAAGCTTACGCCGGTTAATCTCATCGCGCCAGGCAATATCGAATGGCTATGGATGGAAAACGGCAAATCACAATTATCCCATGAAAAATGTCCAAATGCCATCTATGTACCTGTTGATACCGACAATCTACCGCAAGATAGTAGTGAATGCGCGGTGCAAATTTATCAACGTGAGCAAGAAGCAAGATTTGCGGCACAGCAACAACAGGCAATGAGTGAGTTTGGACAAAGCCAACAACAGCGCTATGACAATATTGAGCGCAGACAAACCGAAACAGACACCATTGGCAATAACCCACCTGCAGCCAATCCATATCAAAGTGAGGGTGCCAATACGGGGAATACCCAGACCAACCCCAATACCCCTAATAACGGCGGCGACCCGACCCATACCAACCAACCACTCAATGCGGCGCCGCGCTCGCAGTCTTGGTTAGAAAAATCGGTTAAAGAAATGTTTTAAGGATAACAACAGGCAAACCTTGTTATTTGCCCTTGCCGTTAGGTGTTTTGGCTTGGGTGCGCCAAGCAATAACATGGGCGTTTTCATTTTTGAGTCACATCGCATTTTTAGGTTAATCCGTTTATACTACCAAGCCATACCCTTTAGCTTTTTATTTTACTTTTTATTTTTAAGGACTGTTTATGCCTTGGCAGCAATTACATATTCAATGCGATAAATCGCAAGCCGAACTGGCGGAAACCTTAATGCTAGAAGCCGATGCGCTCAGTATCAGTTTAGATGATGCAGGTGACCAACCGCTATTTGAACCATTGCCAGGTGAATCGCCATTGTGGGATGATGTGATTGTGACTGGGCTATTTGATGGCGATTGTAATTTGGAAACTTTGAGTCAAGGTATCGCCAATGATGTGGTGGCGACGCGAGTTTGGACCAGCCGAGTGGATGATAAAGATTGGGAACGTGAGTGGATGAAGAACTACCATCCCATTGAATGTGCTAATGGACTTTGGATTGTGCCCAAATGGATGTCACCCCCTAACCCCAATGCGATTAATATCATCATGGATCCAGGCTTGGCATTTGGCACAGGTTACCATGCAACCACCCGTCTTTGTATCGATTGGCTAACAGAACAACCGCTGCAAGATAAAGTGGTGATTGACTATGGGTGCGGCTCAGGTATTTTGGGCATTGCGGCGCTTTTGTTAGGCGCAAAACAGGTGTACGCGGTTGATATTGATCCCCAAGCGGTATTAGCCACCCATCAAAATGCCGAGCGCAACAAGGTAGCCGATCAGCTTCAGGCATTTTTACCTGAGCAATTTAGTGACTATTGTAAAGAGCAGGCTATTTTGCCCGTGGACTTGATAACCGCCAATATTCTAGCCAAACCACTAATGAGCCTTGCCCCTTATTTTGCGACATTATTGAAATCTCAAGGTAGCATTGTGTTGGCCGGTCTGATTGAAAACCAAGTGGAAGATGTAAAAGCTGCCTATCAGCCTTATTTTGAGATGGATGGCGAATTTACCTTTAGCGCGCAGGAAGATAAACATTGGCATCGCCTCTCGGGTTTTCGCCGCGAGTAGAACAAGTCGCAATTCGTATAAAAAGCCTTACAAGGCGGTAAGGTCGTCTTTTCCCCGTCGAAGCCTAGTAACAGCCTAACAACATAGCTAGCAGCATAGTGAACATAAACGCTAGGAAATTTGTTGACTTTATTTTTTATTCGTCATTAAATGATTTAACACACGACATTATTAACAATCAAAGACGCAAACTAAAAATGCTAAAAGGGAAGTGATGTTGCGATGAATTTGTACAATGCTAAATGCCCAAACTGCCAACATGCATTTAAAATCAATGATGAACAATTAGCCATTAGACATGGGTACGTTCGTTGTTCCCATTGCAAAACCATTTTCTCCGCCACCGACCAGCTAGAACAACAAAAAATTACTAACAACAATCCGCCGGCAAGTCCAAGCAATCAGACGCCCTCAGCGCTCATCGATGATAAATCTGAGGAGATTTTATTTGACGATGAGTCAGGTATTGATGAAGCCGGCAATCTCATTGTCGATGAACCAGTTAAACCCATCTCACCCTATCCCTTGTCACAATCTCATACAAAATCAGCCTATGCTAAATCAAACAGCACCATAGATGACTTAGAGATTATAGACAATTTTGACCAACTACCCATAGCCAAAAATAGCAATCCCAAAGTATTGATTGGCGATGAGGACGCCGTTGAAGCGATAGACCTCGCCCAAGATAACGAGACGTTAGGCGATGAGCAGGCTTGGCTGCTAAGCTTAATGGCACAAGCGGATGACAACGAAGCAGCAGACGACACAGCCGGCGCCAAGCGAGGCATGGATGGGGTGTTTAACACAGATATTTTTGACCAAATCCCGATTGATACTCGTAGTGAGCAACAAGCAGATTTGTTAGCCTATCAACAAAAGATTGATGAACGCTTGTCGCAACAAGTTTCCTCGCAGCAATTGGCGAATGCAAAAATTTTTAATATGAGCATTATTTGGGGATTAGGTAGCTTACTATTAGTCTTTTTGTTAGCCGCGCAATATATTATTTTTAACATCGACACCCTAATCACTTCAAAAGCAAACGCGGCCGTGCTCTCAAATATTTGCCATAAAATCCCTGCCTGTCAATTGCCTATCGCTGATACCGAGCTTATTGATGTGCAGATGCTTGCGCTTGCCCATTCACCCAAACAAGCGGGGCAGACTGACATGATATTTACTCTGACCAATACCACGGATAATAATATTGTCTACCCGAGTGTTAAGGTTTCGCTGCGCAGTGGCAACACCATACTCGCTCAGACGCTACTTACCCCTACAGACTATCTAGAAGCGGGTAACAACTATTTGATGCCGCATCAAATAAAACCCATTAAATTGCGTATTGACTTTCCAAAAACCAAAGTTCAAGCCGCTAATATTGAGCTGATTTATTAAATTTTTTTAGCTTCATTCAATTGAGCTTCTTTTTAGCTTCATTCCAATAGTGATAAAAAAGCCTCCAGTACCCAGTATTTATCGCAGAATTTTACATATTGTAAACAACTTAAGCTTGCTATCGCTTTCATAATTGTTTTAGTATAAGTACCAATAACTTTATTATTCGTCTTGATATTTAAGTTTTATTTAATCTATTAACTAACGAATTATTCAATAAATTTGTCAGCAAATTTAGTTTGAGAATCTGTTATGCCCAATTCTGTTGCTTTACAAAATCGCGCCAAGTATTCCAATATGTCAGATAGCCCATCTAATCCCTACACTACCCATACCCCATCGCAAACTTCTCCTAGCGCAAGCCTAGCTCATCACATTGAGCTTGTGGTGCGAGAGTACTTCGATAATTTAAAAGAACAACAGCCGACCCAGCTTTACGAGCTTATGTTGTCACAATTTGAAAAACCGCTAATCAGTGTCGTCCTTGAACATACCCGCGGCAATCAAACCAAAACCGCCGAGATTTTGGGACTTAATCGCGGTACATTGCGGAAAAAACTGAAAACTCACCAATTATTATAATTGATAAAAATACCCGCTTTTTTATGGTAAGATATCCCTATATTTTGGGATTTATAGAGTTGGGATATGAAAGCCAATCAGTCAGTTCGTCATAACTGACTTTTTTGTTTTTTCTGCCCCCAGTATTTTTTTGTCAACGAGTCGAGTCAATTATGAATCAATCTTATGCATTGCTCTCTGTTTCTGATAAATCGGGTATTGTGGATTTTGCCAAAGGTCTAATCATCCACGGTTTTCGTCTGCTATCAACGGGCGGTACCTACAAACTACTCAAACAACATGACTTAGCAGTGACTGAGGTCGCAGAATACACAGGTTTTGCAGAGATGATGGATGGTCGGGTAAAAACCCTGCATCCAAAAATTCATGGCGGTATTTTAGGTCGCCGCGGCACTGATGATGCCATTATGCAAGAACATGGTATCGACCGCATTGATATGGTGGTTGTCAATTTATATCCATTCGCCCAAACCGTTGCCAACCCAAATGTCACCAAAGAAGACGCTATCGAAAACATTGATATTGGTGGTCCTACCATGGTGCGTGCAGCGGCAAAAAATCATGACCATGTCAGCATTGTGACAAGCCCCAACGATTATGCAGCAATCTTGGGCGAACTAACAGCAAACGGCCGCATCAGTGATACCACCCGATTTGATTTAGCGGTAAAAGCATTTGAGCATACCGCACATTATGACGGTATGATTGCCAACTTTTTAGGCAACCGCCTGCAAAGCTTTGAATCGGCTGACCAATTCCCGCGTACCTTTAACGTACAAATGGATAAAGCGCAAGACTTACGCTATGGTGAAAACCCGCATCAACAAGCCGCTTTTTATGTCGAAAAAGCCCAGGTAAATGGTCAAAAAGAAGCCAGTATTGCCACCGCCAAGCAATTACAAGGTAAAGAACTATCTTACAATAACATCGCAGATACCGATGCGGCGTTAGAATGCGTGAAATCGTTTGATATGCCTGCGTGTGTCATTGTTAAACACGCCAATCCTTGTGGTGTGGCCGTGGATGCCGACTTAACCCATGCTTATCAAAAAGCCTTTGCCACTGACCCAGAATCTGCGTTTGGCGGTATCATTGCCTTTAACCGTGAGCTGGATATCAAAACAGCAAAAGCAATTGTAGATCAGCAATTTGTTGAAGTCATCATCGCCCCAAGCGTTGCCGACGGTGTACTCGATGTCACATCTGCTAAGAAAAATGTGCGCGTGTTAGTCTGCGGTGAATTACCAAACCCAAGTGAGCGCCAAGCCCAGTTTGATTTTAAACGCGTCACTGGGGGTTTATTGGTGCAAGAACAAGATCTGGGCTTAATCACCTTAGATGATTTAAAAGTGGTAACAAAAGTACAGCCGACTCAGCAACAATTCGATGATTTACTATTTACTTGGCAAGTCGCCAAATATGTGAAATCCAACGCAATTGTGTATGCCAAAGATGGGCGTACCATTGGTGTCGGTGCAGGGCAAATGAGCCGTGTCAACTCAGCCCGTATTGCCGCGATTAAAGCTGAGCACGCTGGTCTATCGCCTGTGGGTGCGGTGATGGCATCAGATGCCTTCTTCCCATTCCGTGACGGTATTGACAATGCCGCAGCGGTGGGGATTAAGGCGATTATTCAGCCAGGTGGCTCAATGCGCGATGACGAAACCATCGCTGCAGCCGATGAGCATGGCATTGCGATGGTGTTCACCGGTATGCGTCATTTTAGACATTAATTTTTGTTAGACATAAAAAAGGCGAAACTGACTAGGTTTCGCCTTTTTTAATTGATAATTTTTTTCTTTTTATAGCTTCGTTAGTGTTTATAGCTGAGCTAAGGCTTATAGTTTGGCTAAGGTTTGGCAAATATCGAGCATCCGATTGGCATAGCCCCATTCATTATCATACCAAGCAAACACTTTAAACTGCCGCCCCACGCTCATAGTTTGTAAGCTATCAATCACCAACGAATGGGCATCATGGATAAAGTCACTGGACACCAATGGCTCATCGCTGTAATCCATGATACCCAATAAATCTTGTTCACTGGCATGTCTTAACAGCTGATTGATAGCGGTAACATCCGTGTCTTTGTCAAAGGTAAATGTCACATCAATTGCCGCGACATCCATGGTCGGTACGCGGATAGAATACCCATTCACCTTGCCTGTCATATGCGGCATCACCCGATTGACCGCAGCGATACTACTTGATGTGGTTGGGATAATGTTATGCCCAGAAGCCCGTGCACGGCGCAAATCACGGTGCACTTGGTCAAGCACGGTTTGGTCAGCGGTCACCGCATGGATTTCGGTCATCATTGCTGATTCGATACCATAGGCTCGGTGCAATATATACAGTAAAGGCACGAGCGCTTGGGTGGTACACGACACACTGGATAAAATCTTTTTATCACGGCTAAGCTCATGGTCATTGACGCCCACTACGATACTGGCATCGACATAATCAAACGGAGCAGCCCCAATCATCACCTGCTTGGCGCCCGCGATAATATGCTGCGACGCCTGTTCATAGCTACGAAAATGACCGGTGCTCTCAAGCACCATGTCGATGCCCAGTTTTTCCCAAGGTAATTTGGTGGCAATGGGCTGCTGTATCAATGCAATTTTTTGCCGAAACTCCCCTTGGCTTAATAGCAAAAAATGCTGTTGTTTTTCACCCAAATCTACTGTTTTTAATTCAATATGGATATTACTGACCGCCGATAATCGACCATGGGTACTGTCATATTTGAGTAAATGTAACAGGGTTGCTGGCTCAGCAATATCATTGATAGCAACGATATTTAACGGCTGTAATTGTAAAGGATTTTGACAAAACCTTTCGATATAAGCACGTAGCACGTTGCGCCCAATACGACCAAAGCCATTAATAGCAATGTTAAAAGGTTTGATGGTAGAAGCATTCAATCAGGGATATTCCTTACTAGACAAGTGCTCAATTGCCATGCAGTTTTAAAAACAACAAGGCAAGTTTGACATCATTATAAGAATAGGCGTTTCTTAACTCTTCGACAATCGCGCGAATTTTGATTTTGCCATCGTTATCTTTATCGCGTTTGTCATCACGTTTGGCTATTTTTTGATACGCCTTATCAATCGGCTGTAGCCATTTGTCCTCAGGTCGTAGATGCGCTATGTTAGCGCGGGGAAAATGCTCAGCAATTTTCTCGATATGTCCCATCACGGTTGATTGGGCTAGATTACGGGCTTGCGCAATTTCTGCAATGGTCAAACTTTCATCCAACAAGGCTTTAGTTTCCAGCACCGTGGGGGTGATAACGCCTGCCGCATCATCCGCCAAAGATTGCAGCTGCTGTACAGCATGGCGACGTTTTTCAATCAGTTTTTGCTGTTGTTTGGCGCGATTTTCATACGCAGCGATTTTTTCTTTATCCAGCGTACCCCGGCATTGAATGATAAATTCACGATGAAGGTCATTGAGCTGTTTTTTACTGCGCGTCAAAAATTCACACTCTTGCTCTGCACTGATAGCCTGAAATCGCTGGTCAGCGCCGCGCGCTAAGGGATCAAGCTGTAAACTTAATTCATTGACGCCCAGTAATTGTAGCCCAGATAGCTGCTTTAACCGTGATAAAGCCACATAGCCTTGCCCTTTTTCAAAGGTTTTGGACAAATCTACTTCTGCCGCATCCAGCGTCATGCCTTGGCTTTTGTGAATGGTAATCGCCCACGCCAGCGTCAAGGGGATGTGGTAATAGGCAGCCAGTATTTCACCGTCTTCATCATCAATACGCCATGAATCATATTCGGCGATGACTTTGCGGCCGTCATTGAGCTCAACCAAGGGATAAAGTAACTCAGAGAGTTTGTCATCAGCCGTGTCTGTCGAAGTGGTATCATCCTCATCCCTCTCCTCATCCCTGGGGTGAGTTTGTTGTGATTGACCGCCATTGACTTCATCGAGCAAGTCTGCCATATCGGCTTGTTGTTCTTGTTCGATGGCATCGAGCAAGGCAGTTGCATCTGCTGCTAGCGCTTGTTCATCCAGCGGCTCAGATGGGTGATTGTTTGATGGGCTGTTTTTTGATGGACTATCGTCTGTTTGTTTATTTGGTTGTTTAAGAGTTGTGGCAACAAAATCAACTACTTTGCCCATGGTGCCATTTGAGACATTAAGCTCGGCGTTGTTTTTGATAAACATCACTTTTGCGCCAAGTTTGAGCACCAGTTCTGGGGTATTGCGCACGGATTTTTTTAGCGTCTCGACCAGCTTTTCATCGCCTTCTCCCCAAGCGCGAAAAGTATGCGCCGCTGTGGTAATTTTGCCAAGTTCCTGCTCATTGATGGCTTGCACGTTGACATTATGGGTAAAAAGTCGGGTACGGTTATCGGCTAGCACATGCTCAGCCGTAGCGGTCAAAGCAGGCATGATATGGGGGGTAAACTGCTGGCTACGAATCTGATTTAAAATCGCATTTAAATCCAAGCCATAATAGCTGTTGCCTGCCACCGCTGTTTTGTCAGTTTTTTGACGGTGCTGCTCGGATAAATAGCAAATTTGAAAATCTGCATCCAGCCAAGCTTGCGCCATAAAGGCAAATTTATCGCGGTTGCTCTCATGGGGCTCACCAATCGGCGGCAACTGAAAAAAATCCCCGGCGACCAATAGCTGTATCCCACCAAACGGCAAGGTGTTTTCTTTGATGGCTTGTAGCACTTGGTTAATCAGCTCAAATTGCTGTCGATGCAGCATCGAGATTTCATCAATCACCAATACTTTGGTGCGCTCAATGCGCTCCGCAACCACCGTGCGTTTTTTGATTCGGGCGATGTCTTTGGCGGTTAGCTCGTTACTGATGCCGATGCCCGCCCAGCTGTGAATGGTCATGCCGTTCATGTGGGTGGCAGCAATACCTGTGCTTGCCGTCACCGCGACCGCCACATCCCTTGCGCGCAGATAATGCAAATACTGATTGATGGTATAGGTCTTGCCCGCCCCTGCTGAGCCTGTTAAAAACACATTTTTACCAGTTTTAAGAATATCAAGGGCGGTGGCTTGTTTCATTGGTTATACAAAGCTTTTGTAGATAAAAAGAAGGGGTTAAAAAAAGCGAGTTAAAAATGAGCCTACTATAAAGGCAAAGCCGAGTAAAGGCAATGATTGACAGCACCAAAATACGCCATCAGATGCTTCACCGTTTAGTCAATCATGGTTCTGATTTGCTTGAGACTTAAATAACCAATATGCAGCGCATCGTCAGGTAGCTGATTCTTTTCAGGCTCGGTTAATGGCTGAATGGTTAATGTCACGTCATTTGGCAGTAAATCAGCCACACAGTGAATATCATCCAAGTCTAGTTGATGCTTATCATCTACATGACTGGTTGCCACGCCGCTTTTGGCGGTATCGACATTATCAAATGTATAGTCTTGATAAAATGCCGTTTTTTTAACTTGCGCCGTTGCTTTACCTAGCGTCTCGGCTACCACAAGTGTTTTATAATGAAATTCTTCAAATTGACCCGGCAGATAACCGCCTAAATTGACAAAATAAAGTTGTTTGCCGTGACTATCTAATTTGTTATCTACCCTGTCATCTGCCAATATATTATCTGCAAGCGCGTTATCTTTTGATAATCCATCTTTTGACAAGCTCTCTGGCGACAAAAAAATTTGATAATCACCCACCCGCTTCACTTCTCGCCATGCGTCTAAGTGCCAGTTATTTTTGACTGCCGGCCAGTGCTGATTGACACTCTCAATTGTTTCACTTAGGCTATTTGCAATCACAAACATCACATCATGCTGTTCAATGAGTCGTCCTTGGGGACGTGCCCCGATTTTTAACATAAATAGTTTCATAGTTATACGCCCAAATGTGTCGCCATTAAAAAGTTAAAAACCTGCGAACCATCATAGGTTTTTGTCACAGGTTTTATCACCGCAGGTTTTTATCATTTTATCTTACGGTTATTTTTTGACCATCGGCATTTTAGCGCTTTCTAACTTTGCCAAGGCATCTGGTAGTTTATCAATCGCTGTCGCTACCACCGCTTGTGCCGCTTGTGAGATGCCTAGCTTTTGCGCGATGGTCGGTTTTTGGCGAGATTGAATGGCATACAATTCGCTATCTGTCATTTTTTCTAAGATATAACTGTCCGATGTTTGCAGGACATCGACCAAATTGCGTGTTATCGCATCTTCACCGTACCAATGCTCACCGGTTGCCACTTGTTCAACATCCAAACTTGAACGGTATTTATGCACAAAGTCTTTAAATAGTTTGTGCGTTTCTTCCAGCTCTTGTTGGAATTTTTGTTTGTCTTCTTCGGTATTTTCACCAAAAACGGTTACCGTGCGTTTGTATTTACCTGCAGTAAATACTTCGACATCGATGTCATGTTTTTCTAATAAATCATGAAAATTGGGCACTTGTGCCACCACACCAATCGAGCCAACCACCGCAAATGGCGCCGCCAAAATTTTATCAGCCACACACGCCATCATATAGCCACCACTGGCAGCGACTTTATCAATACAGACCGTTAAGTGTAGCCCTGCTTCTTTTATACGTGCCAACTGGGCAGCAGCCAGGCCATATGCATGTACCATGCCACCTGAGGATTCAAGGCGCACAATGACTTCATCTTCAGCTTTAGCGACCGTCAATAACGTGCTGATTTCTTCACGCAGTTGCTGTACTTCCGTGGCTTTGATATCCCCATGAAAATCCAGCACAAAACAATTTTTGTTGGCGATTTTATTTTTAAACAGACCAAATTTTGAGGTTTTTTTGGTATTTTCTTTTTTTGTCAAGTCTGTAAATGCGCGGCTGATAAGTGAGGTTAACCCTTTATCATTCACCATTTGCAATTGTAATTGTTGTTCGCGCTGGGCTTTGACTTTATTTAAATGGGTGACTTTCATTTCAACCGGATGTTTGGCATTTTGAAATAGCATAATAATTCTCTAATTAAGGAAAAAATTCACACAATGGGTTTTATATAGCGTTTATTTTGCTGTTTTCAATCGCTTATCCACACAATATTCGCGAAATGTCTGTGATAGGCATGGCTAGTAGATATGCATGATAAACCGTGTTTCATATTGTGAAATTTGAGTAAACAAGGCATAATATTCGTTTATAAAAATTTTTGCTACTTCTTACATTACGAAAAATATTGGGATTGCTTCATTATGATGCGTACACACTATTGCGGGCTTGTCACCGAAAACTTAAACGACCAAACCATCACTATTTGCGGTTGGGTGCATCGTCGCCGTGACCACGGTGGGGTCATTTTCTTGGATATGCGTGATCGTGAAGGCCTACTGCAAGTGGTCATCGACCCAGATACCCCAGAAGCATTCGCTACCGCAGATAGCGCGCGTTCTGAATATGTGCTCAAAATTACCGGTCGTGTGCGTCAGCGTTATGCCGGTACTGAAAACAAAAACATGACCAGTGGTCAAGTGGAATTATTAGCGAAAGACATCGAAACAATCGCCACTTCTGAGACACCGCCATTTCCCCTCAATGATGAGTTCACCAACGTTTCTGAAGAACTGCGCCTAAAATATCGCTTTTTAGACATGCGCCGTCCAGAGATGCAAGAGCGTATGAAGTTTCGTGCCAAAGCCACTTCGACCATTCGCCGTTACCTAGATGACCAAGGTTTCTTGGATGTAGAAACCCCCATCTTGACCCGTGCCACCCCAGAAGGCGCGCGTGATTATTTGGTGCCTAGCCGTGTATCAAACGGTGAGTTTTATGCCCTGCCACAGTCGCCTCAGCTATTTAAACAGCTGCTGATGGTGGCGGGTTTTGACCGTTATTATCAAATTGCTAAGTGTTTCCGTGATGAAGACTTACGTGCTGACCGCCAGCCAGAATTTACCCAAATCGATATCGAAACCTCATTCTTAAGTGATGAAGATATCATGAACATTGCCGAAGGGTTAACAAAAGACTTGTTCAAAACCATGATGAACATTGAATTTGATACCTTCCCGCGTATGACATACGCCGAAGCAATGCGTGACTATGCGTCTGACAAACCAGACTTGCGTATTCCTATGAAGTTAATTGACGTGGCTGACATCATGCAGTCTGTGGAATTTAAAGTATTCTCAGCCCCTGCCCAAGACCCAAAAGGTCGTGTGGTAGCGCTTCGTGTGCCAAACGGTAGTGAAATTACCCGTAAACAAATCGACGAATATACTAAATTTGTCGGCATCTATGGCGCAAAAGGTTTGGCTTATATCAAAGTCAACGATGTGAGCAACATCAACAACGGTGTCGATAAAGAATCAGGTCTACAATCACCGATTATCAAAAACATGACTGATGAGGTATTGGTCGAGCTGATTAAACGTACTGAGGCGCAAACCGGTGATATCATCTTCTTTGGCGCGGATAAAGCCAAAGTCGTCAATGATGCCATGGGTGCGCTGCGTGTCAAATTGGGTCTAGACCTAAATATGCTGACCTGTGAGTGGGCGCCGCTTTGGGTCGTGGATTTCCCAATGTTTGAAGAAACAGATGACGGTAAATGGACGTCGGTGCATCACCCCTTCACCAAGCCAAAAGGCACGGTTGAAGCGATGAAAAACAACCCAGAAACCGCGCTGTCTATCGCTTATGACATGGTATTAAACGGTACTGAAATCGGTGGGGGTTCACTGCGTATCAATACCTTAGATATGCAAAAAGCGGTATTTGAAGCCTTGGGTATTTCTGAAGCCGAAGCCGAAGAGAAATTCTCATTCTTACTTAACGCGCTAAAATACGGTGCGCCACCGCACGGTGGTTTGGCATTCGGTCTTGACCGTTTAATTATGCTAATGACAGGCTCACAATCGATTCGAGACGTCATCGCCTTCCCAAAAACCAAAACGGCTGAATGTCCGCTGACTGAAGCCCCTGCGCCTGTGGATGGCAAACAACTGCGTGAATTGGGTATTCGTATACGCGAAAAAGACAGTAAAGCGCCACAATCTTAATCAAGGTCACACCTTTAATTAGATGAATGCCTTTACTCTCCTCAAATATGTGCCAATGTGGATGCTGTATCTATTGGCACATATCGCAAGCTTTATCATTTCACTTCGTCGTGACAAAAGTATCATAAAAACCGTTGATACTAACTTACGACTTGTCTATCCTGAACTCACCGAAACTCAGCGTGACCAGCTTGCTAGAGCCTGTATTGCCAATCAAAGCAAAAACATGGTGGAATCGGCTAAAAGCTGGGCGATGCCACCTGCGTGGTCGGTCAAACAAATCCATACCGTGCATCATCAACAAGTTTTAATGCAAGGCTTACAAAACCCCAATGGCATGCTTGCAATTGTGCCGCATTTGGGAACATGGGAAATCATGAATGCGTGGCTCAACCAGTTCGGCGCACCGACCATCATGTATAAACCCGTGAAAGGTGAACAAGCCAATCAGTTTGTGCTACAAGGGCGTCAGCGACTAAATGCAACTTTGGTACCAACTGATGCGACTGGGGTCAAAGCGATTTTTAAAACCCTAAAAGCAGGCGGTTTTAGTATCATATTGCCTGACCATGTCCCTGACCCATCTGGCGGTGAAGTGGTGCCGTTTTTTGGTATTCCGACATTGACCAGTACCCTTGCTAGCAAATTAGCCAGTAAAACCAAATGTAGCTTGGTAGGTTTGACCTGTGTACGCCGTGATGATGGACAAGGCTTTGATATTTATTGTGATGAGTTAACTGACCCCACCTTGTATGATAAAAACATGGTGACAGCGACAACTGCGATGAACCACGCCATCGAGCGAATGATTGACCGTTTCCCCAGTCAATATATGTGGGGCTATAAGCGCTTTAAACGTGTGCCAGGATTTCCGGTTATTTATAATGCCAAGCCATCCATCGCAGTAGCGGTTCGCCAGCGTTATCCAAAACTTGGCAATCATGATATTATCAATTCACTTACTTAATATGATAATCATTTACTTATGACTTTACCAAATTATACTTCAGCGCCTGCTCTGCCTGATGAAAACCGTTACATTATTTGTATGAAATGGGGTACCAAATATGGTGCTGAGTACGTTAATCGCCTGTACAATATGGTTAACAGACATTTAACACTACCGTTTCAAATGGTATGTTTGACCGATGATAGCACAGGGATAGATGCCAACGTCAAATGCTACCCAATTCCTGAGCTCAATTTACCCAGTAATATTCCTGAACGTGGCTGGAAAAAATTGACCACCTTTAGCCCTGAATTATATGATTTAAAAGGCACGGCGTTATTTTTGGACATTGATATTGTGATTGTCGATAATATTGATTGCTTTTTTACGTATCAAGCGCAGCACGATGACAGTGTGGTGATTATCCGTGATTGGAAAAAACCGTGGCGCATGGTGGGTAATTCATCGGTGTATCGTTTCAAGGTTGGACAAAACACCTACCCAAATTTATTGTCTAACTTTGAGCAAAATTTTGACACGATTCGTAGCCAAGTACGCCATGAGCAAGCTTACCTATCCAATTATTTGCGTGAACATCATCACCTTGAATATTGGGATGCGTCTTGGTGCGTGAGTTTTAAATACCAATGCGTGCAGCCATTTCCCTTAAGTTTTGTCAAACCGCCGATTTTGCCTAAAGGGGCAAAAATGGTGATTTTTCATGGGGAAGTGAATCCACCCGATGCCATCATGGGTAAAAGCGGTAAATGGTATCGTAAGGTATTACCAACTGACTGGATTAGGAATTATTGGCGATAATGCAACCTTTGATAGTTAAGCCTTAAATAGTTAATGGATAATTGAGCATCGGATAAGTAAACTTAGAAGAAATTTCACATAAGCTTGCGGTTTTAGGAATAATAAAAAATGGCAAACTGGTATCGTAAGTTTATTTTATTATTTAAAAGTGAAAAACGCCTTGGGGCGAATCAAATTATTGACCACTATGCCGGGCAAAATATTGAGGCGATGAAAAGTCGTGTGATTGATAGTGATACTTGTTCTATCATTGACACGATTATTCAAGCTCACCCCCATTTATTAGATGATACCCAAGTGGATGAACCGATAGACCCGCTTAAGGAC
Source organism: Moraxella sp. CTOTU48841 (assembly GCF_032061225.1). Lineage (NCBI taxonomy): Bacteria > Pseudomonadati > Pseudomonadota > Gammaproteobacteria > Moraxellales > Moraxellaceae > Moraxella > Moraxella sp. CTOTU48841. The sequence continues at coordinate 304,440 of NZ_DAMBFQ010000001.1, forward strand.
TATGAGCCACGGCGTATTCGCAATTTATACACGCATTTAACCACGTTGCAACGCGAGTTTATAGGACAATCTGAACTTAGTTTTTACCATGCGATACTGATTGTATTATTACGCCGTCGGTTTCAACCTGAAAAAACTTTTCAAATCTTTACCCACCTTTGGCAAACGCAGACTGACTATTTGATGGATAATTTAAGTTTACGGTGGATTGCCTCTACCTGCGATACCTTTATTGATTTTGATCCAAAACCGACTAGAAAGGCAATATTACTCAATATTATTACTTTGATTAATACGGTAAAAGTCTACGAAACCCAGCAGTATCTGTGTCGTTCATCTGCCAGCCTAGATGAGGAAAAATCCGCTATTTTGTACGCGCATCATAAACAGCTGTATGCTGGTTTGACCTATTTTAGGCTAGGTAAGGACGATACACTAAAACATATGCGTGAGCGGTATCAGCATTTTTACGCTGAAGACCCTTTTTCTACCACACTCTTACTCAAGGTGTTTGCTAGATTGCATGACCAACCTAGCGCATTCACCACATTAAAACAACTACATAAGGATGAAAAATCAGCATGGTGGTAGCCAATCATTCTTTGATATTTACCCGATCTACTCAGACAATCGCCCTACATATTGTCAATCCTGCATTTGTGCTACCAAAAGTCTCTGATACGACGGTACATATTTTGGCGTCAGGCCCAAGCATCCAAACCAATGCCATTGACCTGCTTGGTTGTGAGTCGGTTATATTTGTAAATGGCAGTATTAGCCTGACCGAACACTATAAATTTGATAAGATTGTGGCGTATGTCATCACCGACCCACGCTTTATTAAACATAACTGTAGTATTCCGCTGCAGTATTATCAGGGGGGTTATCCGCTGTATATCAGTGCTTTAGTGGCAGAACAACTATGGCAAGATGCGCCCGATTTTTTAGTTCAATATGCTGACCATATCTATATCATCTATCCAGTCGATAGACCGATTGATGATAGTTTGATTGCCCTTCAGCAAACTAGCCTTTTAGGCAAAATAGCTGTCACACTCAATAAACGTACCCGACTAAAACACCTAAAACATAGCCCTTACCATAGCATCAACAAAAAAATTGGGGTGTCTTGGGATATTCGTTACGGCTTTGTTGAAGGGGGAACGGTAGCGTTGGTGGCGTTACAGCTTGCCTATTCTCTAGGATTTCAAGTGATACATCTGTATGGCATTGATTTAATCAATAGCCAGCAGCCACGGTTTTATGAAAACCAAGAAAATGCTGCCCCGACCAAACTTGATAAGGCTATCACCCACCGTATCGTACCGTCGTTTGATTGGGTAGCCCACAACTATCAGCAAAAAGGCGTGCAAATTTATAACCACTCGCCCATTTCTAAGGATTTGTTTACATTTATTCCGTATCGGGCAGATTAGAGGTCACGAATCGCTCAATGTATTGATTAGCGATATTTTTGGGTAAAAATCGCTCATCAAACGGTACGGCAAACGCCGATGGATTTGCCATTGCTTGTTCTAATAATTGGGCTAAGGCGTCAATATCATCGACAGGGACAAGATTTTGCCTTGGCAATAACTCACTAGGACCATACGGACAGTCAGTGCTTATCACAGGCGTATCCACGGCTAAGGCTTCGGCAATCACTCGCCCAAAGCCCTCAAATCGGGAACTTAACACTAAGCATTTAGCGTGTTTGATATACGGATAGGGGTTGGATTTAAAGCCAGTAAATACCACCTTGTCGCTAATCCCTAAATCAACCGCAAGCTGTTTGGTTTCTGCCATCAGCTTGCCTTGACCCACCAAATACAGCGGATAGCGTTGCGAGGTTTTGGCATAGGCTTTTAGCAGAATATCATGCGCTTTTTGGTACTTGAAGCTGCCCACATGCACAATAAACTCCGCAATCTCTAGCGGGTATGCCTCTGCCATTGCCTCAATAAGCTTGTTATCAATCGGGTTATAAATCGTGGTAATATTCGTCAGTCCTAAGGTCGCCTTAAAATCCACCGCCACCCCTTCACTAATCGCCACACAAGGCTGTGCATGATAGGTTGTCTTTAGCTGTGCTATATCCATAGGCTTGTTGCGAGCTTGGGCTAATTTCAGTTCTTGAGAAAGGGTATTACGAATCACATGAATGACATTGGGTAATTGGCTATAGCTTAATACCTTGTCCGCCCGTTCCAAATTTGCAATCGTCAAACATGGCTGACCAATATGCGTTAAAATATAGTTATCTAAATGTTTGGCAAATTGTTGGTAACGCACCCTATCACTGGGGATTAGTTTAAACCACTTAAAGTTGACAATATGAAAATCAATATGTGGGCTAAGCTCATATTCTGTCGTGGCTTTAAATCGGATGACATGGACTTTATAGCCCAGTTGATAAAAGCCTTCCGCGAGCGTCAATACTGACTTTTCTGCCCCGCCCCCTTGCAAGCAGTTGATAACCAACACAATGATATTTGGGGGGTTGCAGCTCACAAGTGGCTCCTTAGGTTTATTCAAAGGTAAGGTTGGTCATATATAGCGGGCGTGTCGCACGCAGGACTTCACGTTTGATTTTTTGTAGCCCTGTCAAAGGTCGTTTAATTTCTCGGCTTCTGGTTGCCTGTAGGCTACTTGCCAAAGCAACTTGCGGTAATAGATGATGCTCCTGAATCACAATCGCAGGCACAAGCTGATATACAGGCAGGGCTTTGGGGTATTTCCCCACATCAAATAGCATCACATCGACTGCCTCAAGCTGGGGTAGGTTTCTGATATATTGTAATAGATACTGACAAGCGCGATGGGATAGCAGATAGCCTGCCCCACCTAAATGGCGAGACTTTAATTCATAAATCGTCCGTTTACTCTGAGGTAAGACTATCGGATGAGCCAAATGCACCCTTGGGCTTACCTTTTCTAATTTTAAAATATCGATAGCTTGGCTTTGAAAAACATCAGTTTGACGGATCAACTGCTCGAACTGCTGACCTAAAAAAACATCATCCTCATAAATACCGATATAATCAAGATTTTCATCCACACAGCGTTGCCACAGGCTAGCATGACTTAAAAAACAGGCAATTTCGGTGTCACTAGATACCGACTTTGTGATATCAATCGCCAGTCGCTGAGCGACTTGGGTATTTTCATCCGGGGTGACCGCCGAAAAAAAAGTAAAAGGTATGTGCTGCTTAGCAAACTCTTGTTGGATATGGCTGTGCCGCTTGCTATGATGAGCGAGACTAATCACATAATTTTTTAGCATCACTTTTCTCGCTTGGACTTATTCATAATTAACCCCCATAAATGCCAAATACTGACGGGCAACATTTTGCGGCAAAAAAGCTTCGTTAAATGGCACGTTAAACTGGCTAGAATGGCTCATTAATTGGTTGATTTTTTCAGTTAACGCAGGGATATCTGCCACTGCCACCAAATTCTGCGGCGGCAAAATCTCACTAGGTCCTGACGGACAATCGGTGCTAATCGCAGGCACGCCCAATGCCAATGACTCTGCCAATACCAATGCAAAGCCCTCAAAATGCGAGGATAACACAAACCCTGTGGCGTGCTTTAGCAATGGGTAAGGATTCTTTTGAAACCCAGTTAAAATCACTTTATCTTGCAAGTTTAACGCGATAATGTTTTGTTCAATTTGCGCTTGCAGACTACCCTTACCCACCAATACCAAGGGCAATGTCTGTGCCGAATTGGCATAAGCTTGCAATAAAATTTCATGCCCTTTTTGGGCTTTAAAACTGCCCACATGAATAAGATAGCCCTGTCGGGTAATGGCGGGTAAATCTGGGTTAGCTACCTCAGCTAACACACGGATGTTATCACGGTCGATGGGGTTATAAATCGTGGTGGTTTTGGTCGGTTCACCAAATTGATAGACAAAATCTTGCTCTACCCCACCACTTACACAAATAGCAGGATACTTGGTATAAATTCGTTGAAAGTAAGAAAGCTGCTTGGGCGGCAAGGTAGCAAGTTTTAATTTTTCACTGAGCTGATTATGGATGACATACGCCACCTTTTTTTGCCTTGAATAATAAAATACCTCATGTTCACGGTACAAGTTCACGAATATTGCCACAGGCTGACCAATATGTTTATTGATATAGCCATCAACTGCCCGAGCAAAAAAGAAATACCGAATTTTACCTTTCGGAAAGCGTCGATAATTGCGAAAAGGAATAAGATGATAGATTAAATTTTCGCTTAATGTATGTTCGACAATCGGGTCAAATCGGACAATATGCACCTCAAAGCCCATCTGGTAAAAGGCTTCCCCCAAGGTCAAAACAAATTTTTCTGCCCCACCGCCTTGCAGTGAATTAATCACTAATACGATTTTTTGTGACTGAACCAATGCCATTTAACACTCTATTGACTATTTAAACCAACGACTCAATAAAGAAGGTTTTTTCGCAGGGCGAGTGACCGCATTACCCTTGTAACCTTTTTTATAAGTTCTTTTTGGAAACTCGCCAAACGGCGTAGTGCGATAGTTTTCAATACTATAGCCCGCTTGTATTGCCTCTTGATAATAGATATCGAAAAGCTCAACCAAATCTTGACGAGGGTGCGGCAAAATCTGCCCATCAAACCAATGCGTTTTGCCCTCGGCTTGTAAGCGCGGTAAGGAATATTTATGGCTAAACTGCGTTCCCATGTCCGAATAATGCAAAATCCGAATATCCTCAATCGCTAAATCTTCGCCATCCACACAATTAAAGCTGTCTTGGTAGATCTGTATGAGTTGCGGATTGGCTTTAAATTTTACCATCATTTTGCTATGGCTCTCAGGATCGGCTTGTAGCTGGGCGACAGGCTCAAGATAATCCTTGGCTTTTTGGCAATCCCACACGCAGGTGCACAGTCGCATCAAATCGCCATCGCCTTTAGCCGCAAGAATCGCCTCATCAGATATTGGGTGCTGCCACAATTTAGCGATATCGTCCAACACTACCATATCGGCATCCATATAAATTGCCCGTCCGCTAAAGCCACAATATTCGGGGATTGCCCAACGAAAGCCCGAAAACGGGGTCGCCCATTTTTCGGTATGCCAGCCCTCACCTGTTTGCGGATTAGAGTACCATACGCTGCTTGGGTCACGGCTTAACTGCATCCAGATAATCTCGACAGGCTCGCTTGTATGTTTGTGCAAGCTATAATCTAGCACCATCATCTGCTCAAGGTCGCTGTTATTAGGGTCACAGCCGATAAAGATTTTGATAGGTTGGTCTAAGTTCGCCATAGTTTATCCTCTATTCTCGCCAATGCGTTGCCACCCAATCAGTCGGCAAAATAAAATGGCGTAAATGCGAAATCGGTTTTTTGATTTTTTCAGCAGTGAATAACTGCCCTAAATGTTCTTTAGCATTATCGGCAGAATTTTTGTTGTATTGTCCTGCAATCGCATTTTGCGGATACAAATCCCCAGGGAAAATAATAATGCGTGCATCATGAGGCAGTTTTGGTGGGATAAAATAATTTAGCGGAAATGGCTGACGGCATTTGCGGCGAAAATGCACCACCCACTCTTTGGGAAAAAGCTTAACCCCACCAGGGGCATTGCGAGTGACAAAACGCTGCTCAAAGCGATATTTATCCGCCACGCCTTGTGGATCGGCACGGAATTTTTCTAGCAAACTAACCAAACTACCGACTTTAAAGCGAAAACACGAGGTTTGACCTAGCTTCTCTAAAGGGTTACTTGGGTTATAAGATAACACCGTCTGATCGTCATCGCCAAAACTAAAAAAGTCGTCAAGGCTACCCACTACGACTACATCAAGATCTAAAAACAATACCGTTCCTGTGACATTGCCAAGCTGTGCATTCCAAAGCCGTGACTTTGGCCATTTACCAAGGGTATTGGTAGGCATCACAATATCGCTGGGCGGCAAATCCTGACATTCTACTTCAGGACGAATACCATCGGTATTGTCGGTAAAGCAGACAAAGCGAAACGGCGGGGTGATATTACGGCTTACCATTCCATAGAGTTTATTAACGTAATCTGCGCCATATTTGGTGCCCCATTTGATACAAATAATTTGTTTAAGCGGGGTGGTTGCACTCGATGTTGTCATGTCACTTCCAAAGTACCGATAATTTTTCAAAAAATAAGGATAGTCATTTTAACATAACTATCCTTTTATTTTCACTTATCTACTTATTTTCACTTATCTACAATTTTACCGATTATTCATCCACGTAGCTGAGCCAATGCGCATATTTATCATTTTTGCCTTGTACCACGTCAAAAAATAGACTTTGCAGTTTTTCGGTGATTTTACCACGCGCGCCGCAGCCAATGACATGGTCATCATATTCACGAATTGGGGTAATCTCGGCGGCAGTACCTGTCATAAAGATTTCGTCCGCGATATAAAACTCATCACGGGTGATTCTACGCTCATGCACTTTGATGCCCAAGTCCTGTGCAAACTGTATCACCGTACGGCGGGTAATGCCGTCCAATGCACCCCCTGACAAATCTGGGGTATGCAGCTCACCGTCTTTGACCAAAAATAAGTTTTCCCCTGAGCCTTGACAAACATAGCCTTGGGTATCCATCAATACCGCTTCATCATAGCCATGACGGGTGACTTCTTGGTTTGACATGATAGATACTGGGTAGTTGCTCACGGCTTTGGCTTTACACATGGTGACGTTTGGATGGTGATGGGTAAAACTTGAGGTTTTTACCCGGATACCTTTTGCCATGCCTTCTTCACCCAGATAAGCACCCCAAACCCAAGCGGCAACGATGGTGTGAATGCTATTATCTTTAGCAGCGATGCCCAATTTCTCAGAACCGACCCAAATCAATGGGCGTAGGTATGCCGATTCAAGGTTATTTTCACGTACCACGGCTTTTTGTGCTTGTAACACTTCTTCATACGAATAGGGCACAGCAAGCTGGAAAATTTTAGCGGAATTTAGCAGGCGCTGGGTATGGTCTTCTAGACGAAAAATCGCCGTGCGTCCATCATGGGTTTTGTAGGCTCGCACCCCCTCAAATACGCCCATCCCGTAGTGCAGTGTATGGGTTAATACGTGGATTTTGGCATCACGCCAGTCTACCATGTTGCCATCCATCCAAATAAAACCATCACGGTCTGCCATGCTGGGAATTGTTGCCATTGATTACTCCTAGTGTTTAGTTTGAGATAAAAAATTTTTTGTTTGAAATAAAAAGTGCTTTTTTTGAAATAAAAATTGATGTTACATCTATTCTGGACGCTGCCCGATTAAACGATGCCATTGCGCATCAACAAAATTACGTAGATCATGCCACTGGGCTTCATCTACCAGTATCGGCTGCTCTGCCAAAGCCAACCGATGCGTCATACTGCGGATGCGAAGATAAGCGTGCGTTAGCTGTTGGCATATTTCGGTTTCGATAACACCTGTTTTGGCAAGCGCTTCAAAGATACGCACATTGTCACTCCAAACGGCCAACGCAGGATAACTATTGGCATACGCCAAGACAGCAAACTGGGCAATAAATTCAATATCAACCAATCCGCCTGCATCTTGTTTCAGATGAAATAACCCTTGCTGCTTGGTATGCGGTTTGCTGCCCAAATGGTCTTGCATCTTATGCCGCATGGTGGATACTTCGATACGGACACTGTCTTTATCACGTGGCAGACACAATACTTCCTTACGAATCTGGTCAAATCGCATCATCACGCGGTTATCACCGCAAATGGCACGAGCGCGAACCAACGCTTGGTGTTCCCACGCCCAAGCTTTGTGCATTTGGTAAAGTTCAAACGCATGGGTAGATACCACCATCATACCTGCTTGACCCGAAGGACGCAGGCGCATGTCAATCTCATAGACACGGCCATCGCGCGTTTGGGTGGTCAAATAATTCATCAGTTTTTGGGCAAGGCGGGCGGCAAACTTCATACCGCTGATGGGTTTTTCACCGAGCGTCTGTGCTTCTTCATCAATGTCATGAATGAACACAAGATCAAGATCTGAGCTATAACTCATCTCAAGCCCGCCAAGCTTACCATAACCGATAATCGCAAAGCCATTATGCGCTTCACTCACAGGCTCGCCTTGGGCATTGACAGGATAGCCATGTTTTTTTACCAATTCACCAAATACCCGTTGCAACGCTTTTTCAAGCACCACTTCAGCGATAAAGGTGAGTGAATCAGAGACTTTCATCAACGGTCTATCCGCCAACACATCACTCGCCGCCACTGCCAAGACTTGGGTTTTTTTGAAAAAACGAAAGGCATTGAGTAGCCCTTCCTCATCATTAGGTTCTACCCGCAACAACTGCTGACGCAAGATGTCACTAAGTTCTGCCTTATCAGGTAAATGACGGTATTTTTCACGGATAAATGAATCTAGCAAAACAGGATAACTTACCAATTCGCTCGCAATCCAAGGACTTGCTGCCAACATGGGAATCAATTTGGCGGCTGCGGTTGGGTTTTCGACAAACATGACCAAATAAATTGACCGACGACTTACCGCCTCTAGCAATGTCAACATTCTAGGTAATGCCACATTGATTGCATCTTCGCTTAAACCGGAATGTAACAACCCATTGATTAGAATCGGATAGGCGGCATTTAAGCGAGTCTTGGCTTCTTCACTGAGTCCTGTGATGAGTTTACTTTGCCAAAACTGGCTTAATTTATCTTTATTGTCAGGGCTTAATTTTTGCTCAAGCTCAGATAAATTGTGCTGATGATCCACTTGTAGCTGTTCATCAGACTGTTGGCGATCACTGACCAGCTCGTCAAAAGGCACTTTTACGGTTTGGCGGTATTCATTGAGTTTGGCTAACAATGCCGCCCAATCAGCAAACCCCAATACTTGGGCAAGCTGATGTCGCTGCATGGCGTCTTGTGGCAGTCGCTGGGTTTGTTCATCATTGATGGCTTGGATACCATGCTCTAATCTGCGTAAAAAACGATAGGCTTGTGCCAATTGCTCATGGGTCACAGCATCGATAAAGCCATGTTTTTCCAATTGGCTCATCGCTTGTAGGCAGTTTTTTACTTTGATATCACTGACACGCCCGCCATAAATCAACTGAAATGACTGCACGATAAACTCAATATCACGGATACCACCCGCCCCAAGCTTGACATTGTCGGTATCTTGACGTTGTTCGACTTGGTTTTGAATCAGCGATTTCATCTCACGCAGTGCGGCAAAGGCACTATAATCAACATAATAACGAAATACAAACGGCTTGATAAGGGCTTTTAAGCTATCGCTAAAGGTGACAGGGTTGACGATTCTGGCTTTTAGCCAAGCAAATCGCTCCCACGCCCGTCCATGTTGGGCAAAATATTTTTCCAGTGCCGATAAATGAATTGCCAAATCACTGCCATCACCCCAAGGACGAAGGCGCATATCAATGCGAAATACAAAACCATCTTGGGTGTTTTTATCAAGCAGATTGATGATGCCTTGACCCCATTTGGTAAAAAATTTCTTGTTGTCGATGGATTTAGCAGCTTTTGACCCTGGTTGTTTTAACGGGTCAACCACCGTCTCACCTTGCCCCTGATGGACAAAAATCAAATCGATATCGCTTGATAAGTTGAGCTCTTCTGCCCCCATTTTACCCATGGCGATGATGGCTAAATCATCCTTGTGCGGTTTATTTTTTTCATCAAAAAAATACGGCTCGCCATAGCGACTGATTAAATCTTGATACACATAGTCTTTGGCAAAAATGAGACAATAATCAGCAAATTTTGACAACTCCCATGTCAGCTGCTCTAGGCTAATCAGATTTAATGCATCTTGCCAAATCCAGCGCACCATCAACAAATTGCGTAGATGACGCAGCCCCCGCATCACGCTTGCTTCATCCGCCAATTGGTAATCTTCATCAAGCGTATAATCGCGTATTAAATCTTTGATATGTTGGACATCGAGCGTTTGGGTAAGCGGATAGCTTTTTAAAAAGCTTTGTGCAACGTTTGTTTTAGTCTGCCAATACTGATAGCCAAAATTACTAGCTTGCTGTAATACAGCGATTTGTTCTATCGTTGGTAAGAGTTGCGGCATTCTAATTTCCGTGTGGCAAATAAATAAACAGACTAAATAAACAGACCTATCTCATCGTAGTATATAAAAGTACTAAGCATTCACGCTTGCGTATCGATACAATCAGACTTGTCCAATCAAGTTTGTACAATTAAGCCAAGTTTGTACCATCAAGCGGGATATTTTGCAAATAGCATGGATTAAGCGCAGTTGATACAGGGTATTTTGCTCAACCTTACATTGCTTAAAGTTATCCTTATAGCCTAGCACAAACCGCTATTGTTGCAAATTTTTTTAGCACACAAACCTATAAATACTCGTTTGCGCGTAGCAAAATGTTTGTCATAGAAATAAAAACGTAAAAAATATTGGTAGTTATCAGATTTTCATATATGATGAAAAAAAACAAGGAAGTAAAAGTCAATAAATTTATGTGAATATTCGGTCTATAGTTTTTTTTGACCCTGATATCAATCGCGTGTGACTGATTTTTGAGCCGCATGTTCCATTGTAAAAAAACCAACACATTTATATTATAAACTATTTAAATCATTGAATTTTTTTATCAAAACCAACAATCACAACAAACAATCACAACAAACAAGGAGCGTACTGTGATGACAACCGACAACCCAACTGCAAACAAAAAAATTGCCCTCGTAACAGGTGCGCTAGGTGGTATTGGCACTGCTATTTGTCATGCGCTAATCCAAGCTGGCTATCACATCATTGCAACCTACACCCATAAAGCGGATAGCACTGTCAACCGCGGCGAAGCTTGGTTAAAAGAAGAAGGCATGAATGCCAGCGATTTCACCTTTGTTGAAACGAATCTCACCGACCATGAAGCAGCCACCAAAGCCATTCTTGATGCAATTGAAAAAGCAGGTCAAATTGATGTGTTGGTAAATAACGCAGGTATCACCCGTGATACGACTTTCAAAAAAATGACTTATGAGCAATGGTCAGAGGTAATTGATACCAACTTAAAATCACTATTCACGGTCACCCAACCTGTTTTTAACAAAATGCTTGAGCAAAAATCTGGGCGTATTGTGAGTATCAGCTCAATCAATGGCTTAAAAGGTCAGTTTGGGCAAACCAACTACTCAGCCACCAAGGCGGGTATTATCGGCTTTAGTAAAGCGTTGGCACAAGAAGGCGCTAAATCTGGGGTGACCGTTAACGTGGTTGCACCGGGTTATACAGGTACTAAAATGGTGATGGCGGTGCCTGAAAAAGTGATGGAAAGTATCAAAGCAGGCATTCCAATGGGTCGTATCGCCCAACCGGAAGAGATTGCTGCTGCCGTGATGTATTTGGTCAGCGATGGCGCTGCTTATATCACAGGTGAGACCATCAACGTAAACGGCGGTCAATACATGCACTAATGAGCCTGCCATCAAGCTTGCCATTATCGTTTATAAACTAAATCGGTTATGAACTAAAAAAGACCAGTCATCGCGACTTGGTCTTTTTTGTTGAATGACAACATTGCTGACAACCGTTAACTTACTGGCAACTTACTTGGCTGTCAATTTTTTTACACCATCTGCCGTTGCCATCAGCAAGATATCAGCGCGCTGTGCGCTAAATAGCCCATTACACACCACCCCAACGATATTGTTTAACTTTGCTTCAAACGCTGCTACCTTCTCACTGTCCAAGCCGATATCTAAGCCATAAACATCCAAAATTAAATTGCCATAATCGGTGACAAACCCTTCACGGTAGACCGGCTCACCGCCAAGCTGCACTAACTCACGCGCTACATATGAGCGCGCTTGCGGCAACACTTCAATCGGTAGTGGAAAGCCAACGCCTAATTGCTGCACCCATTTACTTTCATCAACCATGCAAATAAACTGCTTAGAAGCAGCGGCAACAATTTTTTCACGGGTTAAAGCGCCACCACCGCCTTTGACTAGCTGTAAGTGCTCGTTCACTTCATCGGCACCATCAATATATAAGTCTAACTCACCCGTGAAATTTAAATCCATCACCTCAATACCGAGCGCTTTGAGCTTATCTTCGGTGACCTTTGAGCTTGCCACAGCGCCCTTTAGGTTAACTTTTGGCAATAATTCAATGAGGCAGTTGACTGTACTGCCCGTCCCCACGCCCAAAATCATGCCTGATTCGATATATTTTAACGCGTCTGCTGCCACGGCTTGTTTTTGTTGTTGTTGCGTGCTTGCATTCATCGTACTCATAGACCCAGCCTTGTTAGGAAATTATCAAAAAAACAGATAGAAAACTTAATGCTATCAATTACCCAACTTATTTTACCGTAAAAGCACTTGCAAGCTAAACCCTAAAGTCCTAATCTAATCACTTATTTTTTACTTCTCTAACGATTTGCTTTGTTTTGGTTATGAAAGCACATAGAGGGTAAAAATAAATCTCCAAACGTATTTTTCAAACTTAGGTCATTATTATGTTATCAGATTGGGTACGCCTTATCCTTCAAGCGACCGTGTATGATGCTGCTATTCAAACGCCGCTTGAACCCGCCAAAAAACTCAGTGAACGGTTTAACAACGATATTCGTTTTAAACGTGAAGATTTTCAGCCAGTGTTTTCTTTCAAGCTGCGGGGTGCCTACAATCGAATTAGCCAGTTGAGCGAAGCAGACAAAGCCAAAGGCGTGATTTGTGCCTCTGCCGGCAACCACGCGCAAGGTGTCGCCTTCTCGGCTAGCCGCTTGGGACTCAATAACATTATCGTGATGCCGACCACCACCCCCGATATCAAAGTCAGTGCCGTCAAGTCCTTGGGCGGCAATGTGGTGCTATATGGCGATAGTTTTGATGAATCAAACCGCTATGCCATTGAACGCGCCCAAACCGATGGCTTGACCTTTATTCCGCCGTATGACGATGAACTGGTCATCGCAGGTCAAGGTACCATTGCCATGGAACTAGTACAACAATGGCGTAAAATGGAATATGTGTTTGTTGCGGTTGGTGGCGGTGGCTTAATTTCAGGTGTCGCGGCGTTTTTGGGGGAAGTTGCACCGCATGTCAAAGTCGTGGCAGTCGAGCCAGAAGAAGCAGCGTGTCTCAAAGTCGCGCTTGATACCGGTGAACGCAAGCGCTTACCCCAAGTGGGGTTGTTCGTCGATGGGGTGGCAGTCGCCCAGCTGGGTGAAATACCGTTTGACGTCTGCCGTATGCCAAAAAGCGATAACTCAGGTCCCGTGGTCGAGCCTGATGTGGTCACTTGTAGCAATGACGAAGTGTGTGCGGCGATTAAAGACGTGTATGATGAAACCCGCACCATCGTCGAGCCTGCAGGCGCGCTTGCTGTCGCAGGTATGAAAAAATACATCGAAGATCATAATCTACAGGGCAAAAACTGTGTAGCGATTTTATGTGGTGCCAACATGAATTTTGACCGGTTACGCTATATCGCTGAACGTACCGAAATTGGTGAGAAAAAAGAAGCGATTTTTGGGGTGACCATTCCTGAGCGCACAGGCGCCTTCTTGGATTTTTGCCGCTCACTCAAAGGCCGCAACATCACCGAATTTAACTACCGCATCAACACCAACCCCAACTACGCCCATCACGCTGCCAATATTTTTGTCGGTATCGCCCTCAAAGAAGGGGAAAAAGAGCGCAAAGCAATCCACCAGTTACTCAATGAAGCCGATGATGCCGCGATTGATTTAACCGATGATGAAGTTGCCAAGACCCATATTCGCTATTTAATCGGTGGGCACGCGGGATTAAAAGACGAGCAACTATTTCGCATTGAATTTCCCGAGCGTCCTGGCGCGCTGCTCAACTTCCTTGAAAAATTGGGCTCACAGTTTAATATTTCTTTATTCCATTATCGCAATCATGGGGCGGCTGAAGGGCGTATCTTAGCGGGCATTCAAATGGGTGAGCAAACCGCCGAGCAATTACTTGCCAAGCTGCAAGACATTGGCTATGAGTGCGAAAACCTCACCGATAACTTGGGTTATCGCTTATTTTTACAATAATTTTTAATGGTTTGGATAAAAAAGGTGTCATCGTGGCGCCTTTTTTTGTGCCAAGTTTTTTATGCCAAGGTATGCACAAAATTCGCTAAATTTCAGCACGGTACATAGCAAAAATAGCCATTTTCTGCTAATCTCAATACTTAAAACTTGATAATTTACCTGATAGTTTCACTGATAAATTAATTAAAAAATTCTGCTATAAGACAACCACTATGTCATCAAAAAAACGTTTTTTAAAACTTGCCGGTATGACTGCCAGTATCGCAGGGAAAGCAGCTAAAAATTCTATTAAGTCTTTTGCAGGCTCTGAAGAAGATAAACTCACAGCCCGTAGCGAAATGCTGCAAACCGTAGGGCTGCAAATCGCCGACACCTTAGGCGAAATGAAAGGCGCGGTGATGAAAGTGGGTCAAATTGCCTCGCAGTATAAAGATGTGTTCCCGCCTGAAGTCTCAAAAGCGCTGGAGAAATTACAAAAAGACGCGCCGCCCATGCCGTTTGCCGTCATCAAACAGCAGGTTGAAAAAGAATTGGGGCAACCGATTGAGGCGTTATTTGCCCAGTTTGATCAATCACCTTTTGCGGCAGCCTCTATCGGTCAAGTCCATAAAGCGGTGTTGCCAACCGGTGAAGCGGTCGTGGTCAAAGTGCAATACCCCGATGTTGATACCAGTATCGATAGTGACTTAAAACACGTTCGCTTAGCGCTTAAGATAACTGGCGTGCTCAATATGGATAAAACTTTGCAAGATAAAATTTTTGCAGAAATCCGTGATAGCCTGTATGACGAGCTTGACTACAGCAAAGAAGCCCATAATTTGGCAATTTTTGGCAGTTTTCACAGTGATGATGATGGGCTGATTATTCCCAAAGTTTTTCATAGCCATTCGACCAAACGTATTTTAACCCTATCACAAGAACTGGGTGAAAAGCTCGAAGTGGCTGCCACTTGGGACAATGACACCAAACAAAAAATCGCCACTCGCCTATTTGATTTTAGTGCCGGTCAATTGTTCAAACTGTATCGTCTGCATTGTGACCCCCATCCAGGTAACTTTGCGTTTCGCCCTGATGGCTCGGTCATTGCCTATGACTTTGGTGGTATCAAATCTTACAGTCATGACGAAGTTGCGTTATTCAAACGCTTTGCCATTCATTGCCTGAGCGGCGATGTGACAGCGCTTGAGCAAGATTTGGTCAGCATTGGCATCAAAAAAGACAATGATGAACCACTGCCCACAGACTTTTATAACGATTGGTTGCAGATTGGTTTGACCCCGTATGGTTTTACCCAGTTGTTTGATTTATCCAAACATGCGCCTTATGACTTTGCCACCAGCCAGACCCATTTTCAAGCGATTGCCAAAGCAAAAGAGTCGCTTAAATACTGGCAAAGCTTTCAACCTGCCCCACTTACTATGATGCTTGATCGAACTATTTCTGGACAGTACTGGAACTTGGTAAATTTAAAGGTAAAAATTGATTTAAGTGAGTTGATACACCGCTATATTGATTTGCCGACATTGCCACGACCTGACAACTCGCCTCGCCCTTAGGTTTGATTTTAACTTTCAATAACATTTCCTGTGATGACATAGGTGCAACCCCCTATCAAAAATCGGGGTTGCTCGTTTATAATAGCGCACGCAAAATTTTGAAAATCAGATTGTTACGTTAGATAGTTAGATAAAGGATACACTCATGGCCGGACATTCCAAGTGGGCAAACATCAAACACCGTAAAGCCAAACAAGATGCGGCAAAAGGTAAAATCTTTACCAAAATCATTCGTGAGCTGGTCTCTGCTGCCAAACAAGGCGACCCAGACCCAGCGAGTAACCCGCGTTTGCGTGCGGCGGTGGAAAAAGCCAACTCAGTTAATATGACCAAAGACACTGTAAAACGGGCGATTGAACGTGGTGCAGGCGGCGGTGACAATGATAACATGCAAGAAATCACCTATGAAGGCTATGGCTTGGGCGGTGTTGCGGTGATTGTCGAGACCATGACGGATAACCTCAACCGTACCGTTGGCGAAGTGCGTCATGCTTTTAGCAAAAATGGTGGCAATTTGGGTACATCAGGCTCAGTGGCTTATATGTTTAGCAAACGCGGTGAGATTACCTTTGATGATGTGTCGCTAGAAGACACCATCATGGAAGTCGCGCTTGAAGCAGGGGCAACCGATATTGAAAATAACGGTGATAGTATCACCGTGGTCACTGAGCCAGAGAATTTCGGTGACGTGATGGATGCCTTAGAAAAAGCCGGTTTAAAATCCGACAACGCAGAAGTGACCATGTCCCCTTCAACCATGGCGGATGTCACTGATGTTGAAGATGCTAAAAAAATCATGAAAATGATTGATATGCTAGAAGATTTAGATGATGTACAAGAAGTCTATACCAATGTCAACTTTACTGATGATGTGATGGAACAGCTCGATGATTAAATGAAATTTTTCAGCATAGAAAAGGCTAAATGTACATTTAGCCTTTTTTATTGAGCAATTTGTAGCAGTGTCGTGGTGGGATATAAGGTTAAAAATACTCGATTAAATTCACTACCGTGGTGCAAGGCTTCACTTGTATCAAAAGTTAATACGCCCTTTTCTTGCTGTTCATTGGTATGAATCAATAACCACACTTCATCCAACGCTCTTTTTTTGTGGTACGCTTGGACTTTATGCGCTTTTTTGCTCATCACCGCATCAATATCACTTTGATTGATGTAGGAATCAATCGGTAAATCTTCATTTTCATCTGCCATATCCGTAAAAAACGCACTGGGTAACCAACGCATGGTTTTGGCAATACCGTTTTGTAATTTACTACTGAGCGTAGGATGTGGCCAATCACTCGATGGCTCGATAAATTGCTGCGACACATTGACAATCTTTCGGTTATCAATCTTTTGCCAATTGGCCCAATTAGCCCAATTGGCTTTGGTACCTACTATCTCGCCCGCACCATTAAACTGTGTTGGTGTCAATTTGGTTGACACCTGTAGTAGCGACTGCCAGTACCAACGTTTTAGCATTAAATTGTCATTACCAAGTCCATCGCGTAGTCTTGGCAACGTGGTTAATTCGATGCCAATTGCGTATTCACCTTTGTCACAATAAAAAATACAGGTAAAATCAGGCTCATTACCATCATCCGTACCTGAGATGGTTTTGGCAGGATGTAAATGCAGCATGGCTAAAAAATGCGCCAAATACACCCATTCACGCTGGCGTTTGAGCTGATTTTGTGACATCCGCATGATGCTTGGCGAATTTTTTTTATTCCCTGTCATCCATTAATTACCTGTAGCTTATTCAATTTACCCAGTCTATTGTTTTATGAATATAATTTTATCAAAATAATTTTAACCACTTTAACACGTTAACTTATCAGCTCAATACGTCAAATGCATGACGATAATTTGGACGGTTTTAGGTTGCTGTGTGTGTTTTTAGTAATTTACCTAATTATTATGACGTTTAGCCTTGTATTTTAAGCTACTAACCTTATATAATTCACAGTTCATTTGGGGATGTTCTGGCTTCGACGCTGGTAATGAAACTCAATGATGCATGTCGAGTGAGTATGTCCACTCGTAAATAAAATATACATTTTAAACTAGTCGCAAACGACGAAACTTACGCTCTAGCAGCCTAAGGGCTGCTTGGGACGGCACAGATTGCCATTGGTCTGGTTGCTCTCCTTGAAGCGAACGCACGATGGATAGCTTAAATTGTTGTCTCGCCAATTTGAGCAAAACTTAAGAGGCTCGTGGTTGGCATCCTGACTGTCGGTTCGCCAACCATTAAAGCCATAGACAGAATCTAAACATGTAGAGTCATGGGCGTAGTGCTGGCGGACGCGGGTTCAACTCCCGCCATCTCCACCAATTACCTAAAAACACATTGCAACACAACGCAATACATCAACTAAAAAGGCTTAAACTTCAATAGTTTAGGCTTTTTTTATGCCTATTATTTGCTATGTTGGCATACCTATAGTAAACTCATTTTTGTATATCTATATGTATATCTAGCTGTTAGATAAAACGGATATACAAGTTCGACTTTCAGATATACAAGTTCGATTTTGAGATATACAAATGAAACGCCAAGATATCAAAAAAAGACCACTATCAGATACCGTTATTGCTAACCTAGAAGCCGAAGCAACGCTTTACCGTGAAAAGGATAGTCAAAACTTATATTTACAGGTCAAGCCGACAGGGGCAAAAAGCTGGGTGATGCGCTACAAAAAGTCTAGCGGTCAATGGGGCTGGCATGGTTTAGGCGCATATCCGCTTGTAACTGGCGCAGTCGCTAGAAAGAAGTATCAAGATAAACTTTTAGAGCTTGCCAGTGGTGCAGATGTTTTGACAGTGAAGCAGCTTGACCCAAACGCTAAAACCTTTCAGACGGTTGCGCTTGAATGGTATAACGAGCCATCAATCCAAAAACTAGACGATAGCACCAAAACAAAATATTTAGGTATTTTAGAAAAACATATATTCCCAACTATGGGTAATAAAGATATTTCAACAATCAGCCGTCAAGTTTGGCTTACCTTTTTTCGCGAGCTACAACAAACGGTCAATCCTAAAACTGGTAAACCTATCATTGAGCAATCTAACCGCGCGTTACAAGTCTGTGACCGCATTTACCGCTTTGCTATTACTGAAAGTATCGCAGGCGTTACCGCAAACCCATTAGACCACTTGCACGAGCGATTAGACAAACACGAAAGCCAAGTGATGCCGCACGTTAGTGAAAATGAACTCCCTACCCTATTAAAAGACATTGCCACTATTCCAAGCGATATTACACGCTTAGGCATACAGTTATTAAGCCATTTATTTTTGCGCCCCAACGAAGTGCTAGACGGTAAGTGGTGCGAGATTGATTTAGATGCCCGACTTTGGGAGATACCAGCCGAGCGCATGAAAAAGCGCAGAACGCACCTTGTACCTTTATCCGACCAAGTTATAGCGATGCTAACAGAACTTAAGGCAATCACTGGCTATGATGAAATGCTATTCCCTAGCCGCTCAAACGGTAAAGACCGTCACGCACGATTTAGACAAGCGTTAAAGCGTAAAGGTTATGACGGCAAACAGACGCTACACGGTTTTAGACATATTGCTAGTACCAAGTTCAATAACTTCACCGATGATGACGGCAAGAAATTTGATGAGCGCGTGATTGAATTTGCCTTGTCGCACAAAGTCGCTGGGGTAAAAGGCGTTTATAACAAAGCCGAATATTTAGACGATAGAACAAAGTTAAATCAGTGGTATTCAGACTGGTTAGACAGTTTAGTGAGTAAATGATGCAGTAATAACCGTTTTGCAAGGCTAGGAGTAATTACCCGAACGGCAGGCAGTCGCACCAAGCCAGCCAACGCCTTGCACCCTTCTTGAATGGTGCGTATGGTGCGAATGATGTTCGATGATATCAATACAGATTTTCATTCTGGAATTAGTAGAGATATTAGAATTAGTTACTGGCTTGATTGGTTAGGATTTTTTCAACAAGGAATAGATAGCATTGAAGCAACGGAATTTGTTTTTTTCTTTAAAGAAGAAATGCAAAAAAAGATAGAATTTTTAATTTTATATAAGAAGGACTACCAAAGCACAAGGATAGCATACTATGATTTTTACAATTCAGAATTTGATAGATTTAAAAAATCAAAAAACTTGCCAATAACTAGATATAAATTAGACACTATTATAAAGGCAGTCATCTATATTGAACTTGCATACAAAGCATTTCAAGAAAATCAATTCTATATATCTTTAGAATTTTATCAGAATTATACTTTCGTTAAAGGTCAAATCATTGTATATGAAGGTTTTTCAAATGATGAAGTAAAAGAAAAAGGTTGGCGCAGAAGTGACAGAGCAGACAACGTACATAAAAATAATATTAAGTCTGAAGGCATAGAATTAGCTAAAGAAATTGTTATTGTTGATTCAGAAAAACAGAATATTTTAACGCTGTTAGATATCGGCGAAATCATTCACGATTATCTATCCTATCTATATCCAAACGAAAAAATATCAGATGCAAATCAAATACGAAAGGAATGGCTAAAAGGTATCAAAGCTGGCAAAAAAGGCAGACCTAAAGGCAACATCGACAAAAGGGATTACAAGTTAGAAATCTTTGAAACTTTAAAAGAATTAAAAAAATAATTGTCGTTACGCCGTACGACAATTTTTCAGTATTTTATATATCACTATCATAACTCCCAAGCTATGTATTTACTTATGTAGCGGTTTTTTGTCAAATCAGAAAATGGGAGTTATTACTCTATGACTTTAGAACCTATCCGCATCACCCAAAAGCAGGCTTGTGAACTGCTATCAATCAGTCGCGAAGCAATCCGCAAACTTATCCAAACTGACCCTACATTCCCAAAACCTTATAAAGCAGGTTCAAGCCGTCAATGCGCTGTTTATTTCGATTACCAGTCGTTAAAGCAATGGCATAACGCACAGATGGGAGTATAGCGACATGACAAAGCGACAAATCAACTTGAGCGCAACCAGTACAGACGACAGCACCAGCCAAGTAAAAGGAATTTTCTATCTTTTAATGACTGGCGCAAAACCAACACCGCTAGACGTATTTAAGTTATTTAATTGTCTTAGCGCAAATCAGCGTTTCAGTGATTTACGGCTGAAATATGGCTTACCACTTCAAAGCCAATATATCAAAACGCCAACAGGCAAAACCGTTAAAGAGCATTGGTTAGACCAAAGCTATATTGATGCCGTTAACGCTGGCATTATCAAACCACCGTTTGAAATGTGAGGTTATGTTATGAACTATGCTACCACCCAAAACCAACTAAACACACTAAGTTACGCGCTTGAGCAAGTCGGCTTTCAAAGTATAGATTTAGAGCAGACGGGCATGGCTATAGCCAACTACAACGAAACCGAGCCTAGTATTATGCAAGCCATGATGACTGTATTTGCTAACGCCATAAGCGCGAACGCTAAACGGTTGGAGGAACTAGCCGAAATACTTGAGCAGCTACACAATGACATTGCAGGTAATCAGAATGTTTAGTCAGCAAAAAATAGTAATTTTGGATAGCGAGCAAACTGTGGCAATGATTAATTATCTAGATGCTTTTAGCGACATGATGACAAAGAGAAAAGGTTTACTTGAGTTCTTAATGGCAAATCCAGCCATGATACAGACAGAAGCACCTACCATTTTTCAAAGAACGGTCAGCGTCATTGATGAGCATTTAGCCTACTTTGCAGAATTTAGCAGCCAGTTAAAAGATGCTAGAGACAATGCTATTCAGCTATCAAAACAGCCTAAATTAGAGGTTTTAAAATGAACCAGTATAAAGACACCACCCAAACGACAACCGCGCTAAAAGCGCAAAATAAACGGCAAATTGACAGCCAAACTAAAGTTACCTTTCATGATGTGGCAAAAAGCATTTTGATAGCTTTTTTCATAGTTGGTTTACTGCTACTCATTAGCAGTTATCAGTCAGCATATCCGAAAAACAACTTGCCAAATATGGCAGCCATGAATAATAATAGCACCACTACTAAACACATAACGGCAAAGCCAAGCCGTCATTCATTGGCTATTTTTGTGCCTAAAATAAATCCGACTACTAATCGGACTATTGCCGCAGGTGCAAAAACACGTCATATCTTTTCACTTTCTCACAATGAGGAAGTAATCAGTTATGACGGCTTGATGGGGGTAAATACAAGACCGAAAGGGAATAGCCCCAGCCGTTTATGTGCGGTAGTTCAGAGCCGTCACCCTTTACCATTGGTAAAAGTGACAAATTTAACTAATCACATAGGAGTAGTCAGTCATGGCTAAGTCAATCAATACCCTTTCACCACGCCCACAGGCAACCACCCCAGCCGAACTACAAAAGCAGATAAACAGCCTTAATGGTGATGTTTACGACAAGCTAACCTTGCATAGCAGTAACTTAGATTGGCTATCAAAAATCATCAATACCGCTATCAATGACCTAAGCCAGCATGAGGATAACCCCAAGTGGGCGATGCGTGAAGTTAAGCGTTCATTGTTTATGGCTCAATATCTTATTGATGAATTTGAATATCATGTTAATTCAGATATTGAAGCTCACCCACTGTATGAAAGGGAGGGCAAATTTTGAACAAAACCAACAATAACAGCAGTAAAAATAAGGCGCGTCATGCGCTTTATTTGCTTAAGTGGTGCAGTTATACCACCAATACCGCAAAACGCCTACAACGCAAAATTAAAGCCATTGGCAAGGGGGAATAATGACTGATTTAGCGATAGTGAAAAATAAGAAAGCTCACACCGATGACGATATGAGCTTACGCGAACTAATAGCAAGTTATCCGCTTGCTACAGACATTCTAAACGACAAACAACTAGCGAGCTTACAGACGGTCAATAGTTTACTAAATACTGAACAGCTAGACCAGCCTATATATGTAAATAGCGATATAACAACAAGTCACACCGCGTCAGACACTGGCAGTCGCTCAACAGCAAACACAATAGCGGTCATCTTGTATGATGAAAACCTATACCCTAGTAATTTAGCGTTTTATCCGCTTGATGCACACAACAACAATGGGAAACCGTTTTTACTACACGATGACAGCCGCGTGAGTGCGTTTGTCTTTGGAACTGGTGCAGGTGAATTTATCGCGGCAGACACCCAAGAAAATGCGTTTTATCTCATAGCCTTGATAGATTTTGATTTTGATAACTACACTATCATTCAGCCATTTAATGCTAACTATTATGCGCCTACCGTAAGACCGTTTGCCAAGTTAAGACCTATTACCGTCACAACCAACGGCAGCAAAGACAAACACGGTCGCACTAACAAAGAAGTTCACCAAAATGCGCTAAAAGGTTGTAACGTCGATTTGGTAGAAACGCCTTACCCATTGTGTGATATTGGAGAACTTGACCTTACCACTTGGCAGCAGGTGAAAGATTTTGAACTAACCTTTATCACTTCACTTGATAATTACGAAACATGGCATGAGTATGCCTTACTTGATAAAGCCGTTAAATATGAAAATGGGCGTTTTGAACTCTATCCCGATGGCTTATATTTTGTACGTTACGAATTTGACAGCGAAAAATCAGAGTATCACAAGCAATACGCAACTAAGCTATGCTCACCCTTACATATTAAAGCGTCAATCCGTAACAAAGACAGCACATCATGGGGCGTATTGATGCAATGGCAGGATAAAGACCAGCATAACCATGAATGGGCAATGCCGTTATCTTTATTACAAGGTGATGCGAGAGAATATCGTCAGATATTAGCCGACTTAGGACTAGACATAGCACCAAGCCGAAAAGCGCGTGATTTATTAACGGCATATATTCAGACTTACAACAGCGATAGACGCGCCTTGAGCGTCAATAAAACTGGCTGGCATGATGATAGCTATGTTTTGCCGCATCACATCATTGGTGCAAACCCTAAAGAGCCGATAGTCTTGCAAACCTCCACACCGATTGAACACGGTTATTCAACCAAAGGAACGCTACAACAGTGGCGCGATAATGTAGCAATACCAGTAGCAGGTCAAAACCGTGTCGCGTTTGCCTTGTCTTGTGCGTTTGCAGGTCAGTTATTGCATTTACTAGGTGAACGACACGGAGGCGGCTTTCATTACTGGGGCGCGTCTAGTATGGGTAAATCAATAACACTGGCAGTCGCTGGCAGCGTATGGGGTAACCAAATGATTAAATCATGGCGTAGCACCGATAACGCGCTTGAGAATATCGCGTTACTTCACAATGATAGCGTGTTATGCCTTGATGAAATTGGAGAAAGTGACCCTAGAATAGTCGGAAAATCAATCTATATGCTGGCGAACGGTCAAGCTAAAAACCGCATGACTAAAACAGGCGTTAACAAACAAGCCGCGACATGGCGTGTCATGGTTCTTTCAAATGGTGAATATACTATTGAGAACTACTTACGCCAAGCAGGTGAAACAGTGAAAGCAGGTCAAGAAGTTAGGCTTTGCAGTATCGAAGCGAACGCAGGTAAAAACTTAGGTATTTTTGATAGTCTAACGCTTGCAGATACACCAGCCAAGCAAGCCGAATTGTTACGCGAGAACACAGACTGCTATTACGGTATCGCTGGCATTACATGGTTAGAGTATTTAACCGATAATAAAGACAATGTTATAGCGCAGGCGCATGATTTAAAGCGCGTCTTTTTAGCTGATTATGCTGATTTAGACGGTCAAGCCAAGCGCGTAGCTAATCGCTTTGCATTGGTGGCAGTCGCTGGCGAGTTAGCATCTAAAGCCAAGATTACAGGCTGGCAGCAAGGGCAAGCCATAGCCGCAGCAAAGGCGTGTTTTGAGAATTGGTTATCCAATTACGGTAGCACAGGCAACCACGAGCAACGCCAAATTATTAAACAGGTGCAAGCGTTTATTCATGCTAACGGTAAAAGCCGTTTTTCTGAATGGAAATATGATGGATATAACAGCACCTTGCCAAACCGTGTTGGATTTTATCGCGCAGATGATGACTGTTATTATATTTATGCGTCCCTGTTTGAAAAAGAAGTTTGCTTACCGTTTAATAGAAAACAAGTCGCAGAAACATTGGACAGCCTTAACCTATTGAATAAAAACAAAGGCTATCAGTTAAATGTTAATTCTAGCGACAGAGACAAAAAAGGTTATTTTTACTGCATCAAAGGCGCAATTCTTGAGCTAGAACCTTAAATCCTATGCTTTATTAGTCAACTACCCTTGCCAAATGGTGAGGGTATTTTTTAGAAAAAAAATAAAATGTTGTAACTTTCTTTGGAAACAATTACAACAATTACTACAACCCTTGATATATCTAGCCTTGCCGTGTTGTAATCACTAAAATCACCGTTACAACAGTTACAACAAATTAATAAACAAATGTTAGTATTAACAAATTTTGTTGTAATTGTTGTAATGACGTTTTTGTCCGTTACAACAGCGCGAACCCTTGTCAGCACTGGCGTGTTGTAACTGTTGTAATTGTTTCCGCCAAAAAACATAACTTTTCAAATTTTTATTTATTTTAAGACTTCAAAATTTGATTAATGCTTAATGGACAATAGATATTTTTTAGAAACATAACTTAACATAACCTTAACTTTGTTTGATTTATAGTAAAATTTTTACAAACAAAGGAGTAATTATGAGAAAACTATTATTAGGTTGTGTGTTGTCTTTGGTTGCGGTCAGTGCAAATGCTGAAAAAGGTGAAACGATTACAGAAATCCAGCAGATTGTGGACTTTAAAGACTTAAAAAAAGACGCAATTTATGCCGCATCAAGGCAGTGGATAGCCACAAGATTTAAGTCTGCAAATAACGTAATACAACTTGATGATAAAGAAAATGGCGTATTGATAGGCAAGGGCAATATTGATTACCCATGTAAAGGTACTGCATGGCAATGTGGTGGCTATACCGACACTTTGATTAACTTTACCGTCAAAATTGAAGCTAAAGATGAGAAATCACGAGTTACATTTAGCGATTTAGTGCATCATAACCCAAAAGTTATTATCGGTGGTAAGCCATACGATACTACCATTGAACAACTTGGAAAATACGACCACTTAAAAGAAGTAAGAGATAAATTTAACTCAATTTTTGCTGACTACAAGCAAGAAGTATTAAAAGTAAATAATGATTCAAAAGATTGGTAAAGAAATAAGTAGCTTTTCAAATTAACACCAAGCCGCCTAACAAGCGGTTTTTTTATTCTTTATGAATCTTCAACAAACAAAATATGCAACACTGATGTATGATAAAATACACTAAATTTGCTTAATGATTTAGATATGGGAAAACTAGCCACAACCGCCAGCCTTAGCGATTATCCAAAGATGACGATTACCAGCGTTAAGCACAGGCTAGGACAACACGCCAAAGCAATCAGCATGAACTATCAATTTAAGGGCAAGCCATACGCCTATGATGTTGGAATTACCACTTCATCATGTCATTACGGTAATTATCGCTATTGGTTTAATTGTCCTAACTGCAATAAACGAGTAGGCGTTTTGTATTGTGCAGGGCTTTATGTATGCAGGCATTGCATTGGTGCGAACTATGCCACCCAGTTAATGCAGCCGATTGATAAACTATTTCGCAAAGTGGCAAAGATACGCCACCGCTTAGGGTGGCAGCAAGGCATAGCAAACGGACATGGCAGCCGCCCCAAAGGTATGCACCGCAAAACCTATGATAGATTAGTCAGTGAGCATGACCGCATAGCCGACCACTTGCTAGGGCTTGAATTAGAATGGGTAAGCAAACTTAAACGCTAATACAGCAGATTATAGGAGTAATGAGCAAATGAAATTACCCAACCTAAGCGACCTTATCGCAGATTTACAGCTTGCCAAAGATATAGCGATTAGAAACGAGAACGCCAACAGCCTTGTAGCTGCTACCCTTGCCCAAGCTAAGTTACTTGGACTAGATAAGCCAGCGAAAGAGCCAGCGCAGCAGATTGATGTTAATGTAAGTTATGTTCAACCACTACCCGACAACCTAGCCGAATTATCAGCCACTGAACTAGCAAAACTTTATTTTGAGGTCATGCAATGAAATTAGATGATATTTTGCAGGAATTGGAAGCGGCTAGACAAATGGCGATTGAGGAAAGAAAGCCAGCGTCAATGATACAGGCAAGTATGGCAAAGGCTAAGTTACTTGGATTGGATAAAGGCGATACATTGACAATTAAACACAATGAGCCGCCAGTATTTAACTTAAACCCCACTAGACCAGTAACACAACAGGAAAAAGATGAGTTTAGAGAGATAGCCTTAGAGGTTTTAGCTATGGTTTAACGTGTCGCTTTTTTGACTGATGAACCACTACAATAATTTCGTAGGGCATTTTTTAAACACGTTAAAGAATTTAGTTTTTTGACAGACTGATATGAAACAACTAGAATTTAGCATTACATATAGATAAAAACCTACTATTTATAAAATTCTAGCAATCATTTTTTTGTATATCTATTTGTATATCCGTCTAGGACATTATAAGCGAACCTTAGTTATATCAAGGCTTAGCGATATTTGTTCAGAGAACGCCATCTCCACCATATATAAAAAAAGAGAATGCAGATTACTGTATTCTCTTTTTTTTGCATTTTTTATGTCCAACAAGCTAATCAAGATAGCATTTTTACATAAAATCAACAGGTTAGAAAAACTAGCTGATATGGTTACATAATTTATATGTTTAGCAAAATACATCGGATATTAAAGATTTTATTTACAATAAAATGTTTGAAATAACATAACTTTGTAATTAGAATACACATCCCTTAAGTGATATTAAACAATATTACTTTGTTTTTAATATGTAAATCACGGGAAATGCCCCTTGATACCTTTAAGTAGTCAGATTATTGACCGCTTTAATTGATAAAAGGAACATCCGATGAAATATATCATTGCCAGTTTGTTTGTTACTACTTTAGTCGCCCAGCAAGCCAATGCTGCTGTTGTTTCATGGTATGGTGGCAAGCATCATGGTCGCACCACGGCATCTGGCGAGAAATTTAATCAACATGCACTGACTGCCGCCAGCAACGTGCACAAATTAGGTAGCCTACTTAAAGTCACCAACAAAGCCAATGGTAAAAGTGTGGTAGTACGAGTGACTGACACAGGCGGGTTCGGCAAATACGGCCGTACGCTAGATTTGTCAAAAGGTGCTTTTAGCAGAATTGCTAATCTATCAAATGGTCTTGCTAAAGTCGATATCGTTAGATTATAGCGTTATTTTTATTAATGTATTTTACCGTAAAAAAGGGCGCTATTGATTGATAGCGCCCTTAATATTTTATCACTTAAAAAGTTTAATCCTCTAAAAAACGGGTATCATTCGACCATTGCTGCATTTTGATACTTTCATCCAAATATTGCTCGATAGCCGGCAAGTTAAATCCGTCGTTTTCACTGATAAAGCTAATACTCATGCCTTTATTGCCTGCCCGACCTGTACGACCGATACGATGAACGTAATCATCAGGACTGTCTGGCAAGGTATAATTAACCACACAAGCCACATCATCTACATGAATACCTCGCCCTGCGACATCCGTAGCCACTAAAATATTAGCATCGCCTTGACGAAATTGTGCCAAATACTTCTCGCGTTTGGCTTGTATAACATCCCCTGACAATATCACTACTTTATATTGACGATTAAGTTTGTCATACAGGCGTTTGACTTGGTCTTTACGATTGGCAAACACAATGATTTTATTGGGAGAAATTTTTTCAATAATTTGCTGTAACGCCGTCAGTTTATCCGATTCCATCAGGGTAAAAAACAGCTGCTCGATGTTTTGACTGGTTTTTTGTTCAGGCGCAATCTCTACAAAAATCGGCTGATATAACCAGCGATAAGCCAAATTCATCACATCTTGGTTAAAAGTAGCGGAAAAAAGTAGGGTTTGCCGATGCGTATTGGCAGGCATCATACGAATCAAGCGTTTGATATCA
The DNA here is from genome assembly GCF_032061225.1 of Moraxella sp. CTOTU48841. Classification (NCBI taxonomy): domain Bacteria; kingdom Pseudomonadati; phylum Pseudomonadota; class Gammaproteobacteria; order Moraxellales; family Moraxellaceae; genus Moraxella; species Moraxella sp. CTOTU48841. The sequence goes on from NZ_DAMBFQ010000001.1 coordinate 333,052, forward strand.
GGTATAAAACCCATATCCAGCATTCTATCCGCTTCATCCAATACCAAAATTTCAAGACGATCGAGATACACATGGTGCTGAAAGCAAAAATCAATTAAACGACCTGGGGTGGCGATGATGATATCGACAAACTTTTGATGAAGCTGCTTTGATTGCGTGTCATAGTCTGTGCCACCGAGCAAACAAACGGTATGAAGTTTGGTAAACTTGGTGAGTTCTAGGCAATCTTGATAAATTTGTTGAGCCAGTTCTCGAGTCGGCGCGAGCACCAGCGCACGGGTTTCGCCCAAAAAACGATCGCCATCAACCTCAGGGTTTAGAGGATTATTCAGCAATTCATTGATGATGGTCAGTAAAAACGTTGCTGTCTTACCTGTACCTGTTTGTGCCTGCCCAATGGCATCTTGCCCAGCAAGTGTATTGGGCAATATCTGCGCTTGGATAGGGGTCAGCGTTTGATAGCCTAGTTGGTCAATCGCTTGTTTGAGCGCTGGATGAAGGGGTAATTGTGAGAAAGTTTGAAACACAGAGATTTAACCTATTTTGACCAATCAATCATTGGCTATGAGAAACAACAAAAACCAAGTTAATCATATCAACTTGGTTTGCAAAAAGGTCAAAAATAATACTTCAACCCCTTTTTGGCTCAACTTATTCGACTTTGGTAACTTCTTCAGCTTGAAGACCTTTTTGACCTTCAACCACGATGAATTCAACTTTTTGACCATCTTGAAGTGAACGGTAGCCGTCACCTTGAATCGCGCGGAAATGAACAAAAATATCTTCACCGCTGTTACGTTGAATAAATCCAAAACCTTTTGAATCATTAAACCATTTTACAATGCCTTGTTCACGAACTGACATATTATAACTTCCTTTAACACTATTAATGGTAGGTTTTTAAAGTAGTTTTTTAACCAAGGCTAGTTAAGCCTAGTTAAGTTTATTTACTCGCTACCTACGCCTGCTAAATAATGTACTAGTTAAGCTTTTGTAATAGTTTGTTAAAACATTTCTCTACAATCTCGCTTACATAGTAAATTGTTCTTATAGCAATCATAGCATGGGTTTTTTACAAAAAAAAGTAATTTCGTAAGAATTGGTTATTTTTTTAAACAGCGATTTTTTAGCCTTATTTAACGGTTTACAATAATAAAACTGCAAGGTTTGCTATTAAAATTGCCAATTATTTTAGCGTCGGTTTGCACACATTGTATGGACTTATTTTTAGGCTTATCTTTAGCATTTATCTCATCGACGCCAATAAGTTGCCTGATAACTTCCTCACCCAATTCATCTAGCACATCATGTTTTAATTCTTTTGTTAATTGCTTATCGGCATTCTGATGGACTTTGATGGAACATTCTTTAAGTCGCCATAGTAGGTTTCGTAAAACTGCTTGATTGACTGCAGGCTTTTGATTCAGCCATTGGTATTCATGGGGTGAAAAGAAGCGCGAAGCAACCTGATGACTAATTGCGCTGTCTTCGACATCAATACCGATATTGCCATAGGGCGAAATCAATACTGCGGCATGTTGGCGGCTATGGCTAAAACTGACATACCAAGTATAACCATCAGCGGTTATAAAATAATAAGGAAAGTTTGCATCCATTAACTCGCCTGTCACATTGAGCGCTTGCTGTAGGTTTTTTAGCAATTGACGACAAGACATCGACCCTGCTTTATGGGTTAATAAGGTAGCCTGTTCACCCAAATTACGGTGAATATCAATAGCCACCCAGCTATGGTTTTCGATTGGATAAAGCTGCATCGGTTATGGTAGTGCCTTATGGTATAAGCAAATTTAACGATACCTTAAAGTATTAAAGTATTTTTTTATACCAAGGTTGATTGGCTTTCTTCTTTTGTGCTTCCGCAATCGCTTTACGTTTTTTTTGATACAGTACATTATTACTGATGAGAGTGATAGCGCGAGTGTCTTGCGCGATGACTTCCCCTAAGACGTTTTCAACACTTACAGTAATGGTATAAGGGTTAGGATCGAGCGTGGTAGTTGCAATAGTATAGCTAGTTTCTTTTATGGTCGCTAAGGTTTGGTTATTGAGTTGATAGACGATTCTATCCCCTGTTTTTAAACTCGGCGTCAAAGCAACGCTAACCTCAATTGATTGACTACCCCGTCGCAGCGTTTGTCCTGCTGCAGGCGCTACAATTTTTAATACATAATCCCCCTGATGGCTTGCTGAGATGGATTGTGTCGATAAGCGATCAGTTAAGCTATCACCTAAACTATCAGGCAAACGATTGTCAGTAGCCGTACTCGCTGCATTATCAACTTCATTGTTCAAGTTATTAGATGTCGTTGTTGATTGATTGGTCGTCGATGATACTTGTGATTGGGTGGGCAATTTATCTAATACGCTGATATTTTTGCTGTTTTTATTGTATTGATAAGCGGTATTAATATTATCAGTATATACCACTTGACCCTCTGAGGTTGTCGTCTTATACACTTCAGCATGACTTAACTGTGACAGCAATAACATTAAAGCCATGAGTGCAAAGTTATAACTATAGCGCAAACTACTATTATTACCGGTACTATATTTATTATCGGTACTGTATTTTGTCAAAATCATATACGCCTTCCCCTCAAAACCCATTATTACCCATATTTTAGCAAGCTTGATAATCAATCCCTAAATAATTTTGCCTATTAGCCTAAAAATTTCACATAAAAAAACCCAACTTAATGTGAAGTTGGGTTTTTTGAAAAGCGAACTTATTAGCAGCTGTAGTACATATCAAATTCGATTGGATGAACTGATACGTTGTAACGCTCTACTTCTTCTTTTTTCAAGGCAATGTAAGCGTCAAGCATTTCTTTGGTAAATACGCCACCTTTGGTTAAGAACTCATGGTCGTCTTCTAACGCTTTAAGCGCAACTTCCAAGTTCTCTGCCACCGTTGGGATCAATGCTTCTTCTTCTGGTGGAAGGTCGTATAAGTTTTTGTCTGCGGCTTCACCTGGATGGATTTTGTTTTGGATACCATCAAGCGCTGCCATCAACAATGCGGCAAAGCAAAGGTAAGGGTTGGCTGCTGGGTCTGGGAAACGTGCTTCGATACGCTTGCCTTTTGGGCTTGCCACGTATGGAATACGAATGGACGCTGAGCGGTTACGCGCAGAATAAGCTAGTTTAATAGGCGCTTCGTAATGTGGTACTAGGCGTTTATAGCTGTTGGTTGATGGGTTGGTGATGGCATTTAATGCACGAGCATGTTTGATGATACCACCGATTGCGTATAAAGCAGTTTCTGATAACCCTGCATATTCATCACCGGCAAAGGTGTTTTTGCCATCTTTTTGGATTGACAAATGAACGTGCATACCTGAACCATTATCACCAACCATCGGTTTTGGCATAAAGGTCGCAGTCTTACCATATTCGTGTGCAACGTTGTGTACCGCATATTTGAACTGTTGTACTTCGTCCGCTTTACGAACTAGGGTATTAAATGATACACCGATTTCTAGCTGGCAAGAGGCAACTTCATGGTGATGGACTTCAACACGGCCTTCACCCATAATCGCTTCTACCGCGGCACACATATCAGCGCGCATATCTTGTGAGCTATCAACGGGTGGTACTGGGAAGTAACCGCCTTTGACGCGTGGACGGTGTGCATAGTTACCGCCTTCCATTTCTTTATCAGTTGACCAAGCGGCTTCATCAGCTGAGATGGTGTGACGCGCACCTGACATGTCGATTGACCATTTTACATCATCAAATACGAAGAATTCTGGCTCTGGACCAAAGAATGCGGTATCACCGATACCCGTTGATTTTAGGTATTCTTCGGCACGTCGCGCGATTGAACGTGGGTCACGGTCATAACCTTGCATGGTTGATGGCTCGATAACGTCACAGGTCACAACAACTGTTGTTTCACGAAAGAAAGGATCGACAAATGCGGTATCCGCATCTGGCATCAAAATCATATCTGACGCTTCAATGCCTTTCCAACCAGCGATTGATGAACCATCAAACATTTTACCTTCTTCAAAAATGTCTTCGTCCATGCTGTCAGCTGGATAGCTTACATGTTGCTCTTTACCTTTAGTATCGGTAAAGCGAAAATCTACCCACTTTGCTTCGCTAGATTTGATTAAATCTAAAAATTTATTCGACATTGCTCGTTTCCTTTTACTTACGCAAAAAATGATTAAAAAAACGTTACGCCACTTTATACTCTTTTTGGTGCTGTGACAAGAGATAAACAAAGTAGTGCTTGTTGAGATTAAACTTTCAAGTTATGTGCCAACTTTTGCGCTATTATGCCAAAGATTAAATTTTTATATCAAATTCAATGAGTTATTTGAGAGTGTGTTTAATGATGAAGTTGGCTGATATGACTATCTGCCTATGTAGCCTTCAAATCGCTATACGGCCGTAACACTTGCACCATTTTAATGAAAACTTCATTGATATTCACTTTTTTGGTGCATAAAATATGTGTTTAACTATTTTAGTGAAAATCATTAATATTCATCTCTCCGAATCAGCTTCATTTATTCGGTTTCAGTGACTTGTATAATGGTTGTGATAAAATACTTGATTAAAATAACGGTGAAGTTTTTCATCGGCTAACCATCGTCTGACAATTACAGCATAGGGTTTCTGGATTGCTACTTTTTATTGATAACTACGACAGTTTTACCTACAACTTGGTGCAGTATTTTGAGCAATTAGGACAACCCGTTAAAGTCTGGCGCAATGATGCTTGCAGCAGTGAAGACATCATTCGTTTAAATCCTGATTATTTGGTTATTGGTCCCGGACCTTGCACGCCAAACGATGCGGGCAATACGTTGAGTTTTATCAAAGACTGTGCCGGCATTATTCCTATATTAGGCGTTTGCTTGGGTCATCAAGCGATTGGGCAAGTATTTGGCGCCAATATCATTCGTTGCCCAACGATTATGCATGGGCGAGTGTCGCAAGTTTTTCATCACCATCAAGGGATATTTGCCGGACTTCCCTCACCTTTTAACGCCACTCGCTATCATTCTTTAGCGATTGCCACAGACAGTTTGCCTGCTTGTCTAGAGATTACCGCATGGTGTGATGATATTCACCCACATAATTCGCTGCCATCCACTACGGTGATGGGCATTAGGCATCGAACATTGCCGATTGAAGGGGTGCAGTTTCATCCAGAATCTATTTTGAGTGAGCATGGGTATGCGATTTTGAAAAATTTTTTAGCTAACTATGAAGACTATAAAAACTATCAAAACGCTAACCCTTAGACTGGGGTAATTGAGTGTTACGGGTTAAAGTTTGGCTTTAAAACTTGGCTTTAAAGTTCGGCTTTGTTATAGTATACTAGTACAATGATATATCAAGTGTAAGCCATAAACACTCATACGAGACTAACATGACCCATACTGTAACGCCCTATCTTGGTGACATTACCACGGCTATTGAAAACAACCAACCATTAACGACAGAGCAAACCCAACTACTACTTACCACGGCACTTGATCGCGCCATCAATACCATTGACCTAACTTATGCAGAAATGCGCGGCGTCATGCTAGCCATCATGCAAGGTCAATGCCCCGATGCCATGATGGGCGCGCTGCTCACCGCGCTGCGTATGAAAGGTGAAAGCATCGAAGAAATCACCGCCGCCGCCCAAGTGATGCGGGAGCTGGCGATTAAAGTGGATTTGTCGGATGTGCCCAACGTCGTCGATATTGTAGGTACAGGGGGCGATGGCGCAAATTTGTTTAATGTATCTACCGCCGCTACCATGGTCGCAGCGGTTGCTGGCTGCCATGTCGCCAAGCATGGTAATGGCGGCGTTTCCGGCAAATCGGGCAGTTCCGATTTGCTGCAGCAAGCGGGTATTAATTTGGCGTTAAATACCGAGCAGATTACCCAGTCGATTAAAACCCATGGTATTGGTTTTTTGTTTGCGCCCAATCACCATGTGGCAATGAAACACGCGATGCCCATTCGCCGCACCCTAAAAACGCGTACGGTGTTTAATATTTTGGGACCTTTGACCAACCCGGCGGGCGTCAAAAATGCCATGATTGGGGTATTTAATCCTTCGCTGTGCGAACCGCTTGCCAATGTGTTCAAAAACCTTGGCGCAGAGCATGTGCTAGTCGTCGGCTCAGTGGATAACCTTGATGAAATCTCACTGGCGACTTATACCCACGTGGCTGAACTTAAAGATGGCAAAGTCAGCGTGTATGATATCGAACCTGAAGATGTGGGTATCGAATCGCAAACGCTTAAAGGTTTAATCATTGACAGTCCAGCACAGAGCCTAGCCCTCATCCGCGAAGCACTCGCTAACAATCCCAATAAAACCCCCATCGCCAAAAAAGCCGCAGATATGATTGCCTTGAACGCCGGTGCGACCATCTATGTAGCAGGTAAAGCAGATACCATAAAACAAGGCGTAGCCGTGGCACAAGATATCATCAGCAGTGGCAAAGCCTTGCAAAAAATGGCAGCATTAGCAAGCTTTACTCAGCAATTCACCTCTCATTAAATTTTTGGAAAAACCATGCCTCATCAAGCAGTCCCCTCGGTATTACAAAAAATTGTCGACACCAAACGTCAAGAACTAGTCAGAGCCAAACAACAACAATCTTGGCATGACCTTGAGCAAATTGCGGCAACGAACCGCGATGACATCCGTGATTTTGCCGGCAGTTTGCGCAAAGCGGGTATCCGTGTCATTGCCGAAGTCAAAAAAGCCTCGCCATCCAAAGGCATCATCGCCCCTAATTTCGATGCTGTCACCACCGCAGTCGGCTATGAACAAGCGGGTGCCGCTTGCCTATCGGTATTGACGGATACCGACTACTTCCAAGGCTCGGATGAGTATTTATTGCAAGTGCGCCAAGCGGTAAGCCTACCTGTGCTACGCAAAGATTTTATGATTGAGCCATATCACATTTTGCAATCACGTGCGCTTGGGGCAGATTGTATTTTGCTGATTATGGCGTGTTTATCGGATGCGCAAGTCGCTGAGCTGCATGAATTGGCGTTAAAGCTTGGCATGAGTGTACTCATTGAGTGTCATGATGAAATAGAAGTGGAACGTGCGTTACGCTTGCCAGCCCATCGCCAAAACGTGTATGGGGTTAATAATCGCAATCTACATAACTTTGATGTGAGTTTGGACACTACCCTACGCCTAAAAACACTGTTTCCACAAGATAGCTTATTGGTGACAGAAAGCGGGATTCATTCGGCAGAGGATGTAAAATTGATGCTGGGCTATGACATCCATGCGTTTTTGATTGGTGAGCAGTTTATGAAAACGGGTGATGCAGGTAGTGCTTTAGCAAAGTTATTATTAGAGAGTTTATAAGATGATTTTTAGGCACTAACATAAATTTAGCATGCTATGGGTGCTTAGAACGCATGTTACTACTATTTGAAAATTATAAAAAAGATGTTGCTAAATGAATTATTAAATCCAAGGACTCTTTCGCAAAAAATTTATTTAATAGGATATTTATTATTCGTGCTTTTTATTCTTTTTAATACTATTTTGCCATGGAAAGGACGAGACTTCCCAAATAAAGCAGAGATACTTTATAGCGAGGGAACTATTAATTACAACTATCAGCAAGACGGTAGAAGTAAAAGATTATTACTTATTTTGGATAATGTAAATAATACAAAAGAAAATCAAGTGTTTGGTTGCAGCTATTCTGCTTATTCTACTCCCAGTACATCAGTGTGTATTAGTAAAAAATATATAGAAGATTATATTGGAAAAAAAGCAATATTTGGTTGGTATTATCAAACTGATTTTTTTGGCTTCCATAACCCAATACCTCAACTAGTGTCGATAAATGTAGATGGAAAATATATAAAAAGCTATAAAGACACAAAGAAAAACTTTTTAAAGATGAATATAGGTAGAAGCTTTATTTCGCTAATAAATCTTATAATTTCTTTTTTAATTTTTTATAAATTTATTTATCCCCTAGATTCAATTAAGAAGTAGCAGTGTGCGTTCCACTCACCATTTAAAATATTAACCTGAACCATGTAAAAGCGCATCCTACAAAATAACGATAAAACCTTATGAATTTGCTATAATATCCATTTTTTCGAGATCTAAAATGGCAAATTTATTTTCTAAAGAAATGCAAGACCAGTTAAAGCAGCTTAAAACCGAACTGGGTAAAGGTCGCAGCCAAACTAAAGAAACCGATGAAAACGGCAAACCGACTGAAACCGTGGGCTTATTGAGCAAGCAACAAGTCGCCAAACAAGTTAAAAAATATAATAGCGAACATCTTGATGATGATAAATTGCTATTTATGCAAGCCATGTCAGGCGTGCAGCCAATCAAAGATAAAAACTTGGCGGATAAAAACAACGCTGGCAATAAGCTTGATGCGACGACGCTAGCCAAACGCGCGGCGGCAGTCGGTGGTGACGATGATAGCGGGCATGTATTGTCTGATATGCAAGCGCTGCTCAACCCCGTCTCTGGCGATGCTTATTTAAGTTATAAAACCGCAACGCTACAAAACAAAGTGTTTAATGATCTCAAACAAGGCAAGATTCGCTGGTATGATGCCGTAGATTTACACGGTGCCACCATTGAAGAGGCCCGTGAAGCCATGAGTCAGTTGATTTTACAGGCTCAAAAAAACAATGAAAATTGCGTGAAAATCATTCATGGCAAAGGCATTGATAGTATCTTAAAAACTTGCGTCAATGGCTGGTTGCGTCAGATTCCTGAAGTGCTTGCTTTTTGCTCAGCGCCTGCGGCACAAGGTGGCAATGGTGCAGTGTTGGTATTACTCAAAAAACGTGAAAAAGCCAATCGCGACCAATAACCATTGTACTGCTATTCTGACTATAGGTTAAATTTTACGAAATCATGCATAGAACAATCCATGCATGATTTTTTTAACAGGATTTTTTAATTGTTAATAGTTTATTCTTAGTTTTTGTTTATAATAGGCTCTTTTTTTTCATGGATTAAATGCTCTGCATTAATCTACTCTCAACTGGCTAAAAACAGCGACCATTTGACTTTTGACAGCTGACTGTTTTTAACACCACTGGGTATAGGAGAAAGGTAACTTTGAACAATACCACCACTGCGACTAATTCGCCCGCTAAATTGCAACGTCAATTGGCACTCTGGCACATTATCATTATTGGTTTGGCGTATATTCAGCCCATGACCGTATTTGATACCTTTGGCTTGGTTTCTGAAGCCAGTCATCAGCACGTTCCAACATCTTATATTATTGCATTGATTGCTATTTTGCTTACCTCGCTAAGTTACGGTAGCATGATTCGTCGTTATCCTTCGGCGGGTTCGGCATATACCTATGCGCAAAAATCGATTCATCCCAATGTCGGGTTTATGGTGGGTTGGTCTTCTTGGTTGGATTATTTATTGTCACCTTTAGTGAATATTATCCTAGCGGTGATTTATCTTGAAGCGCTGTTTCCTGATGTCAACAAATGGATTTGGGTATTTATTCTGACGGGATTTATGACCTGGATTAACGTGCATGGCTCCAAAGTCGTGGCTTATTTTAATAGTTGGATTGTGTTTATTCAGCTATTGATTATTGGTGTATTTACGTGGTTGGTGTATAGCAAATTGATGGCGGGCACCAATGCGGACGGCACCATCAATGATGCAGCTTACCAATTATGGAGCTTAAAGCCGTTTTGGAGTGATATTGCCAACATGACGGCACTTATCAGTGGTGCAACGATTTTATGTTTCTCTTTCACAGGCTTTGACTCTCTAAGCTCATTGGCAGAAGAAACCAAAGATGTGCAAAAAACCCTACCAAAAGCAATTTTCTTGACCGCATTGATTGCAGGTATTGTGTTTATCATTAGCACTTACTTTATGCAGATTTATTTCCCACAAACCCCTGACAAATATTTCCCAGATGTGGCTGCTACCCAGCCAGATATTTTGATGTTGGTCGGTGGTTCTGCGTTTCAAGCCGCCGTATTGGGCTTTGCAATTGTTACGGTGATGGCGTCAGGTATTTCTGCGCATGCCGGTGTCTCTCGTTTGATGTATGTAATGGGGCGTGATGGGGTCATTAATAAACGTATTTTTGGTCATATTCATCCAAAATACTTGACCCCAACCTACAACATCTATATCGCGGGTATAATTGCATTAACCGCGGGTTTTATTGAGTTTGATGTCATCGCGCATTTGATTAGTTTTGGGGCGTTGACGGCCTTTAGTTTTGTTAACTTATCCGTGATTGCGACCTACATCATCCGTGAAAAACGCTACCACAGTGCCTATGATTTATTTATGTATTTGATTGTGCCGCTGTTGGGCTTTATCAGTGTTGCGCTGATGTGGAAAGAAAGTGAGCCTATCGCCATCAAAATGGGTTTAAGCTGGGCAGTAATCGGTATAATCTACTTGGCATTTAAAACCGGTGGCTTTAAGCGTCATCCACCGATGCACAATGAACATGAATAATGGTTAAGGTGGTGAAAAGGTCAGATACGATTCTGACCTTTTTTATGTCTGTGGCTTTTGGGGAAACGGCATGTTAGAAATTTTATATCAAGATGAACACTGTGTGGCAGTCAATAAGCCTGCGGGTATGCTCGTCCATCGAAGCTGGCTTGACCGTCATGAAACCGAGTTTGTGATGCAGACCCTGCGCGACCAGTTGGGACAATACGTTTACCCGATTCATCGCTTAGACCGACCAACCTCTGGCGTATTACTTTTTGGCTTATCAAGCGAATCAGCGCGGCAACTGTGTGAGCAATTTGAAAACAGGCAAGTGCAAAAATCTTACTTAGCCATCGTGCGCGGGTTTTTGACAGTGAATGATCAGACATCTGGGCTGATTGATTACCCACTCACACAAATTTTGGATAAAATTGGCGATAAACCAAGTTTGCAGGCACTGCAACAAAGAAAAGTTAGTTCGACAGAAATGTTGGCTGAATCCCTTAGAAACCCTACAGAATTAACCTTACTGCAACCTGCGCAAACGCACTGGCAATGCTTGGCAACAACTGAGCAGCCGTTTCAAGCGCGCGCACGCTACCCCACTTCACGTTTTAGCCTGGCTAGATTGACGCCCATTACCGGACGAAAACACCAACTACGTCGCCATATGAAGCATGTGTTTCATCCGATTATTGGCGATACCAGTTATGGCGATCATCACCAAAATCGCGCCATCCGTCAACATATCGGCGTGCATCGATTAATGTTACATGCGCATACGTTGGCTTTTCATAGACTGACCGACAATCGCCGTGTTGATATCACTGCGCCTATGAATACAGATTGGTTAACAATGTGTGCGCAGTTTGGCTTTCATTTGCCTTGATAGATAGCGATATCATTATTTGGCGACATCCTTTACGCAACCAAGTAATCACTCACTTTGCTACCGAGGGTCGCAAATGTTGCGCCAATGCCTGCACCCACCAGCACATCAGTGGGATAATGTAACCCTAGCACCAAGCGCGATAATGCCACCAGCATCGTAAATGGCAGCAACACCCATAACATCATCGGCACTTGATGCCCTATCATGGTGGTAAACAATACTGCTTGCAGCGTATGCCCTGATGGAAAACTAAATACATCTAAAGGCCGTTCACCTAAAGTAATGGTCTGGTGTACTTGGTAAGGGCGTGGACGTACTGTGTGCACTTTTAGATACTTATACAGCAAATAACCACAAAAACTGCTGAGTAATACCGCACACACTTTCATAGCGACGATACTAGCGACCAGTCCTTGTAATAGTAACGCTACTAACATCACTACCGTCGATAGCGCCCAAAACCAACCATCGCCTAAGCGGCTGATGGTTTTGAAAAACTGCGCAAAAAACTTCAATTGCGACAGCAAATTTACCCGTAAACATAAGCGAGTATCCCATTGCAGCACGCGTTTTTGCAAATGATATAGTTTAGGTTTACTGTGCAAAAACTGATAATAATTGCGCATTAAATTGGGTAAGTCTTCGACAGGGCTAACAGAGGTACAGGTGAATTCTGAATTGGCAAGTAACAGTTTGGATTTTTTTATGGGTTGATTCATGGATTGATTCATGGCGCCATCCTTTTTTTGCCTATTTGAACATCACGTTTTGGAAAAAAACGCGGCAGATTCAGCGGGTCTTGGGGTTGGGTGACTATTTTGAGTTGAGTGACTATTTTGGGGTGAATGACTATATCGTGGCTGTTTTTTTGCCCCGACAGTCGGCGGAACTGGCTGAGGTGTGGGGGCGATTGTTGAATCTGCTCGCGGATGTTGAGCTATTGCTTGAGAAGGCAAAATGGCTGATGTCACTGGGCTAGCTATTAGGGTATTGGTTTGGATTGATAGCACCTCATAAAACATGGTCAACATTTCTTGGGCAGGTTTTTGCCAAGAAAAAGCAGCTACCTTGTGTCGCGCAGCTAGTCGCATCTGATCAAGCTGTTGTTGTTTGGGTAATTCACTGATCATCTCTATAAAGCGTTGTTCTTGCCCAAGCGGTACGGTTTTACCACAACTATCATCCACCAACAGCGCCGCAGCCGCGTCATGATAGGCAAAAATTGGCAAACCCGATGCCATCGCTTCGGTGACGACATTACCGAAAGTTTCTACTTGACTAGCAAATACAAAAGCATCGGCACTGGCATAATAACTTGCCAACGCCTCGCCTGTTTTAAAGCCTGCAAAAATAATGCTTGTATCATTGGCATGCCGTTTAACGAGCGCTTCTTTGTATGGTCCATCACCGACAATCACTAATTTGACATGACGATGCAGCTGCTGTAATTGTAGCGCTTTGAAGCTTTTAATGACGGTATCCATACCTTTTTCAGGGGAAACACGGCTCACACACATTAACACTGTGGTACCCTCGCCCACGCCCCAACTTTGCCGTAATGCTTGGCTACGTTTGCTCGGTGCATAGCGCGCTGTATCAACGCCACGACCCACTTGGTACAAATGCTTGAAACCAAATTCAGCAAGCTGATGTTGGGTGGTCTGGCTTGGAATACACGTGGCATTGCAATGGTTGTGAAAACGCTTCATATACGCAAGCAAAGGTAGTGATACAACTTTCCAGCCAAAATATCGGCTAAAATCATGAAACGCGGTGTGATAACCTGAAGAGACTTTAATGCTTTGCTGTTTGCCAGCAATCAGCGCTGCAAGCCCCAAAGGACCTTCCGTCACGATATGCACGATATCAGGACGAAGCTTGCGCAGCTGCTTCGTTAAAAATCGGTAACAAGGTAGCCCCATGCGCAGATGCGGGTAATAGGGAATGGGCAAACTTGGCACTTGCAAATCCGTGGTAACAGCCGCCGTGTTAAGCCCTGTCGTTAGGGTATGTTGTTCGACTTCATCGCTTTGTTTGGGGCGAATCAAAGTGATGCGATGCCCCATCGATTTGAGTTCGCGCATGATTTGATAAACGCTTGAGGCTACCCCATTGATATCCGGCAGCCAAGTTTCAGTCACCAAAGCGATATGCAATAATGGCCTATTGTCATGAAAAGGTGTGCCTGCAACTTGAGTTGAGAGATTCATGTGATTTGCTGACATCGTCTGAGTGTCAGACGAAGCCTGGTACAAATTAGTGTTTACAGTGTTGTCACTCATAGTATGTTATCAACCATTACAACCGACTGCTTTGTTTGACTACAAAAGCCGTTTCGGTAAATTAAATCAATCCTTTGTATGGGTTAAGCTTATAAGCCGCCATTGACAACCTCATGTCAATTTGATAACAGTTTGATGACAATTGCATCGCACCTATTACAACTGTCACACCTATCGCAGCTATTACAAGTATCGCAACTATCGCAAATAGGGATCGATTTTGCTAAAATAGCGAGCATATTGCAGCTTTATAGATTAATGCCTTATAGATGGTTAAATGACTGATTTGATAAATACATCGAATAATACCGCTATGCCCAATACTTCGACGTTGGATACACCGATTGTGATGCTGATGACACATGCCCCTAGTCATCCGCTTACCAAACGAGCGCTTGAATGTGCCCAATCGCTATGGGCAAACGATGGTAAAACAGCCGATGAGCAAAACCCGTTAACTACTACCGATTTTAAAATTTTCTTATATAGTGATGCGGTGATGTTGGCCAACCGATTAATTTGGCTGCCAGATGATATCGAAAATCTGGCAAAAAATTGGCAACACTTTGCTATAAGTCATGATTTAACCATTCAAGTGTGTGTAAGTGCCGCTTTGGCTCGCGGGGTGACAGATGCTGACAATGCGACTAGACATCAGCTACAAGGTGACAATTTAGCAGATGGCTTTGAATTGGTCGGTTTGGGTGAATTAGCCATGCATCTGCACAGTGCAAAAACGGTTTATCAGTTTTAATTGGGATGGGTTTAGCGATAGCGATTTACTATGAAAATTGTCATTAATATTCACACTGACACGTTTTTGCTTTGTCATGAAGCCTTATCAATGGCGTTTGCGCTGGCAGCGTTTGACCACCAAATTCAGCTGACTATCGGTCATGGCATGCTAAACTTACTACTTGACGAGCCTACGGGCAAGCTTGCCCATATGCTGGCATCCCTTGATATGTATGATATGCCGCCCGCTTGGCTAGCGCTAGCGGATTTTGATAGATTCAAAGCGTGGCAAACGAACCTATCAGTAGACTTTGATTGGTGTGCTCAAGTATCGCTAAAGCCAACCACAGCGCCTCATTTTGATACCACTTTTGACTTATAAATACTATGACCCAACTTCCCGACCTTGACCAAGACGGTCATTTGATAGCTCATCAAACATGGTCACCAGATATCGCGCAACAATTGGCGAACACGCTGGATGTCACGTTAACCCCTGAGCACTATCAAATCATAGACGCGGTACGTCAATATTATGACTTGTATAGCCATCCACCGACGACCCGTCCTTTAATCAAGTTTTTATCTAAGCAATTACCCTCATTGGCGGTTGATAACGCCAAACTGCAAGCCATGTTTAATACGGGTCTTGTCGCGCGTCATGTCAACCGCATTGCCGGGTTGCCCAAACCTGCAAATTGCTTATAAATTTTGCGGTTATTTTGGGTCATAAGGGACGAGATTGTCATAACCGATACTGTGACCGTTATCACCGCCAAATCCCTGCTGACGCCAAACTTCAAATAAGGTAATTGCCACGCTGTTAGACAAATTCAAACTGCGAGAGATCGGCAACATAGGCAAACGCAACCAGTTGTCTTGCCCAATTGCCGCACGAATTGGCTCGGGTAATCCCGCCGTTTCTGACCCAAATACCAAAGCGATATTTGCCAGTTGCGTAAAATCTTCATCATATAAAGGTTTGCTAAGCTTGGTGGTCAAGGCAACAATTCTTTGTACCCCACTTTGGCTTAGACTGTGCTGTGCATCCTGCCAATTGGCATGTACTTTGATATTTGCCCATTCATGATAATCGAGCCCTGCTCGGCGTAATTTTTTATCTTCTAACTCAAACCCTAGTGGCTCAACCAAATGTAGCGTTGCGCCCGTATTGGCGCATAACCGAATAATATTGCCTGTGTTGCTTGGCATTTTGGGTTCAACTAATACCACATGAATCATATCGACATCCTTAACCAGATTGAAATAAAAAAGCGCTAAATGCGACGATCAATTTACAAAAAACCTATACTTATTGCGTAAATTTAAGTTTTTTTTACAACTTGATAGTTTTGGTTACATTAACGCTATAGCGACGTTAGACTAACCTGCATTACCATGACTCTACCAAGCATGTTTTACTTTATTTTAACTTCTATGAACCAATCTTCTATGAATCAATAAAGTCGCATGATTTAATCTGGTAGCTAAAAACTGTTAAAAAATAATGGATATATCTGAGGAAATTTAAAATGAAAAAATTAATTGCTGCATCAATCGCTGTTATGTTTGCTGTCACAGGCTGTAATACAGTCAAAGGTTTTGGTAAAGACGTATCAAAAACAGGTGACGCAGTAACCACTACCGCACAAAAAACTGAAAACAAAATCTAATCGTAGATTCTCTGTTTAAGTAAAAAAACCCATCTCGCTGATGGGTTTTTTATTGCCTATTTTATTGGCTATCGGTTATAACCCTAGTAGGTTATAAAATTAGCTGTTTTTTGGCAAATTTTCAGGTAGATAACAGCGTAGATAAGCAATCACCGCTGTAATCGCTTCTTGGCGATAGGCATCGGTGATTTCTTTTTCTGAGCGATAAGCTAAAATAAAAATACCATTGATAATACCGTACGCGACTAACAATTGCTGATAAATGGTTTCTAAAGCCGGCATTTTATAATGCTCAGACAACTTATCATACACCATTTGGGCGAGGCTTTTTTCGATTTCACTGCCAAAGGCATTGCCCTCAAAATCTGGGGTATTGGTCTCATAAATCAAACGGGCAACCGTTAAATCGGATTGAATAATATCAACACCTGTCTCAATCACTGTGGTGATATAAGCCTGCCAGCGACTAAATTGTTTGGCATCGACTTTTTCAAGCTTGTTAAAGATTTCTATCGCATTTAAAAAACGTAATGCCAAAAAAATCGCTTCAACGTTTGGGAAGAAGTGATAGGCTGAGGCTCTAGGAATGTCCGCTCGTTCACACACATCCGCCAAACTAATCTCACTGACAGGTCGGGTCGCGCTCAACTCTTTGGCAGCGGCTAATAATTTTTGGCGACGCAAACGACCTTGCTGGCTAGTGAACTTGAATTTGTTAGGAACCAAGCGGCGAGCGAGCTCAGAGTCCACCAATACATCCTCAATTTTTTCATCATAAGCGCTTGACATATTTCCTCTCTATCGACTGATTATGAATAAAGTTTAATTTGTGCCCGTACCAATCCATGATCGGTTGGGCGTTGTTCTACAATAAATTTGAGATGATCATTAAAATAATCAACTTGTAATACTTCACCGATGTTAAATTTACTATCAGCTAAAAATTGTTCAGATACCAAAATCTGGTCAAGCACTTCTGGCATACCTTGGTGGATATGGGTGTACGCCACATCTTTAAGCCAGTGCATACGACTTTGTATCGTAGAGGCATCATACAGTACGATATCCCGCATCGACTTATCATAAAATACTTCGCCCGATTCGCTTAAAAGCTGACAAGTGACACTCTGCATCACATCATTCATATCCCCTAACAAAATCAGCGGATGGTTGTTGTGCGACAGTTTTTCAATAACCACTTGGCGAATGCCTGCCGCTTCCGCTGCCCGCATACAAAGACTGCGTAGCTTGGCGCGGACTCGAATTAGCGGATCATTGCGATCTTCTAACGGCTCGCCTTGCGCGTTTTCTAAAAACTCAGGGCGTTTACTTTTTAGATGCGCCACAATCACGGTGACCACCATGCCATTTGGCAATCTGATGTCAGCAATCAGCGGGGGACGATTAAATTGTTGATAAAGCCCAACATCAGGTACCTCTAACAACGCAATCGCAGGCATCTGCGTGAGCAATTGGGTGTTAATAATCTCAAAACGCGATACCAAACCTACGCTCGGGGTACCAATCGCGCCTCGTCCTTGGGTTAATGGACTATCTGGCTGATTACTGGCTAGTGGCACAGTGACATGATAGTCATTGAGACCAGCTGCATGACATAAGTCAATGAGTGCTTGCTCATCCCAAATTTCTTGGCAACCAATGATATCAGCTTGCAATTGACGAAAAATGGGGGCAAGTCCATCAATCTTTTGTTGATATTGCTGCGGCGTATACACGTCTTGGTTTCGATAAAAAACCCGATTGGGCAGTGCAAAGTTAAGTAGATTTGCCGTAGCGATAACAAATTGATTGTCCACTGTCATATCCTTAATGTTTAGTTACCAGTTATCCCTGCTTGCTTGTAGCAACATTGTCCAAAAAATTTCCTGACTTTCATCTTCGTAACTTTTATCATAGTAAATTTTATCACTGTCGACACAGTGTCAAATTTTGAAGCATTATACATTTTTTTATTCAATTTCTACACAAAAAATCACTATTTCTAGCCAAAATTTGCTGATATTTTTAAGCAGGGTTTAAAAATTAGGTAAATAAAGTGCTTTTTTTTACTTAATGCACTTAATTGCTAACGAAAATCTCTCTCGTGTCGAGTCTTTAAAAAAATTTTTCGTACAGTTAACTATTTGTTTTTACATTACTTTTAGTTTTTGTGCCATGTTAATGGTTTTCTTGTTTTAATTTTGTTCGTTTAATAGTTGATTAATATAAAACTGCCAACGCTCCACGATGGCTTGGCGCTCAGACAAGGCCATCTTAGGCTCAAAGATACGGTCTAGCTGCCAACTTTCACCGATGCTAGTGTCATCATATAGCCCCACCGCTTGCCCTGCCAATAATGCTACCCCTTTTGCGGTACTCTCTGTGGTCGTCGGTCGCAGCACAGGGACATTGAGTATATCGGCTTGAAATTGCATTAAGATATTGTTATTGGCAGCACCCCCATCCACGCGCAGTTCGTGCAGTGGTACCGGGCTATCTTTTTGCATGGCGATTAACACATCATAAGCTTGCAGCGCAATCGCTTCTAAGGCGGCTCTAGCGATGTGCGCTTTGGTAGTGCCGCGTGTCAGCCCGATAAGTCTTGCGGTAGCATCTGCTCGCCAGTAAGGTGCGCCAAGTCCGGTAAAGGCAGGAATAAGGGTCACTCCTTGGCTATCCGGTACTTGCGCCGCCAAGGTTTCAATGTCCTCACTGCGCGCTATCATACCTAAGTTATCGCGTAGCCACTGCACGATGGCACCCGCCATAAACACACTGCCTTCAAGCGCATATTGTGTTTGCGTGACGCTTGTTTTTTTATTTCGTTGTAAATTTTGTAGAGGTTTTAATAAGTTGGGCAATTTACCTGAGGGTTCATGCCGGTTAGGTTGACGAGTATGATTCGCCTCTGTGGTTTGCCAAGCAACGGTGGTGAGTAATTGCTGATGACTAACACAGGGTTTATCGCCGGTATTCATTAACAAAAAACAGCCCGTGCCATAGGTGGATTTTGCCATGCCTGCCCGGTTACAGCCCTGCCCATACAATGCCGCTTGCTGATCGCCTAGCACTGCCGTGACTGGGATTTGTTTGCCAAACATCCCTTGTTTGGTGACCCCAAAATCGCCATCTGATGGCTTGATGGTAGGTAACATGGTTTTGGGAATATCAAATAAATCCAATAATTCATCAGACCAGTCGCCTGTTTGCAAAGACATCAGCATGGTGCGTGAGGCGTTGGTGATATCAATGCTATGCTCGCCTGTCATGTTAAACAGTAGCCAACTATCCACGGTACCAAAAGCCAACTCACCTGCTAGCGCTTGTTGGCGAAGCTTAGGGTTTTGGTTTAACAGCCATACGATTTTGCTGGCACTAAAATAGGGATCTATACGTAATCCGGTAATTTGCTGGATTTTGGCATCAAAGCCTTTATCACGCCAGTCTCTACACCACTGATGGGTACGTCTATCTTGCCATACAATGGCGGGTGCGACAGGCTTACCCGTCTTTTTATGCCAAATTATGGTGGTCTCACGTTGGTTGGTGATACCGATGGCTGAAATATCTGTCGACAATAATCCTGCTTTGGCAATCACTTCTTGGGCGGTACTAATTTGGGTTTGCCAGATGTCGTTGGCATTTTGCTCGATAAACCCGGCTTTTGGGGTGATGATACCCAGCGGCTTTTGGGCGATGGCGATGGGTGTTAATTGGTTATCAAAGATGATACTGCGGCTTGAGGTAGTGCCCTGATCCAGCGCTAAAATAAATCCGTTTTCTGTTTTAGCCATGTTGTTGTCTCAAACGATTATGTTAAGCGTCAATATGTTATCTTAGCAAATACTTGCCCATCAACTTTTATATTACTGCGGCTGAAACCTTAAGGCAACGATTCGCGAAAAAATAGCCATTGATTTTATCAACAAAAAACCACATCATACTGATACTTTATTACTACTTACCAAAACCTATCTGTTAACTACAAGTGACTCTAAACCTTAGATTTCAGACCCTAAGCACTGTCACTATCATTGTTTATCTTTTCCACTACCGCTTTTTAATGCGTTGATGAAACTTGTTTTATGAAAAATACCCTTGCAAAATCTGTTCGTACTACCCCTGTGACTTCAAAATTCTCTTCTATCATTACCGATACCATCAAATCTGACAATTTACAGCCTGTTGCAATCTCGCACTTGCGCCGTTATACCGACCCAGCGACCTTGCCAAAAGATAGCCACCATACCAAAACGCTTGAGATTGGCTTTGGGCAAGAGCGCGCCTGTAAAGCGATTGCCACTGCGCTTGATATCAATGCCAATGGTTATCATATCTTTGCTGCAGGCGAAAACGGACTGGGCAAACGCACCTTAATCACTCGCCTGCTACAAGCTCACGCCAAACAAAAACCCACGCCCAATGACTGGGTGTATGTGCATAATTTTGTTGATGCGCGCACCCCGATTGCGCTTGACCTGCCTGCTGGCATGGGCAAGCAATTAGCGGAAGATGTCAAAACCTTTTGGCTAACCACCAAACGTCAGCTCAATCAGCGTTTTCGCAGTGAGCACTATCAAAGTAAGGTAGAAGCCATAAAGAATGAAATTAGCCTTCGTGAAGAACAGGTCTATCATGCGCTGCATGAAGAAGGCAAACAATATTCACTTGCATTGGCGCTGCGACCTTCGGACAATAAACCGATTTTTATCAAATCTGATTTTAGTGACAACCGAGCCGATGGCAATGACAATGACAGTTACAATGATATCGAGCCAAGCGATAGTTATTTATCAATCAAACCTGCTAATAAATTGGGTCGCCAAAAATCCAGTGGTAAAGCACCAGTTTTACCACTTAAAGCCAATCAAACGTCTAGCACCACAACTAGCGCCTCTAATAACACCTCAAGTGCAACCAATCAAGCCAGCTTTGGCTTAACCCCAAAATCGCCGTATGTTGCCAATTATCAAGATAAGAACCATATGCAAAAACGCTTGAGCCAACTGACCGTTGAGCTTGAGCAAATTGAAGATGAAGCCAATCAGACCCTGCAAGCGCTACACCACTCATTGACTCGGCGTACCTTAAAACCATTGATGGAGCCGTTATTTGACAAGTATCAAGACTTACCAAAGGTTCGTAAGTATTTGCAAGACGTGCATGACGATATCGTCAATCATGTAGAACGAATCATCAATGAAGATGATGAAGAGTTTTTGCCCAGCCATTTCTCGCCATTGCCAGCGCGCTATTTTGTCAATGTGATTGCAAGCCATGCGCCCGATCAAGGCGCACCGATTGTGTTTGAAGACTTACCCACCCATTTAAATTTACTCGGGCATGTCGAGCAAATTACCCATTTGGGTACTGTGTCAACAGATGTCAGTCTGATTCGCGCCGGTTCACTGCACCGTGCGAATGGCGGTTATTTGGTGCTTGAAGCAACTAATTTGCTTGAATATCCGTATGCGTGGCAAGGTCTCAAACGCGCGCTGCAAAGCCGCCAAATCAAGATGTCGAGCCTTGAGCAAATGCTGACACTAACAGGCAGTATTAGCCTTGAACCACAACCGATTAAGCTTGATGTCAAAGTTATTTTACTCGGTGAGCCAGACTTGTATTATGACCTGCTAGATTTTGAGCCTGAATTTAATGCCGTATTCAAAATCCGTGCAGATTTTCATGATCGCGTGGTACGCAGTCACGCCAATGAACAAGCGATGACTGCCAAAATTGCCGATATGATAAGCAAATACCAATTGCTAACGTTTGATAACACCGCGTTGGCATGTTTATTAGATTATCTTAGTGAGCAAGCAGAAGACCAGCATGAGTTAAGCCTACATGGGGACAGATTGGCGCAGCTCTTACTCGAAGCCAATCGTCATGCGCTCATCAATCAATCAGAGCTTACCCCTGAAAACACAGTGACCGCTAGCCATGTCCGCCAAGCCATTGAGGATATTCGCCATCGCTCGGGTTATTTACGGCAATTGTTCTGGCAAGAACTAGAAAAAGGGCAACAGCTGATTAGCACCCAAGGCAAAGCGATTGGTCAAATCAATGCGCTAACGGTCATCAGCTACGCAGATAGTGAATTTGGTATGCCTGCGCGATTGACAGCGTCAGTGCATCACAGTGCCGCGCACGCCGATATTGTTGATATCGAGCGCGATGTGGATTTAGGCGGCTCTATCCATGCCAAAGGTGTGCTGATTATGAGCAGTTACCTAAAAGCACTGTTTGCAGAAGACCACACGCTCAACTTTACCGCATCGCTGGCTTTTGAACAAAGTTATGGCGGTATTGATGGCGATAGCGCGACAGTAGCCGAAACTTGCGCACTACTGTCTGCCCTATCGCAAACCCCGATTAATCAAAGCTTTGCGGTGACTGGCTCGATGAACCAATTTGGTCAAGTCCAAGCGGTCGGCGGCGTCAATGCCAAAATCGCCGGGTTTTATGATGCGTGTGTCGAGCAAGGCTTGACGGGCAAGCAAGGGGTGATTGTGCCCAAAGCCAATTTGGCGCAATTGATGCTGCGTCAAGATATCATCGATAGCGTGACGGCAGGTAAATTTACCATCTATGCCGTAGAGCATGTCAATGAAGCCATGTATCTATTGACGGGTCTGGCGCCAGATGAGATGACCAAAAAAGGCAAATATCGTAAAAATACCGTTTATGGTCGTATTTATGAACGCTTAGAAACTTGGGAAGAAAAAGACGCAGATGACAAAGAATAACGCCTCATTGGGTTATTGTTTATCGCTGATAACTTGCTTGCTCTATATCAAGCAATGTTTGCTTAATCTCAACCCCACCGGTATAACCGCCCAATTTGCCATCGCTGGCAATCACGCGATGGCAAGGAATAATGAGACTTAGTGGGTTGCGGCCATTGGCCTGCGCGACTGCGCGAAAGCCTTTGGGATTATCCACTTGTTTGGCAAGCTGTGCATAGCTGATTGTTTGACCGTAAGGGATTTGTCGTAATGCTTGCCATACTTTTTGCTGAAAGGGTGTGCCTGTGTAGAGTGCGATGGGCATATCAAATACTTGTCGCTGTCCATTAATATATTCGTCAAGTTGACTGATGGTATTTCGTAAGACTTTGGCATCGTCATCTACTGAGTCAGCCAAATCTTTGCTTTGTATATAGTGCGCTTGTGCAGTTAATTGTTGTAGGATTTTTTGGGTTTGCCAATCAAGCGCGATAAGACAACCTTTATGTGCGACAAGGGTAATTGTTGGTAATTTGATTGATAGTTGGTAGTTTGTGGTAAGCATTTTATAAGACAAATTTATCTAGAAGTGATTTAAGAATTTTCTGCATTTTATAACTTTCTTCAATCAAAAATTCATTTGCACCCCGCCATTCAGACTTGTCTGAATATCCAACTGCTTCGTTTGTGATAATTATAAAACTATATACAGTTTCAGGACAACGCTCCCAATTAACAGGATATTGAAATTTTGATTCGATTTCTTCTTTATGCTGATATAAATAGTCGAATATTTTTAAAGTGTCTTCTTTATTATTACCTTTTATTTCAACTCTAATTTTTACAGATTCCTTTGTAATTACAACACTTATTCCGACACCATTTCCTAATTTAGTACCTAACCAATTATCTTTACTTGGTGTCCTATTAGCATATAAATTTTCAGCATTTGATAAAGTCGCATTGATAAATTGCGACCAAAAACTTATTAGTACGCTTTGTTTATTATTTTTGATTTGAATGTCTTCTTGTTTTTTCTCCGCAATATCTATCATAAAGCTTTCAACTTCGGGTACAGGAATAATTTGCTGAGTATCAAAGAAAAAGTCATTATTAAATTTAAAAAGTTGGCATTTTATACAACGGATATTAATACCAAAATTCATCAGCCATAATACAGCTGATGTTACTTCTTGACGGAATTCAGCAGCGACTAAAATGATTCGTTGCGAAGTTTCATTGGGATTTAATCCAATATCATCTTCTGTGCTATCGCTAAGAAATTCATTTATTTTTTGTTTAGCGCTTGCAATATAATCATCAGAGTTTTGGCTATCATATTTTCTAAGATAGTCAGCAAACATATTTATGATTTTCTCATCTGTAAGTCGAGAGCAATAAGATGCATATTTCACAGACTGCCATACAACATCTTTACCAGAACTATCCGTTTTATTTTCAATAATGACTAAATTACCACTTTTATCTAACGCCAATAAATCTAATCTTTCAGACGTATTGTCAAACCCGTTAAATTCTTTTTGAATAATTAATAATGGCTCGCCAAGACATTCTGGATTGCTCACAATCCATTCTTGCAAATCTTGGCGCTCTCTAAAACCCACTTCACTAAATTGAATTTTATCAATATTAGTCATCTGCTTATTAGCAATATTTAAGTGATACATGAGTTACTCATCTTTTTCAAACAGGGCTTTGACAAAATCATCGGCTTGAAATGGGCGCAAATCATCAATTTTTTCACCCACGCCAATAAAACGAATCGGCACATTGGTATTTTCAGCGATATTAAATACCACGCCGCCTTTTGCCGTGCCATCTAATTTGGTGACGGTCACGCCTGTCAGTGGCACTGCTTCATTGAAGATTTCTACTTGATTTAGGGCATTTTGTCCTGTACCGGCGTCGAGCACTATCATGGATTCATGCGGCGCTGTCGGATCGGCTTTTTGCATGACGCGAATCACTTTTTTCAGCTCTTCCATCAAATTGGTTTTATTTTGCAGACGCCCTGCAGTGTCGGCAATCAGCACGTCAATGCCACGGGCTTTGGCAGATTGAATGGCGTCAAAAATCACCGAAGCACTGTCTGAGCCATGACCTTGGGCGACAACAGGGATATTATTGCGCTCCCCCCAAACTTGCAATTGCTCGGTGGCTGCCGCACGGAACGTATCGCCCGCTGCTAACATCACTGATTTTCCTTCACCTTGCAGACGTTTGGCAAGTTTACCGATGGTGGTGGTTTTACCCACGCCATTGACCCCAACGACCAATATGACAAACGGTTTTGTGCTAGCATCCACCACCAGCGGTGCAACTTTGGGTGTCAAGATATCGGTGAGTTCTTTTTGTAGCGCTTTATACAGTGAATGAGAATAAATCAAATCACCGCGGGCTGTGGCTTCGGTCAAGTTTTTGATGATGCGATTGGTGGCATTCACCCCAATGTCAGCGACCAACAGCTGGTCTTCGACTTCTTCAAGTAGTTCATCATCAATTTCTTTACCCCCAATCAAAATATTGGTTAAGCCTTCGGTCAAATTTTTACGACTTTTTGACAAGCCTTGCTTCATGCGGCTAAACCAGCCGCCTTTTTGTTCAGGTTCTGCGCTTGGCGCAGCCGTATTGGCAGGCGGCTGTATGGGTGCAGGCTGACTTTGGTGTTGGCTTTGCGGCATTGGTGACACAGATTGGGGTGGCGCAGGTGTTTGCAGCGTTGACGTTTGGGCGGCTTCAGCGATACGCGGCGTTTCAATAATTGGCACATCTTGTACAGGCAGATTGGGCATCGTAGCATCATCAAAATTAGTCGGTTGGTTATTAAAATTAATTACCACCTTATTAGAAGCATTGTTATTAAATTGGTTGCTACTCATATCATCGCCTATGGTTAAATTTGTCATTAAAATATTGAGATGTATAAAATTATAACAGTGTTTGTTCGCAGTTTGAAATAAACATGCTGTCAATCCCTTAAACCCATAGGATGTGTGGTATGGGAAAAAACTGTCCGTTTACAGCTTGTTGCGCTAAAAATTTGCAGCTCGTATTTATTCAGATTTAATCGTGCAATGGGCTTTCAAATAGCAATCAATGCCAACATCCGTTATCATGGTTTATCTTTTATAATGCCTGCAAACCCCATTGCCCCACAATCAAAAAACCAGATTAAAGATTAAAAGTTAAAGAGAAACTATGTTAAACCGAAACACTGTGTCAAAGCCTACATTTTTTAACCTTACCCTCCTTGCTGCCGCCTTGACTTATACGCTCTGTGTATCAGGTTGCAGCACTGCGCAGACCATCGCAGCCAAAACCATGCCGACCAAAACCACCCCGACTTTAGCCAATACGCCTATTAACGCGCATCCAACTGCTAACGCGGTAACTGACACAACCCAGCAAACGCCGAGCCCCACAGATTTTGACAGCGATAGGGCAGCAACGCGCCATGAATATACGCTGGATAATGGCTTAAAGGTGATAATCAAAGAAGATCACCGCTCCCCTGTGGTGATAAGCCAAGTATGGTATCGCGTGGGTGCAACTGATGAACCTACTCATTTAGGCGGTATGTCGCATTTGCTTGAGCATATGATGTTTAAGGGGACAAAAAACGTGTCCTCAGCAGATTTTGAACGCCTTATTGCCAAATTTGGCGGTAGCAATAATGCCTTTACCAGCTATGACTACACCGCATATTATGAAATTTTCCCTGCCAATCGCTTAGCGCTCGCCCTAGAGCTTGAAGCCGATCGGATGACCCATTTACAGCTAAAGGACAATGACTTTACCGCTGAGCGCCAAGTGGTGATGGAAGAGCGCCGCCAGCGGACCGATGACAACCCAAACGCTCTCGCCTATGAGCAGTTTAGCAAAATGGCTTACCCTAATAGTCCCAAAGGGGAATCGGTCATTGGTCCCATGGCAGAAATCGAATCCATTGGATTAAAAGACCTAACTGATTGGTATAAAACATGGTATGCGCCCAACAATGCGACCTTAGTAATCGTGGGCGATGTCAAACCAACAGAGGCTATCAATGAAGTCAAAAAATACTTTGCCGATAAAAAACCACAAACCCTGCCAAAGCGCCCCAGTGTGATACAGCCAGGCTTTCGTGGTTATCAAGAAAAAACCACCCAATTGCCCGTGCAAGTGCCTATGGTCATGATGGCGTTTAACGTGCCCACGCTTACCACAGCAAAAGACCCCAAAACCGCCTATAGTCTATCGCTACTAGCCGATGTACTCGATGGCGGTTTATCTGCACGCCTAGAAAAACGCCTAGTACGGGAAAAACAGCTACTAGCCTCAGTCGGCAGTGGTTACAGTGCCTTTAGTCGGGGCGATGGGCTATTTTTAATCCAAGCCACCCCGCGAGATGGCGTTACGCTTGCCCAAGCCAAACAAGCAATCATTGATGAGATTGACGCGCTTAAAAACCAACCGATTGCACAAAGTGAACTGACCCGTGCCAAAACCAACACCATGACCAGTTTGATTTATAGCCAAGATAGTATCAGCGGACAAGCGCAGATGATTGGCAGTCTAAACAGCATTGGGCTTGATGATCGGATGGTGTTTAACCTACCCAAAACCTTAGATAGCATCACAGAAAGTGACTTACACGCTGCCGCTAGCAAATATTTGGTTAACGACAATTTAACCGTGCTCAATGTGGTAAAAGCAAAAAAACCCAATAAATAACTATAAAACCAGTAACTTAACTTATCCTGACTTGACTTGCCCTCATTGCTGTCAGACCATCCTTAGAATGTTGAGAAAAAAAATGAAACCACATTTAGCTAAAATCTTATTACTAATGACCACCATTGCCACGCAAGGGGGCCATGCACAACCTGCCACCCATAGCGATGCTCACAGTAGTGGCAATGTTGACCCCACTGCACCCATTGCCGCTTTAGACAAATTAACCAGCCTAAAAACCACGGCACCGTTAAAAGTGACCTTACCAAATATCATCCACTTTACGACAGATTCGGGTACCCCAGTCGCTTTGGTACAAACCCACAATTTACCGATTGTGGATGTCAGTGTGTATTTTAATGCAGGCTCAGCTCGTGATGAAGCCATTAAAAAAGGCGGTTTTGGGATTGCCAGTCTGACCGCAAATATGCTGGATCAGGGCACACGCCATCAAAGCGAAGATGAGATTGCCGAGACCAGTGAGCAGCTTGGGATTGATTTATCTGCCCGTGCTTATAAAGACATGTTTATTGTGAGTTTGCGCAGTCTATCCGATGAAGCGCGTTTATCCCCTGCGCTTGGTTTAATGAGCGATATGATGACCCAGCCTACGTTTCCAAACAAAAATTTTGAACGTACCAAAGCCCAGTATCTAATCAGCCTGCAACAAGCCAAAGAAGACCCCGATAGCATCGCAAGCAAAGCCTTTGCTGCGGCGCTTTATGGCAATCATCCCTACGCCCACCCCACCCAAGGCACAGAAGACAGCATTGCCAAAATTAATGCCAACCATCTCAAAGCTTTTAGCCAGCAGTTTTTGGTGGCGAAGAATGCAAATATTGCCATTACAGGCGATATCAGTATTGAGCGCGCGCGGGCGCTTGCCAATCAGCTAACCGCTCAAATGCCCGTTGGCACAGCTGCCCCAAAGCTTGCCGATGCCAAACCTTTGAGCGCCGCTAAAACGATTCATATCCCATTTGATAGCACCCAAACCACCGTATTGATGGGGCAATTGGGTCAAAAACGCGTGGTGGATGGTTTAGGCTTGCAGCATCAAACCAACTTTGCCATTGCCGATGAAATCGTCGGGGGCGGCAATTTTCAAGCCAGATTGATGGAAGATATCCGTAAAAAACGCGGGCTCACCTATGGTATCTATAGCAGCACCACGCCGATGCTTGCCCAAGGTAGTTATACCATTAGTTTTTCTACCCGTAACCAAAAGTCGCAAGAAGCAATTGAGGCGACCAAGCAAGTCATCAAAAATACGCTAGAAAAAGGGGTAACGCCAAACGAATTGGCTTTAACCAAAGACAGTCTAATCAACAGTTTCCCCACCAGCTTTGCTAGCAATGCCGCCATGAATGCTACAGTTGGTATGATGGGGTTTTATCAGCTGCCAGATAGTTACTTGACCGAGTACGTGACGCGCGTGCAGCGCACCGACCTTCACGCTGTCAATCAAAGCTATAAAGACCTCATTGACCCTAACAAGTTTTTGATTGTGACGGTTGGGAACGCCACGCCAAACACAACAAAAACCGCAACAAAAATCGCTAAATAGCCAATGTAAACAGCTTAACAGTTGCGTTAGGGTTAAAAACGGCAGGGTGATGAGCTTGAGCTATGGCTTGCGCCCCATTTTCGAAAGCCTTGCGTATCAAGATGCACCGAGCCTGTCGGATACAAGCCAAGTCCAAAATTATAGCTTTGCCCGTTGGACTGCCAAAACTGGCAAAGCCCATCAAAGGTACTTTCTATCGCCCATTTGTTGGCTTCGTTTTCAGGTATCCAAATATCAATTGCGCCATTGGTCATGTGCTTACTCTCGCCCGCACCGCCCGCACAATCATTTAATGCAGGGTTTCGATACACGGAGCGTATCACTGTCGAATACGGCAAATAACCTTGTTTTTGCAGTTGCTGCAGCATTTGCAGGGTGGGCACGATATTTTGCCATAGTGACGCAGGCGGCACTTCATACGGCTCAAAACCGCAGCGCCGTGCATCTCTGGCACTCGTGATTAACTGATCCATCGGCGGAATACTGCCTAATTGGCTTTGCAAGTAATTTTGATACGCCAACACTTCTGATTGCTGGTAGCTGTGACTAGCCAACCAATCCTTAAAATCTGCATCATTGGTATAGACAACGTTACTATTGTATCGTGTGGTATTTTTGAGTGCGCGATAGTCTGTTGTAGATCGGGTTGTGTTTTGACGGTTTAGAATAAGACCGCGCATATTGTCAGTCTGCGTGACAGTGGGATTTTTAGGGTTTGGATGGGTTTGACGAACGATGGTCGTAGTAGGTTTTCGGTTATCAACGGGTGTGACAGGATGATTACAGGCGATAAGCAATGTCATTATCATCCCTGAGCCAACAATGCCTATCAAAATCTTGGTTTTGGTATTCTGAGTCTTGGTAGTGTTTATATTCTTAGTCTTGGCACTCTTGGTATTGGCATACTGGGCTGTTTGCACGTTGTCTTCGATAATGCTTGGTTTATTTTTGGTCTTGTTTTGATGTGTCATGGACTGCCTATTCACGTTTCGTCAAAATGGAAAAACACCACGGACTTATGAGCAACTGTCAAAAAATTAGGCTTGATATGCTTAGGTAATCATGCCTACCTGATAATTATTTTCACTTAACTTAATTTTCACTTACTTAATAGTTATGTTCATTTCATAATTGAGCTTAATTAATAGCTCACTTAATATAGTGACTTATTTTTATGAAACAAGTGTTATAAACTATTACATTATTAAGACTACCAAAATCACATTAAGCCATATAAACTATTGAGCCTATTTTTGTGTCTTTTTACAGACTTATTGTCACCGGGTTAATTTGATGTTTGGTGTGTATGGTAGATAAGATTGGACAGTACCGTTTTTCTAGGCAAGCTCATCACTTTGGTAATGACAGTCTACCCTCCTTTTGGCAGCGCGTGCATTTAGACCCTTGGTTATTGATGCTATTGTTTGTCACAGCTTTGTTTGGTTTAGCCATTTTATACAGTGCCTCTACTCAAGACATGGGAATGGTCATCCGTCAAACCATTAGTTTTACCATCGCGTTTGTGGTAATGATTGTCATGGCGCAAATCCCGCCCAGTCTTTACCGTGATTTTACCCCGTTTTTCTATGTGGGTGGCGTGGGATTACTGATACTG